>CAYJOP010000038.1:0-18750 GCA_964371835.1 uncultured Desulfovibrionaceae bacterium
AATGAATTGTGCTAGAGTCTTAATTTTTATTTTTTTAACAATGCCTTGTTTAGTTTTGATAAATTAAGCATTTCCTCTTTTAGTCTTATTAATTCAACATTATTTAATTCATTGGCCTTACTAAGCTCTGCAATTTTCTCTTGCAAGCATTTGTTTTCATAGATTAACAAGCTTTCATTATCTGAAATTAGGGGAGTTATAATTTTTTTATACTCTTGGCCTGTTTTACAATCTAAAGGATTGATATTTCGAAACACCTTACTAAAAACTTCTGTATCACTTACTAAATTCAAAACCCAAGCATATTCTAAAAAATCCTCATAGCGCATTGGCCCAATGGGATTTTTTTTGCCAAAAACTCTTTTGCGTTTTGTGGGTTTTTCTGTACGCCAAAGCACAGTCTGCGAATTGTTTCCATCAATTTGTGTACTATATGAATAGTCTGTATACTTATCATGTATGGTAAAAATGGCCTTAAACACATCTCCATGCCAAGTATTGCAATTTCTAAATCCAGCTTGCTCCTTCCATTTATTACATTTTTCTTGTGAATTTATGGCAGAAAAGCAATTACTTGGAACAGTGTTGCTCATAATCCAAATGGTTTTTTCATGGCTATATTTTATGGAATTTTCAAAATCAATGAGAACTTGCTCATATGTGTGCAAACCATCAATGAAAATTACGTCAAATTTGAATGGACTGTTGTGATATTTATGCTCTAATTTTAGTGCGTCTTGATCAAATTTTTCAAAAAAATCATTTGATGTGTCAGCATAAAAAACTACATTATCGTTAGCGTATGGTTTTGTATCAAAACTAAATACTGGATCCACTGCCACCTTGAAGGGCACATCCACATGCAAAAAAGTCCTGCCTGCAAAAACTCCTATTTCAAGGTATGTTTTGGCAAAAAATCTATCTATGTATGTTTGCACACGCTCCCTAATGGCCGAGTGTCTAAGTGCAAGAGCATGTTCAAGCTCAAGCTTATTTCCACTGTACTTTTCAAGCTTTTTAATTCTTAATTTTTCTAGTTCTAACCTTGGCGAAGCATCATATGGTGCAACCGCAACTGCTCTCCTTGCATGTTCAATGGCCAACTCAATATTCCCTTTGGCTTCATAAATTTTTGCAAATTGAGAGTGTGGCTCACTCCAAAATGGATTTAAATGCATGGCATCAACCATAAGCTCCAAAGCTTCTTTATAATTTTTGTTCTTCCTCAAATAGTCCGCTAGGTGTGCCTTGCAAACAAAGTTTCTCGGCTCATATTCCACAGCTTTTTTTGCACATTCAATGGCCTTTTCCAAGTCTCCCTTATGCTCATAAATTCTAGCATTTTGGGCATAACGCTCTGCTACGCGAGGGTTTTGTTGCATAGCCCTTGCCAACACCTTGGTGGATGCTTCAAACTCTCCATTTTGCTGTAAATATGAAGCATAAATTTCTTGATACAATATATTGTTAGGGTCAAATTTTATGGCAATTTTTATAAGTTCAATGGCTTTTGAAAGCTCACCTTGTGCCTGAGCAATGTTTGCAAGCTTAGCATAAGCTTCGTCCCATTGTGGATTATTTTTTAATACTTCACTTATAATTTCTTTACAAGCGGCATAGTCTTTATTTTTAAACAAATAATTTGCAAGTTCTGACTTGCGTTTGATTTTGTGAGGCTCTACTTCCACTGCCTTTTTTGCGTATTCAATGGCTTTTGCAATATTTTTTTGCAAATCATAAAATAGAGCACGCTGGGATAGCGGCTTACTCCAATCTGGATAAATTTCACTAAGCTTTGCCTGTATCTTGTGTGCTGTTTCAAAATCGCCCACAGACAATAATAATTTTGTTAAATTTTCATAGTGATTTATTTCAAGTAAATTCTTGTCAATTTTAACCAACAAAGCATCTACATAATGCCTATGTTTTTCTAGCGATTGATAAATACCAAGTCCACTTTTAATATCTTGTTGTTGCACAGCATTAAAATAATCCACAAGCATAAAATCTTGTAACAAATTATTTTTCTTAAGTTTTATAAATACTTCATAAGCCTCTGCATACTTTTTTTCTTGATACAAAAAATATGCCCTAAAAAACATTTTTTCTGCTTCTGTTAAGGCTTTAGGCTGCTTATAATAGAAAGCTGGAACACTTAACTGCTTTGCTAAAAGTTTATCAGGTTTTGTTAGTTGCGCACTAAAATCATCAAGGTTTTTTGTAAAATTAGATGTTTTATCAACAACTTGCTCCAACGCATCCAGATCAATGGTGAACAAGGCATTATTACTTGCTAATATATCTGAATATAAAACTTTTTTCCCCACATTTAGCAAATAATAATTATCAGACTTAGCGTTGGCTATAACATTAAATGAAGTATGATGATCCCTTGGAATTACAATAAGCCGTGTCTGCAAGTTTTTTGTTAGTAACAAGCTATGTTGAGCTGAACCGCCAATCATAAGGCAAACTTCTGCCTTACTCAACGCTTTAAGCTGCTGACTTACTGACAAGTTTTCAGGATAGACAATTTCCCAGCCTCTTTTTTTGAGCATATTTTCAATTTGCTCCTCATTGGCACAGCCTCTAATTTTGGAGCGAGAAAAATATACATATCTACCCTTGTTGGTAGTATTTTCATAATAGCCTAAAAATTCAACCTGTTTTGGATGTAAATGTGTATTGATGCCAGAACCAGGCTCAGGAAAATGCACCTTTGCAAACTGTGTTGGCTCATTTATGAAAATATGTTCATTTGTTATGCCTAAAGCCTGAAAAATATCTTTTTGCCAAGATTGAAACTCGGCGGGAGTATATGTAAAACCATTGGTCCCAACCCACACAATGGGCAAATTGCATTGCTTTGTATACCAAAGCCTTTGCAAATTTTCCAAAAGAAAATGTCCCCAATGCATGAAGAAAATACCACCATAAATTACTTCTTTTGTGGAATATTTCCAAGGGTTAACATGTGGTAGTTGAAAACTTCTAATGCTAGTTTCCATGCGCTTTACTTGCGTTAAGGATTTTTTTTCCGCAAAAGCGCCTAGAGCGTAAAATGGAATTTTGCCTGTAATGTCTCCAACCATGGGTAAAATAGTTACATCTTTGATAACATCGCATTGTAGCGGCCTAACTTTTTTTAAGTCTATATTATCATGGTTAAACATTGCAAGCCTGCTGATTTATACTGAAAGCATTTTAAGCATTTTTGAACTTAGCACCTTTACTTTTTCATCAGTTTCAGACTTTATTTTGCTAAAACCGTCATTGTAATGAGTGGCAATTTTATGAAACACATGTAAGGTGTCTTCAATATTATCAATCCATACATCTGTAGCACCGTGCAACATTAAACCTGGCGACTCCAATGGTCCACGAATACCCAAAATAGGAACATGAGCTGCACAAGCAAGGCCAACTTCCACTCCAGCATCTTGACCAGATTCGCCAAAATATATCACTATATCAGCATTTATGCAGGCATTGTGACAAAAGGAAAACACCTGACCGCCTTCAATATCTGTGTCCATCCACTCCCTGCGCTGTGCAGAATTTAGGCCAGGAGGAGGTGTTGCTTTTTCTGTCCAGTCCAAAATTTCAAAACCAATCTTATTAAGCTCTCTACCCAAAAGGCGTACCGCATGCTTATGTTTAAAAGATGCTGCAATATAAATACTAGGCTTTTTCATCAAAACTCTATTCCCTTACTGGCTTTTATCCCCTGCTTCCAAGGGTGTTTAATTTCTTGCATTTGTGTTACTAAATGTGCAATTTGCACAAGCCAATCTGGCGCAGCACGCCCTGACAGCACAATATGCGTATTATGTTCACTGGCCTTTGCCACAATATTTTCAATTTCTTCTTTTTTTAATAAACCTGCATTAAGGGCGTATATACTCTCATCAAGTATAAGCATGTCCACTTTTTCCACACGCTCATTGGCAAAAGCAAGCGTTTTTAAGGCTGCCTCACGATGAATTGCCCTTTCATCATCATTTCGAAAAAAACCCAAACCGCCTACAAAAAAATTTTCATGAAGTAAATCATGCAGCATTTTTTGTTCGCCTGCTTGCTCGTCACGCTTCATAAATTGCACAAAACAAAGCTTTAACCCTTGCCCCATGCCTCGTATGGCTTGCCCGACACAGGCTGATGTTTTGCCCTTGCCATCACCAGTATATATTAGAACTAAACTTTGCTCCATACTCCCTCAATAGCACGACCACATTTTGTACAGGTTCCGTTTTTTAAATCGTTGGAACTAAAAAATCCTTCACGAGAAATACATATAGTTTTACATTCTGGACACATGGTGGAGGCTGAGCTTATGCCACCAGTGTTGCCCACATAAACATAATATAAACCTTCTTCAAAGCCAATATTGCGCGCTCGCTCAAGACTTTCAATGGACGTTGGTTGCCTATCAAGCATATTGTAAGCACCATGAAAACGGCTTAAATGCCAAGGAACATGAGGGCCAAGCTCTTTACAAATAAATTTTGCCGCATCTCTCAACTCTGCATCACTATCGTTAAGACCTGGAATTACTAATGTTGTTACCTCAACCCACCATCCCATTTTCACCATAACTTTTAAATTTTCAAGTACAGGTGCAAGCTTTGCTGAACAATAATTGCGATAAAATTTATCACTCATGGATTTCAGGTCAATATTTACAGCTTTTATGCGGTTATAAAGGGTAGCAAGGCATTCCAAAGTCTGATAACCATTAGAAATCATAATGCAATCAAGTTCTTTCAAGGGAGCAATGCTTGTCACATCAAACATAAGTTCATAAAATACAGTGGGTTCATTATAGGTAAAGGCAATACTGCTTGCTTTTGCCTTCAGTGCTTCAGATATTAAAAAATCAGCAGAGGTTCTTTTTCCTAAAACGCTTCCTTTGTCAGCAGGAAAGCGAGATATTTGATAATTTTGACAGAAGTCACATGTAAAATTACAGCCGCAGGTTCCAAACGAATATGTTTTAGACCCTGGCAAGTAATGATAAAGCGGCTTTTTCTCAATGGGGTCAAGACCCACAGAGGCAACAAGGTCAGGTATTAGTGAATACATTCGACCTTTTTGAGCCGCTCGCACCATACAAAGCCCCTTCTTGCCATCACTCAAAGTGCAATTATGCCTACACAAAAAACATTGCACCTTTCCGCTTGGAAGTTTACGCCAAAGTTCTACAGACATATAATGTACTCCTTCTGGACATAAAAACAGTAGTTACTTGTATTTTGTGTCCCTGTAAAACAATATGGCATTATCTTATTATAAAACATAAAGATTTGCACCCCTTAAGGTTGTGGTGGAGTTGGAGAATGTGGCCAACTTGGTGCAATTTGTGGGTAAATATAAATCGGAACATTACCCTGATTGTATTGATGATTATTTTGCTCATTACTTTTTCGTGCTGGCTTAACCGAGGTTACAATATCTCCTGTTTGGGGGTCAGTATAAGTGGTTACACTTCCAGCAGATCCTGAGCCTGTTCCATACACACGGTCTCTCCTGTTATCAGCATTATTAGCCAAAACAAGGGCTGGAGAAGCAAGTAATAAACAAATTATTAATAAAATACGCACATAAAGCTCCTAATGTTTCATAATCTATTTAATATACATAACGGCATATTGCAACAAAAATAATAGCTTTTTCCCCAAAAAAACTCCAAAATACGCACTTGGAACTTTACAAAGAAACTGCTATATATTTCTTTGTTACAAATTTAATCAAGGAGCAAATCATGTCATCAGGGCGATCCAAGGCCTATACCGACGCAGGTGTTAATATTGAAGCAGGAAATGAGTTAGTTTCTCGCATAAAAAGTGCAGTTGCCAAAACACAAATTAATGGTGTTATTTCAGACATTGGCGGTTTTGGAGGCCTATTTAGGCCAGACTTTGCAGGTATGGACGACCCCATACTGGTTTCTGCGACTGATGGTGTTGGTACCAAGCTAAAACTTGCCTTTAATTTTGACAAGCACGATACCGTGGGTATTGACCTTGTTGCCATGAGCGTAAATGATATCTTAGTTCAAGGTGCAAAGCCATTATTCTTTCTTGACTATTTTGCCACAGGCCGCCTTGACGTTGATAAAGCAGAAGCTGTTGTTCAAGGCATTGCTGAGGGCTGTGTGCAGGCAAAATGTGCCTTACTTGGTGGAGAAACCGCTGAAATGCCAAACATGTACGCTGATGGCGAATATGATTTAGCTGGTTTTTGTGTGGGTATTGTTGATAATTCAAAAATCATTGACGGATCTTCCATTGGCATTGGCCAAAAAATCATTGGTGTGGCTTCTTCTGGTTTGCATTCTAATGGCTACTCACTGGCACGCAAAATCCTTAATAAAAGCGAACTTAAAGCTAAAAGCACCTTTCCAAATACTGAGCAAAGCGTTGCTGAGGTACTGCTCACCCCAACCTTCATCTATGTTGATGTTGTTCGCACCATTATTCGAGATTTTAACGTTAGCGGCATGGTGCACATTACAGGTGGCGGATTTTATGATAACATCTGCCGTGTTTTACCAGCGCAAGTTGAAGCCTGCATTAACTTTGGCACTTGGGATATTTTACCAGTATTTCAATGGCTTAAAAAAGAGGGCAAACTGTCTTGGCCAGAAATGCTACAAATTTTCAACTGTGGCATAGGTTATGTATTTATTGTTAACGCTGACGATGCTGACGATGTGCTGGAAAGTATAAGATCTATTAATATAAATGCTTGGGAGATTGGTAGTATTGAAAAACGCAGCGCACCAGACTCAGAACATGTGCGTGTAGTTTTTTAATATAAATAGGATTAACCGGTTGTAATAAAACCTCGCTTTAGCAAAATATCCACAAGCAAGGTCACTGGCAAACCCACAACATTGCTCCACGAGCCTTTAATATGTTTAACTAAAAATGCCCCATGACCTTGGATAGCATATGCACCAGCTTTGTCCAAGGGCTCACCACAAGCGGCATAGCTTGCAAGAACTTTTTCATCCCAAGCGTGAAACACCACCTCTGTTTTATCATAAAAACATAATTCCTCCCTTGCTTCACCATGGACCAAGGGAGGAAAAATTATACAAACAGCACTAATCACAGTATGTTTTTTACCTGCAAGCATTTTCAGCATTTGCAAGGCCTCGACACTATCCTTGGGTTTTCCCAAAATCAGTCCATCAACACTAACTACTGTATCAGCAGCCACCACCAAAGCATCTTGTACTGAATTTATAGCCACATGCTGACCCTTGGCCAATGCCGCACGCAAGGCATAGTCCTCTGGTAATTCATTAACTTGTGGTTGTGGTTCAATATTTTCTGCTATGCATATACTAAATTCAAGGCCTAGCTCTTTTAAGAAGAGCTGCCTTCTTGGCGAGCCTGACGCAAGAATAATATTGTGTCTATTTACAAACATTCCAAATATCAATTAAAATCGTACTACTTCATTTTCTTTTTCCTTGGCTGGAGGTGGAGGTGATGGTTCATCTGCATTTGTAGCCTTAGGCATCGGCACTTCCTTATTTTCAGCTTGGCTTGTGGCAACGTCTTTAAGCGCAGAAATACCAACTACTTTCCAATTTTCGCCTATTTTTGAAAGAGCAATCCATGTACTAATATTTGTTGGTGTTGTGACCATGGCAATGGCAGCTTGCTCTGAAATTTCTGTAATTTTAGCATTTTTTAAAGAACTAGTCACCCAAGGGCATTTTGGTTTTTTGCTCTCTTTGCACATGAGCTCAAGTTCACCAGTGCCCACTGTAAGTTCAAAACGCTCTATTTCTTTATTTTTCATATCCCGAACTGAGCCAAACAAATCACTCACCCCACCAAGTCCAAGCATCTTGCCAACAGCATCCAATGCCTTTAGCGGCTCACTAGAACTAGTCATATTATCCACCAGCGACTTGGCATAGCGAGTCATATCAATTTGTGCTATGAAAAGCTCTGAGTCTTTTTTTTCCAGTGCCGTAGCCAAATTTTCAAGCGGAGTTTTTGCAGTATCCTTTGTACAAGCAGAAAGAACAACAGTAAGCAACAATAATAACAAATATTTTTTCATATTTACCTCGTTGAAATATATACTTTATTTCTTCTGTTTAACACAAAGCCCAACAAAAGGAAAGCTTGCATATGACCACATTTTATGCGAAAAATGAATACAGTTTAGCAATCTGTGCAGTGGGGAACAATTATGCAACATGTAAACATTCTTAATCTCGCAAATGTGCCAGAACATTCTGTAAACTTTATGCAGGCTGTTTCGAGTGGCATGGCCTTTGTTCAGGATGATTATTTGTGCTTTGGAGGTGATGACTGGCTAACTATCATTGGATACCCACTTCAAGGGGCATACAGCCACGAAAGTTTTTTAAGCGCAAAAGAAAAAGCTCTTAAAAAAAATCCCGCCATATCATGCTTTGCGATTGCACCAGACATTCCACCCACCATGCAAGAATATGTGGAAGAGCGTGACGTGTTTTATACTCTACCAAGCTCTGCGCCCATACCCTCAAAACTTAAAAGCCCCATTGCCAAAGCCGCACAAAATTTGCGGGTAGAGCTTGGTAATACCTTTGGTGCTGAGCATCGCCGCCTTTGGACAGAATTTATGTCGCGTGTGCCCCTAAATAATAAAGTACGAAGCCTTTTTGCCAGCACAGCACAAGTAATGTCTCAAAATATTGATGATTTGCACTTGCTCAACGCTTGGGATGAACAAGGACACCTTGTGGCATCACTCTTACTTGACTTTGCTCCGCAAAAATTTTGTGCATATATATTGGGCGCACATTCCAAAACCCATTATGTGCCCCATGCCGCAGATTTACTCTTTGCACATATGATTGAATTATCAAAAGAAAAACATAAAGAATATATACATTTGGGGCTTGGCGTAAATGAGGGCATCACACGCTTTAAGAAAAAATGGGGTGGTAAGGCTGAAAAACACTTTGTAATGGCCTCATGGCAAGAAGCTGGCGGCGAAGACAGCTTAAAATTTCACGCAGAAACCATTTTAAAAGCCGTTATGGGTGTAAAGCAAGACGACATTTCCTCGCTGGTGGGACTATCCAAAAGAGAAATTTGGGCCAATTTACCTGAACAACGCCCCTATGCCATGCTGTGGGAAGTTAGAAAAAATGACCGCATTTCATGGATTGGTGGTTCAGCACACTTTTTTTGTTACTCTTTTGAAAATTCATTTACTGAACTTTTTAACCAAGCTGATACAGTTATTTTTGAAGGCCCTTTGGATAATGAAAGTTTACAATTAGTTGAAGCAAACGGCAGAGAACTTACAGCTGAACAACAACCACTTTTTAACCTTCTAAGCTCAGCTGAAATTGCCAAGCTAAGCCGCATGGTGCGTGGACCTGAGGGCATTTTGCCTAAATTATTGAACATGGAAGCCAAGCGAAAAATTGATGTTGATTGGTTTTTGCAAAATACTCGCCCTTGGACTGCCTTATTTACTCTTTGGACAGGATTTTTGGAGCGTCAAGGCTGGCGGCAATCTGTGGACCTTGAAGCTTGGACTCTTGCCCACAATATGGGCAAAACTGTTGTAGCCATGGAAAGCCTTGAGGAGCAACTAGCCTCACTTAACTCCGTACCGCCTGACCGTGTTGTGCGCTATTTTCAAAATTGTGACCGCTGGCCCAGCATGATTAAAAAAAATGTAAAATCATATCTTGCTGGTGACTTAATGCGACTTATGGGCACAAGTGCAGAGTTTCCCACTCGCACTGAAACTATTATCAGCATGCGAGATGAGCGTTTTCGTCAAAGGATGCGCCCCTTTATGGAGCAAGGGCGCTGTGTTGTTTTTGTGGGCACAGCCCACATGTTAAATCTTCGAAACATGCTTGTGGAAGATGGCTTTAGCCTTCGCCAAGTGCGCCCCACATTTAAGCACAAGCTCTACGCAAAAATGCATAACTTATCAGAAATATGAATACAGCCCAAGCCCTACAATATATAAATGCGCAAGCCATGACCCCAGACCAACTGCTTGGTTATGTGTCAGCAGTTTCTGGCGTTCAAAGCGAGCTTATGAATGATTATGTGGTGCATAAGCAAGGTGAAAATACAGTCTTAGTGGGTTATAGCTTGCAAAACCCTAATAATACTGAATATTTAAATACCTGCATTGAAAAAATCATTGCCAAAAATGATACACATATCCTCACTGTACTTGCACCTATTCGCCCAAGCCTTGCCCCCACAAATGCAACAAGCTCAGAGCAAGATGCATACTGGCTATTGGCCCTGCCACCAACAAAACTCACAGTTAAGGTGCGCAATATGCTTGCTCGCTCGGAGCGTGAAATTTACATCACCAAAGCCCAAGGCCAAGGTGCTTGGACTGGTGCACATCAAGAATTGATGCTTAATTATATCAGAAAAAAAGGTATGGAGGCTGCCCTTTGCTCCATCATGCAGCGCCTTAGCACCTACCTTATAACTTCCAAAGAAACCATGCTTTTTTCTGCCTACTCCAAGGATAGTGAGCAATTGCTCGCTTGCGCATTGGGTGATTTTTCGTCATTTAGTACAGCATTTTATATGTTTGCCTTTAGGCAAGACAATGCCTCACCTGGTGTTGCCGACGCTGTTTTTTTTGAGCTACTAAACGAAGCCCAAAGTCGTGGACACAGCCAGTGTAATCTTGGACTAGGAATAAATGCTGGCATACGTTTTTTCAAACAAAAATGGGGAGCTGTTCCTAGTTTACCCTTTGTGCAAACCACATGGCAGATTGAAAATAAAAATAAATCTTGGTTTTCACGTTTTATAGATTAAAAGGTTTATATTATGAACAAAAATACATTCCCCATAGCTAAAGATTATGCAAATCCTCTTGAGCATAGTGCCTTGCGTGAACCAAGCATATGGGAGCTTATAAAGGAGCTTGTACGCCCAAAATCACGCCCCTTTGACTGCCTGCAAGTGGAGGTTACATCTTGTTGTTCAGCTAAATGCACCTATTGCCCACACACCACTAAGGCCTCGCAGTGGAATTCAAGGCATATGCAAGCGCATACCTTCGCAAATGCTTGGCCCATCTTGCAGCAAGTCACAAGGGTACATCTGCAAGGTTGGGGTGAGCCGCTTTTGCACCCTCATTTTTTTGACTTTGTGGCGCTGGCTCGCAAAGCTGGTTGTCTTGTATCTTCAACCTCTTGTGGACTACATATAAATGAAGACATAGCCCATAAAATTGTTCAAAGCGGCATGGATATTGTGGCCTTTTCATTAGCGGGTACGGACTCCATAAGCAATAGTCCTCGTCACGGTGCAGATTTTGATAAAGTCTGCCAAGGAATTAAATTATTACAAGATATACGCAAAAAAAATTTAGCTGTTCATTTAGAGCTGCACCTAGCCTATATAATGTTAGCGGACCGCTTAGAGGCTTTAGAAAAACTACCAGAACTCATGCAAGAATTACAAGTACATGCATCAGTGGTGAGTACGCTTGACTACTTGGCCGAAGATTCGCAAGCACATTTAGCAATAAACCCAAATGATACTGAAATCATAGCCAAAGCTCAAAAGATACTTACAAAGATTGCTCAAAAAGCACAAGAAAATGGCCAGCATATTTATTATGCCTTGCCAAGCCTTACGCCTAGCCCAGAATGTAGAGAAGACATACAAAAATCTTTTTACATGGACGCAGATGGTACCATATCACCCTGCATTTATTTAAATGTACCTGATAAAAAAGCACACAAGGTTATTTTTGGAAATGTAAACCATGAAAATGTCATGGACATTTGGAATAAGCATGACTTTGCACATTTTCGCTCATGCCACGCCCAAAATAAACCCATTATGCAATGCATGCACTGCGTAAAAAAATTTGAAGTCCTAAGTTAATTCTATGCCAGTATTTTTTATGCCACATATTTATTCTTGACTTCCTAGATTTTTTGAGTATGTTTCCAAGTTCAAAATGAATTTTACGTCAATCATGACGAATCGGAGGACAATATGGCTACTTTAGAAAATGCTACCAAAACCGCTGAAGGTGTAACAGTAAACGGTTTTTTACTATCTCCCATTGTGGAACAATGCAACGGATGTGATCGCATCCGCGAATTTGAAAGCGAGCAATTTTGTGCTAGTTATCCTACACCTGAGCGCAAATGGGTTGGCGGACGTTGCAACTTTGCCACTCACGTTAAACTAAAAGTAGCTGCTGCTGCTAAGGTTAACCCACTAAAAGCATCTAAACGTGCTGCCAAAGGCCGTTAGAGTTCATTAAAAAAAAGTACCACTTACTGCATTAGGCTTGTTTTTACGCTGAGATTTTTTATTTAACTAAACTCCTCTTTGTATAAAACTTCGCCTTCTCTGTATTTGTACCCTTTTTAAAATAAATTTTAATCATAAAAAAAATGCATAAACTCCATTTCGTTTTTACGAAATGGAGTTTTTAGTTTGATGACAAACCCACTTCGTGTGTTTGTGCCGCCTAAGGCAGGCAAGCTGCCTTGGCAGTAAGGCACGAAAATCAATCGTTTAACGGTGCAAGTGAATTGCACCTACTCTTGATTTATCGGTCGTGCTGACTTTGTCAGCACTCTGTAAACTCCATTTCGTTTTTACGAAATGGAGTTTTTTTTAAAACCCCATTGACCATATAATATACGGCATTATTTTTTGAGTACTTTGAATAGAGTATGCTTTGTGATGGAGGAAGTTAATGAGCGTTTCATATAAAGATTATTATAAAGTTCTTGAGGTGGATAGAAATTCATCCAGTGCTGACATTGCAAAGAATTTTAAAAAATTAGCTCGCAAGTATCATCCTGATTTAAACCAAGGTGACACCAAGGCAGAAGAAAAGTTTAAAGAAATTAATGAAGCCTATGAAGTTTTAAAAGACGATGAAAAACGTAAACTATACGACCGCTTAGGGCATAACTGGCAACACGGCCAGCAGTTCAAGGGTGCTCCAGGCTTTGAAGGTTTTAACTTTGATGGGCAACAATTTAATAGTGGTGGTTTTTCAGATTTTTTTGAAGTGCTCTTTGGTCAAGCAGGACGTTCCGGTGGCCATGGCGGATTTGGACCTGATCCATTTGGTAGTTTTTCAAGACGACAAAGAAAAGGTAGTGATATTCAAGCAGAAATATCCATAAGCCTTGAGGATGCTTTAAATGGTGGTCAGCGTAATATTAACCTTGGTGGCGCACAAAGCTCACGCACCTTGGAAGTAAATATTCCAGCTGGTGTTAAAGAGGGTGCAAAACTTCGCTTAACAGGCCAAGGTAATTCTGTTCCTGGTGGTGTGGCAGGTGATTTATTTTTGCGTATTAAATTTTTACCACATCACACTCTTGGCGTTGACGGCATGGACACAGTTTATGATCTCTATTTAAGCCCATGGGAGGCAACCCTTGGCACAACCGTTCGCGTGCCCACCTTGGAGGGCGAAATTGACATGAGCATTCCTGAGGGTACTTCATCTGGGCGGCGTTTTCGTTTGCGTGGACGTGGCCTTGGACCTGAGACATCACGAGGTGATCAAATGATTAGGGCCATGATAAAATCGCCTGAAAACCTAAGTGATGAAGAAAAAGAACTTTGGCAAAAACTTGCAGAAATTTCCACTTTTAAAGCAAGAACTGACTAGCACTAGGCCTCCTCCACACCATCTCCCAAGGGTAACACTATGTATATGCCAATGGGGTCTGGTTAAAAAATAATTTAATTTACCACAATATATTAGGAGTTTAACATGGACATAAATAAATTTACAGAAAAAGCCAGAGAGTCCATTAGCGAAGCCCAAAATTTTGCAGCGGGCATGGGGCATCAAGAAACTGATGTTGAGCATTTAGCCCTAGCACTTGTTAAGCAGGAAAAAGGCATTGTTTCACGCATACTTGAACATATGGGCGTGCAAGTTAAAGCTTTGACCGTTGCCATTGAAGTTGTTTTGCGCAAACGCCCAGCTGTTAGCGGTGCTAGCGTGGATGCCAGCAAAATTGTTATAACTCAACGCCTTGCTCGCGTTTTAGCCGATGCTGAGGCTGAGGCGAAAAGCATGAAGGATGAGTATGTAAGCGTTGATCATCTTTTTGCAGCTCTTGCAGACCAACCCACTGCTTCACCCCTTGGTGATTTGTGGCGTGAATATACCATTACCAAAGCTAAATTTAGCATGGCCATGGAAGAATTGCGTGGTGGCAAACGTGTAACCAGTACAAATCCTGAAGATACTTTTGAAGCATTGAGCAAGTATGGTCGTGATCTTGTGGAGGCTGCAAAGCTTGGCAAGATGGACCCTGTAATTGGTCGTGATTCTGAAATTAGGCGAGTTATACGCATTTTGTCACGACGCACTAAGAATAATCCTGTGCTCATTGGTGAAGCTGGTGTTGGCAAAACAGCAATTGTTGAAGGCTTAGCTTATAGAATAGTTAATGGTGATGTTCCTGAAGGTCTAAAGGGCAAATCTCTTTATGCACTTGATATGGGTTCACTGGTTGCTGGTGCAAAGTTCCGAGGTGAATTTGAAGAAAGACTTAAAGCTGTACTTGCTGAAGTTGAAAAATCAGAAGGCCAAATTATTCTATTTATAGATGAATTACATACAATTGTAGGCGCTGGCAAAACTGATGGGGCCATGGATGCTGGCAATTTATTAAAACCAATGCTTGCTCGAGGTGAACTGCATTGCGTTGGCGCAACCACACTTGATGAATATCGAAAATACATTGAAAAAGATCCAGCGCTTGAGCGTCGTTTTCAACAGGTTTTGGTGGATGAACCAAATGTTGAAGATGCCATATCAATCTTGCGCGGTTTGAAAGAACGCTTTGAGGTGCATCATGGTGTGCGTATTAGTGATTCATCCATAGTGGAGGCCGTTACACTGTCAAGTCGTTATATTCCAGACAGGCAACTTCCAGACAAAGCTATTGATTTAATTGACGAAGCAGCTGCAATGATTAGAACAGAAATTGACTCATTGCCAGCTGAGCTTGATGAAGTCAACCGCAAGGTCATGCAGCTTGAAATTGAAAGGGAAGCTCTAAAACGTGAAACAGATTTAGCAGCGCAAGACCGTTTACAAAAGCTTGAAGGTGAACTTGCAGAATTGAGAATTAGTCAAGGACTTTTGCGTCAACAATGGGAAATGGAAAAAGGCTCCATTGATAGCGTCCGTGATATTAAAGAACAAATTGAACGAACACGCCTTGCCATTGAGCAAGCCGAACGCGCTTATGATTTAAATAAAGCCGCTGAATTAAAATATTCTACCCTGCACAGCTTAGAAAAAATGCTGCAAGATGCAGAAAGTGGCAGCGAGGGAAATCAAAGACTACTCAAACAGGAAGTGCGCCCTGAGGATGTGGCAGATATTGTGGGCAAATGGACTGGAATCCCTGTCACAAGGCTTTTGGAGTCTGAGCGTGAAAAATTGTTGCGCCTTGGCGATGAGTTACACAGGCGAGTGATTGGACAAGAAGATGCAGTTAAAGCCATTGCTGATGCTGTTTTACGAGCTAGAGCCGGACTGTCCGATCCCATGCGCCCTGCTGGTTCATTTTTATTTTTAGGGCCCACTGGTGTTGGCAAAACAGAACTTTGCAAAGCTCTTGCACAAGCCCTTTTTGACACAGAGGACAATATGGTTCGCCTTGATATGAGCGAATATATGGAAAAACACTCCGTTTCTCGTTTAATTGGAGCTCCTCCTGGCTATGTGGGTTATGATGAAGGTGGCCAATTAACAGAATCTGTACGCCGAAAACCTTATTCTGTAGTGCTTTTTGATGAAATTGAAAAAGCTCATCCAGATGTGTTTAATACTTTGCTACAGTTATTAGATGATGGCCGCTTAACTGACAATCAAGGCCGAACTGTGGATTTTAGAAATACAATTGTTATTATGACATCAAACATTGGCTCTATGCATATGCTAGAGGGGATAGATCAAGAAGGCAATTTGTCAGACCATACAAGAAAGTTAGTTTTTGATGAACTACGCGCACATTTTCGCCCTGAGTTTTTAAACCGTGTGGATGAAACTGTTTTATTTACACCGCTAAGCTTAATGCAAATCAAGCATATTGTTGATCTACAACTATCACGTTTACATAGTCGTTTAGAGCATCGCAAAATCACATTAAGTATGACTGATAATGCAAAGAACTTTGTAGCAAACGCAGGCTATGATCCCATATATGGCGCTCGACCACTTAAAAGATACATACAACATAATGTAGAAACCCCACTGGCAAGAATGCTAATTGCAGGTGACATTCAAGATGGACAAAATATAACCTTGGACGTTAAGGACAATTTTTTGAACTTTAGCGTTCAAGACTAATTTTTCTCAACTATCACCATAAATATATGGCCTTGAAAAGCATAGCGAGTTTTTCAAGGCCCTTTTTTGCACAAACACATACTATTATAGATTGCAATTTTACTGAACGAATGAAAAAGCACAGTAAAATAGTAGCAAATTAAAAACATAATTCTATTTCAAATCAATTCCTTACATAAAAAATAAAAAAAAATTATATTAGTTTTTTGAGTAATGCATTTATATTATAAACATTTTATTCAAACTACCATTAAATACATAAAAAAAAGTTAAAAAATTTTTACCAAAAGCCTTGCCATGAATACTTTTTTACTCTATAACCTTTCTTACGGCTTATACCGTATTCAGGTACTAAAAAAACACGCTTCATGCGTAAAGGAAGGATTACTATGAGAAAACTAGCAACACTACTTTTGGCCGCTGGCCTTGTGTTCTGTAGCGTAACTGGTGCATCCGCCATTGACTTCAAAGCTAAAGGTCAATGGATCATGAGCTTTGATTATGGTCATGGTGGCGAAGGCTACACTGACCGTCGTGGACATGGCAACACCGTTACCGGTTCTGGCTTCAGTTCTGACAGCTTTAACGCTGTACAACGTGTACGTTTACAATTAGAAGCAGTAGCTTCTGAAAGCCTATCTGGTACTGTTTACTTTGAAATTGGTAACAGCACTTGGGGTAAAGACAGTGGCCGTCTTGGCGCTGACGTTGTAGCTGTTGAAGTAAAGCATGCTTACCTTGATTGGGTTGTACCTAGCACCGACGTAAAAGTTCGTATGGGTATCCAAGGCCTTAGTCTTCCATCATATGCTGGTGGTTCACAAGTATTTGTACAAGACGTAGCTGGTATCGTGCTTTCTAACAAGTTCAACGACACCGTAGCTCTAACCGCTTTCTGGGCACGTCCTTACAATGACAACTTTGACAATAAAAATGGTGACACCGCATTTACTGCAAAAATAGCTGACGCCAACTACTTGGATAACGTCGATGCATTTGGTCTAGTTCTACCACTTACATTTGATGGCTTTACTCTAGTTCCTTGGGCAACCTACACAATGGTTGGTCAAAACGCTTACCGTGATCCTGATTTAGGCATTCAGTCTACTTTGGACGGTCTTCTACCTCTATATGGTTTGAAGCCTGCTACTCTTCAAACTCTAGATCGTGACGATCTATACTCTTACGGTAGTGTATGGCACTTCGGCCTAACTGGCGAAGTAACCCTTACTGATCCACTACGCATTGCTTGGGATCTAAACTACGGTTCTGCTGACTTTGGTCATGTAAACAATGCTGGTGCTCTTGTTGTTGACAAAGCTAATGACATCTATGCTATTGATGACTTAGAGCTTCAACGCAGCGGTTACTTTGCAAGCTTGCTTGTTGAGTACAAAATGGACTTCGGTACTCCAGGTCTTTACGCTTGGTACAGCTCTGGTGACGACGACAATCCATTAAACGGTTCTGAGCGTATGCCTGTTATCAACAATGGTAACGGCGACAGCCAGTACTCAAACTTTGCTTTAAACGGCAATCCTTACCTTGCTAACGAAGCTGTACTTGGTACCAACCTTATCGGTACTTGGGGTCTTGGTATTCGCTTAAAAGACTTTAGCTTCATGGAAGACCTTAAGCAAACCTTACGTTTCAACTATTTCAATGGTACTAACCACACTGAAATGGCCAGATTCTACACCAATCATGGTCTTGGCGGTGGTTTGAATCCTGATACCGAGTTCAACTACGGTAACGGTATGTACCTAACCACTGATGACTATGCTTTCGAAATTGGTCTAACCAGTGATTACAAAATCTATGACAACCTAAAGCTATATGTTGACGCTGCTTATCTTATCCTAGATATGAGCGGTGACGAAGACGAAGTTTGGGGCGATCGCTACACAGGTACCGACGCATTCAACATCAATGCTAGCTTTGTTTACAGCTTCTAAGATTCTTAGAACTTAGCTTAATTATTAAGGCCTCCCGTAAGGGAGGCCTTTTTAGTTTGATGACAAATCCATCAGGGGTCTGTGTCGCTCGAAACAGCCATACTGTTTGGCAGTAAGTCACGAAAATCAAGAGTATGTGCAAACTTGATTTCACATACTGTTGATTAAATTGTTCGAAACTTCGTGTTTTCTTAAATCTTATTCATGAAGTTAGTGTTACCACAGCTACATAAATATATTTCTAATACAGATTCTTTACATAAAGTCATTGATAACTGCATATATGTCTACAAACAATCAAGGGATTCAAAAAATAAGCCAGCTTTCCCAAGTGAAGTTCATGGAAAAGCTGGCTGCTCAAAGGTCTATTTAGTCGATGCTGAACAACACGCTTTAGCGTGCTGTTCAGAGAGGCACGTTG
>CAYJOP010000039.1:0-10443 GCA_964371835.1 uncultured Desulfovibrionaceae bacterium
AACTCCCGACCTACTGATTACGAATCAGTTGCTCTACCAACTGAGCTAAGTTGGCGTGGAGTTATTATATTAGTTGTAATATTAATATTGTAGTTTATTTTGTGCTTGCGCTGTAGCTTTCTTTGCCAACTTTGCGAGCTACTTTTGCGGCAGAGTTTGGAGCGGCAAAGCCTGCTTCAAGCAATTTTCTTGCTTCATTGTCACGGCGCACACGGCTTTTGCCACCAAGGATAACACCTAATAATTGAACATCACCACGTTTAGCTGTGAAGATTAGGTTATGCCCTGAAGCTATAGTCCAACCAGTTTTAAGGCCATTGACGCCATTAACAGTGCCTAAAAGTTTATTGGTTGATCTATGTTTAATGCCGTTATGAACAAATGATTTTGTGTTATGAAAGCGCATGGCTTGAGGGTGTGCACGCATGTAGCTTCTAGCCATTTTGAGCATGTCATAAGCTGTGGTAAATTGACCATCAGCTGGCAGGCCATGTGGGTTTTTAAAGGTACTATTGCGCATGCCTAGTTTTTTTGCTTTGTTATTCATAAGTTTAACAAAATCCGCGCTGGATTTAGATAGGCATTGAGCGGTGGCAAGAGATGCGTTGTTACCAGATGATACTGCCATGCCCATGAGTAATTTTTCAAGAGAGATTTTTTCACCCTTTCTAAGGCGCATTTTAGAACCACCAGTTCTAATGGCAGCTGAGCTAACTTTTGTAGTGGTGTTGAGGGATACT
Source organism: uncultured Desulfovibrionaceae bacterium (assembly GCA_964371835.1). Taxonomy (GTDB): domain Bacteria; phylum Desulfobacterota; class Desulfovibrionia; order Desulfovibrionales; family Desulfovibrionaceae; genus CAYJAD01. Next base: position 741 of record CAYJOP010000039.1, read on the forward strand.
TTTTTGTCTTTGACCATGTCCATGGCCACATACATGCTCAATACTTTTGTTAATGATGCTGGTGGAATGAGTTCATATGGATTTTGTTTATACAAAATACGACCAGTAGACATATTCATAAGCATGGCTGCTCGTGAAGTTATTTCTGCAAAAGCATTATTAGCCGTGACAAATATTAGCACTCCAACAAATACTGCAACATAACGAAAAGAAAACATTCCAACCCCTATAGTTTACTACAGTTTAACTTTAATATCACATACAATAATCCAAAACTTAGCCAACAGTTAATTGATAATGTCGACTATTTGACATGATTTATTGTAATAGCAAAACATGTGCCAATATGTTAAAATAAAATATTTATAGATAAAATCAAACAAAATATCTCGTCTATATAAAGCAAAAAATTAATCTTGTCAAAAAAAAATAACAATAAATTTTCAACTGCCTATATTAACACCATTTCGAGGTGTGAATTATAGCAAATTTTACTTGTAATTTGTCTGGATGATTTTATGGATTAACCTTAAAGACTCGGATTTTATTGGCATAAACAGATGGGCTACTTATTCATTAAGCATAGCAGTCGAAACTACTATTTTTACATTAAAAATGCCTGACCAACTAGCTCATTATGAAAGGCCATTTTTAGCATGTGCTAGTTGGTCAGGTCGTATACTTAGTCGGCACTGAAAAACAGTATTTTTTGTAAGAAAAATTTCGTGTGCCGTAAAATAAGCCAGCATTCACTTCTGGCGTCCCCAAAGGGGCATTTGAAGGCAACACCTCTTTGAACAGCACGCTAAAGCGTGTTGTTCAGCATCGACTACTTAGAGTATTTTGAATTTATACATCAAAGAGCATTTCTAAATCCTCTCTGGTAAGTGAATGTAGAGCATCATGCCCTGGAATTATAGCCGCAGCTACTCCTCGCTTAGCTTCTTGTAATTTAAGTATTTTTTCCTCAACTGTATTTTGACAAATAAGTTTATAAGAGAAAACCTGCCTAGTTTGACCAATGCGGTGTGTTCTGTCTGTGGCTTGGCTTTCAACAGCAGGGTTCCACCATGGGTCATAGTGAATTACATAATCAGCTGAGGTTAGGTTAAGGCCTGTACCACCAGCTTTTAATGAAATCAAGAATATTGGTATATTCGGGTCATTATTAAATAAGTCCACCTGCTCAAAACGATTTTTACTACCACCATCTAAGTAACAGAATGGAATTTCTGAAGCTTGTAACCATTGCCTAATTATGTGCAACATTTGCACAAACTGCGAGAATACAAGCACTTTATGCCCACCTTCCACAATATCCATAACCATATTCTTAAATGCATCAAACTTACCAGACGGCAGATTATTGGAAAATCCTGGAATATCAATTTTTAACAAGCGTGGATGACAACAGATTTGACGCAACTTGAGTAAGGCATCAAGAATGGACATTTGACTCTTGCCAATGCCTTTTTCGTCCACATCTGCAAGTACCTGAGCCTTGAGTTTTTGGGCAAGGGCTGTATATAGCTCGGCTTGTTGCTCATCCAAAGCACAGCAAGTTACACTCTCGACCTTTGGCGGTAAGTCTTTTGCGACTTCGGACTTGGTACGGCGTAAAATAAAAGGACGCACTCTTGTTCGCAAGTAGTCTAGCGTTTCTGCATCTCCATCCTTAATGGGCTTAACGATGCCACGCTGGAAGGAATGTTGTGAGCCCAAGAAGCCAGGCATGAGAAATTCAAAAAGTGACCACAGTTCAAACAAGTTATTCTCAATGGGTGTACCAGATAGGCAAAGGCGCATTCTTGCATTTATATGCCTAACTGAGCGCGCTGTTATGGTATTTGGATTTTTTATATTTTGGGCTTCGTCAAGGATTATGGTGTTAAATTCATACTTTTCAAATTCTTCCAAATCACGACGCAAGAGTGCATAAGTTGTTATAACTAAATGAGAATCAGAAATTTGTTTAAACATATTTTCACGGCGAGTGCCGTAAATTATTAAGCGTTTTAGACTTGGGACAAACTTTTCAGCCTCACGATCCCAGTTGGGTAAAACTGATGTAGGCACTATAATTAAATTTGGCCCGCTTAGCTTATTTTCAACCATATGTTGTATAAAAGCAAGGGTTTGAATAGTTTTACCAAGGCCCATTTCATCTGCTAATATGCCACCAAAACCATATTCTGAAAGAAAGTTCAAATACGAAATACCCTGTTGTTGATAGGCGCGCAAATCTGCATGAAGACCCTTGGGTGACTCAATGATTCGAACTTCACGGAAGTTACGAATTTTATCTCGTAAATTATTCCAAAAAGAGTCCGTATGTACTGTGGGGAAATCTTCCAAAAGGCTATCAAGAACAGGTGCTTCAAATTGTTGAAATGTTTGTTGAGGGGGCTTACTTGTGTCTAAGCCAAGAGCATGTAACTTATGGGCGACCTTTTCAAGCCATGATTCTGGCAAGCTTGCATAAGAACCGTCTTTTAGCTGCACATAACGTTTGCCCTTAACCCACGCCTTCCAAATTTTCTCTAACGGTACTGATTGCCCGTCGTATTCAATTTCAATATCAAGGTTAAACCATTTTTCTTTTTCTTCACTTTCAACAGTGGCAGTTATGACAGATTGTGATTTGCGCACTTTATATCGTGAAAGAGCTTTTTCGCCATACACTCTAAATGTTTCTAAAAGTGTTGGGTAAGAATCAAGCAAGAAGGCTATTGCCTCCTCTGGCTCTAAAAACCACAACTTATTACTACGCTGCTGAAAGCCCATACCAGCAAGCATTGATAGAAGCTCCGCCTCTCCTGCTTGGTGTCTGCGCACAAGATATGTAGAATTTGTATATGTATAACTACCAGTTTGAAAATCAGGGTTAGGGCCATTTAATAAAAATTCACCATGAATGGTTTCGTATATATTTTCAATCTCAAGGGTTAAAAGACTGCCCTCTTCATCAAGAAAAAGCTTAGGATTATATGTAGCTGGCTGAAAAATTGGTGCCATTAATTTTAAAAAGTTTTGTGGTTCAAATAAGTTGGTTGCAGGAAGCCTAGTCCAAACTCTATCCAAAAACTCAGAAATTTCCTCATGCGGAACCACTGGCCTTAGGTATAATAAATCATGGATGAGTGCCAAATTTAGTCCAGTTTGAACAGGATAAAAATTCTTATTATAACAAACCCATATTGGCATTTGACCGTGAAAGGTAACGTCTTCATCGGTTTGTTGCATAAGAGAAATTGGTGGCCTGCCTTCGTGTAATAATAACAATGAAAAGCTAAAGCCATCTGAAGAAATTTCTGGCTTGAGTTTTAACACGAAGGTTGCACTTTCAACATGGCTTATATTGTCGGATTCTTTCCAGAAAATATAATATTCATTGCGCACTGCCCAGAAAAACCATGATACTAAACCCTCAGGAATTTCTACCCTATGCCCATAATAATCTTGATGCTGCCCAATTTGCCTTGCAACGTCCATAAGTTGTGGTGATTGCTCACACCACTCAGGATTGCGTAATATTTGTTCCAAGGTAACTTCGCTGTGTACGGTGGATATGCCAGATTTATTTTGGCGACCTCTGAAAAATGCTACGGCAAGGCGACCAGGCTCTGGATAAAAGCGAAAAATAAGATAATGCTTACCAGGCTCAGGCTCCATTTCTGTGGAAAAGAACGAGCGAAAGCTAAGCTTCCAATCGGCTTTTATTTGTGTGTTATCTTCTTGTTCATCATCTTCACGCAAATCATTTAAAATTTGCAAGGTTATGGCAGCAACATGCTGACATACGCCAGAAAATGATTCCGAGCAATTACATTGTTGCTTTAATGTATAGTCATCAAGATTTATTATTAATTCAGGAGTATAAACTTGAAAATCTTCACCTTGTACAGTTCCTGAAACTTCCCATACGGAATTATTTTGGGTAATATTTATTTTTTGCACACCACCCTCAGAAAGGATGTACTGACCACTATCTCTAATATATTCGAGAATACTATCGTGGTTAAAACCTTGTACCAATGTGCGCAAAGCGTTTTTTTCAGCTCTAGTCATATTGACAAACCTTCTAATAACGTAATAAAAAACGTATTTTCACTGCCTTACTATACAACAACACAAAATATAACAAGAATTCCATAAGGCAGACTATTTCTAAAGGCTTTACAAGATAATACTTTCTAGCATATTCAAAGTAGCTCAAGGCAAAATTTTTTTCAACAAAAACTATTCAACTTATGAACACTTTTTTGATTTTACTTAAAAAAGTTTATAAAATCGAGCAATTACATGTGCAATTTTTCACAAAATTTTTTGAAAATTTTCTCCAATTCGCAGTTTTTAACTATGCTTTTTGTATGTTTTATGCTTTATTTTTCACCTGCACACGCTGCTAATACCCTAGAAAATAATGACAAACATGGTGGACACATAGTCTTTGGCAGCATAGGCGAAGCTTCAAACTTAATACCCTACCTTGCAACTGACTCAGCATCACATGATGTGGCTGGCTTTCTATATGTTTCATTGCTAAAATATAATAAAGATTTACAAATTGAGCCCTATGCCGCAGAAAGCTATGCCATTGAAAACGAGGGAAAGCTGTTACGCTTTACCCTGCGGCAAGGAATTTTATGGGAAGATGGCGTTGAAATGACAGCAGATGATGTGGAGTTTACATGGAAGATTGTAACTGACCCCAAGACAGCATCTCCATATGCTGGCGATTTTATGCAAGTTAAAGAATTTCGTAAAACTGGTCGCTATAGTTTTGAAGTAGTTTATGAAAAATATTTTGCTAGATCCTTAAGCTCTTGGATGAGTGCCATCTTACCCAAGCACATCCTAGAGGGACAAGATTTGCGCAATACTACTTTTGCACGCAAACCTGTTGGGGCTGGGCCTTACCGCTTACAAAATTGGGATCCTGGTTTACGCGTGACTTTAAGCGCATCACCTACTTATTTTATGGGCAAACCCTACATAGAAAATGTTACTTATAAAATAATACCTGATATTTCCACCATGTTTTTGGAAACAAGAGCCAAAAATCTTGACTACATGGGCCTTACACCGCAACAATATTTGCGCCAAACTAACGGCCCCATGTGGGACAATGACTTTAATAAATATAAGTATTTATCCTCAATGTATGTATTTATGGGTTTTAATATGCTACATCCCTTATTTAAAGATGTGCGCATGCGCAAAGCCATATCTTACGCCATTGATCGCGAAGGTATTGTCAAAGGTGTGCTTATGGGACAAGGTGTAGCTGCATTTGGGCCGTATAAACCTGGTTCTTGGGCCTACCATGAACAGCTTAAACCCATTGCACAAAATGTAAAAAAAGCTAAAAACTTATTGGCTGAGCTTGGATATACAGATTTAAATAATGATGGTATATTAGAAAAGGATGGTCAGGATTTATCATTTACCATTCTAACAAATCAAGGTAATGAACAACGCATACTCTCTGCCATTGTAATACAAAGCCAGTTGAAACAAATTGGAGTTAAAGTTGAGATACGCACTGTTGAGTGGGCAGCCTTTATTAAAGAATTTGTTGACAAGGGCCAGTTTGACACTGTTATTCTTGGCTGGACCATTGGTCAAGACCCTGATATTTTTGATGTTTGGCATTCATCAAAGGCAGTGTCTGGAGGGCTAAATTTCACACGCTATATCAACCCTGAAATAGATGAAATTTTAGTTTCTGCTCGAGGCACACCAGATATGAAAAAACGCAAGGCCCTTTATGCAAAATTGCAAGAAATTATGCATGAAGATCAGCCATATTGTTTTTTATTTGTGCCTTATGCTTTGCCCATAGTGCAAGCTCGCTTCAAGGGCATTGAACCAGCACTTGCTGGCATTATGTATAATTTTGAAAAATGGTGGATAAGCAATACGCCAAAAGGCAACAATCTGCGGATTCAGTGATAACTTTTAGTTGAGTTTTGGATGAGCATTCCACTACTCTACTGTAATTTATCGTTTTATGGCACCTCACTATTTTTAACGTATTGTTAAATTTGCTTTATGCTTTTAAAATTATAAGACATTTTTTACTTGCAACATTAAAATATAGATGTAAAACTTATTTAGTTTTCTATAATTATTAAAAACAACATTATTGTATATATTTATTTAGGTGTGTGTGACAAATGATTAGAATTCAAGAAATATTAGACCAAGTTGCTTCAAAAAATTCAGATGCAAACCTTGCACTTATTCAAAAAGCATATGTTTATGCCGCCTCAGCCCACGCAGGGCAAACTCGCCTGTCTGGTGAGCCATACCTCTCACACCCTCTTGCCGTTGCCCATACCCTTGCTGAGCTTGGATTTGATGAGGCCACTGTTGTGGCTGGTCTTTTACACGACACTGTGGAAGATACTAAGGCCACTGTTGAAGATTTAGATGAATTATTTGGTGAAGACGTAGCTGACATTGTTGACGGTGTTACAAAGATTAGCCTTATACCTTTTGATTCAAAAGAAGATGCTCAAGCTGAAAATATTCGCAAGATGATTTTGGCCATGAGCCATGATATTCGTGTGCTAATGGTTAAGCTTGCTGACCGCATTCACAACATGCGCACCCTAGACTTCCAAAAAGAACATAAACAAAGGCGTATTGCACAAGAAACCATGGACATTTATGCACCTCTTGCTAACCGCCTTGGTCTGCACCGTGTTAAACAAATTTTGGAAGATTTGAGCTTTAAGTATTTACGCCCCGATGTTTATAAGCAAATTACCTCATGGCTTGAAGACAACCAAATGGTTGAGCGCAAAATCATTGACAAGGTAGTTGATGGCATTGAAAATCTTATAAAAAGTAACGGCTTAACTGGAAATGTTTACGGCAGAATTAAGCATAAATATAGCATACATAAAAAAATGATGCAATTATCCTTAACTCTTGATGAAATGCACGATATTATGGCTTTTAGGGTTTTGGTTAATGACATTAAGGACTGCTATGCAGTGCTTGGCCTTGTTCACTCGCAATGGAGGCCTGTGCATGGGCGATTTAAAGACTATATTTCCATGCCAAAAGCCAATGGCTACCAGAGTTTGCACACCACTGTCATTGGGCCAGAGGGCGAGCGTATTGAAATTCAAATCCGCACCAATGAAATGCATGCTCAAGCTGAACATGGTGTTGCATCTCACTGGTTATACAAAGAAAAAAACAAGGTCAGCACTAAAGATCTTGAACAATTTTCATGGTTGCAAGAAATTTTTGAACGTCAGCGTGATGAAAGTGATTCTAAGGAATTTATGCATTCCTTGCGTTTGGATTTGTTTAAAGATGAAGTTTATGTCTATACACCTCAAGGCGATGTAAAAGAGCTTCCAGAGGGTGCAACTCCGTTAGATTTTGCCTTTCACATTCATACCAAGGTAGGTCATCACTGCTCTGGCAGCAAGGTAAATGGTAAGCTTGTACCACTTGGCACTGCACTAAAAAATGGTGATATCGTTGAAATTATAACTGATCAATCACGAAACCCCAATAGAGATTGGTTAAAAATTGTTAAAACCGCCAAGGCTCGTAGCCGCATTAAGCATTATCTACGCACAGAAGAAAGAGCCCGCGCTCTTGCACTTGGGCGTGAAATGCTTGAAAAAGAAGGACGCAAAGTTAGCCTTAATGTGGCAAAGGCTTTGAAAGGTGGTCAACTTGCCATTGTTGCACAAGACATGAATTTTGATGGCGTAGATGACCTACTTGCTAGTGTTGGCTATGCTCATAACACCCCACGCAAGGTCTTAAATAAATTATATGCCGTCTTAAATCCTGATGCAGTATCAACTGCTGTGGAAAATCACACCAAGGTTAAAGTTGCAAAAACTGTGGCTGGTGGCGTTAAATTAAGCGGTGTTGATGGAGTGCTCATCCGCTATGCCAAGTGCTGTAACCCTGTGCCTGGTGATGCTATTATTGGCTACATTAGCCGTGGCATGGGCGTTGCTGTGCACCGTGTTGATTGTCCAAACGTGCCGAATATGGAACCTGAGCGACTTATCTCAGTAAATTGGGATGGTGAAGAAAATAAACCATATTTAGCAAGAATTCACATAATCGCACGCAATGAGCGTGGAGTAATTGCCCAAGTAACGCAAGTTTTGGCGCACGAAAATGTAAATATTGATGCTCTTTCCTCTAAAACCATGGTGGATGGCAGAGGTGTTATTGATGTGACCATGGAAGTTATTGACTTAAGTCAACTTTATAGAATTATTGACTCCATAACAAAGCTTGCACCCATTATTGAAGTTACTCGTACTTCAGAATAATTTTTCACTTCAACCGCTAGTGAGATTTTTATGTTATTACTTTTTTTAGGATTATTTGTTTTTGCTGGCACTGTTTATGGTGTGATTAAGGGCTTTAATACCACCATTGTCTTGCTACTTTCTGGCTTTGCTTTGTGGACCTTAGCATTCTCATTTGATGCAAATTACTATACAGTTAAAGGATTTACCGATACAAAACATACTTTTATCGACATTTGCTCCATGTTTGTGGTCATTACAAGGCAAAATTTAAGCGGCGTTGGGCTTATTATTTTATTTGTAGGCGGTTTTGCAAGTTATATGAATTGTGTGGGTGCATCCAATGTATTTGTACAGGTAACTTCAAAGCCACTTATGGTCATAAAAAACCCTTATATTCTCGTGGCCATGACCGTGATATTTGCTCAAATTATGAGCATTTTTGTTACCAGCGCCACTGGCCTTGCCATGTTACTCTTGGTGACGCTTTTTCCTCTATTGCGTAAGCTAAATGTTTCTGCTCCATCAGCGGCGGCGGCACTTGCTTCCGCTGCCTGCTTAGAACTTGGTCCAGCATCTGGCACAACCAATGTGGCGGCAGAATATGCCAAAATGCCAGCCATGCAATACTTTATGGATTATCAGCTTATTACTGGAACTGTCAGTGCTTTAGTTATTGCAGTTTTGTATTTTTTTACATCCATGTACTTTGACAAAAAAGAACTGGATCACTCAGATTCGGATGATAATTCGCTAATTTCCACAAGTTCACATGATACAGAGCAAAGCAAATTGCCTGCATTTTATGCCATTTTACCAGCTTTACCGCTAATTATACTCTTGGTGTTTAGCGAAAAAGTCATAAGTGGTGTGAAAATTGGAGTGGTAGAGGCCATGTTTATGTCATTCTTAGTGACTCTTTTTTTTGAGCTTTTACGAACTCGTAGCCTTAAAGAGCCTTTTGAAAAAGCCACGGCTTTTTTATCTGGCATGGGTGACATGCTAAAAGGTGTGATTATGCTACTCATTGCAGCACAGTTTTTTGCCTCTGGATTACAGGGCGTTGGTGTATCTTATCATTTAATTGAAGCTGCAAATTACGCTGGTTTTGGCGTGCTAGGTATGACTATCATGCTTATAATGGTTATTGCCGCCTTAACTATTGTTTCTGGTAGTGGTAATGCGGCTTTCCTTGGTTTTGTGGAACTTGCTCAAACAATTGCTCTAAAAATGGGGGCAACGCCTGTACAAATTATTTTGCCAATGCATGCAGCATCTGGCCTGTTTCGCAGTATGTCACCTGTGGCAGGGCTGGTCATTGCCGTTGCAGGTAGTACGGGAGTTGACCATTTCAAAATAGTAAAGCGCACCTGCATACCCATGCTTGGCGGCGTAATTACAAC
>CAYJOP010000039.1:10543-18574 GCA_964371835.1 uncultured Desulfovibrionaceae bacterium
GCTGAACAACACGCTTTAGCGTGCTGTTTAGAGAGGCACGTTGCTTTCAAATACCCCTTTGGGGACGCCAGAAGTGAATGCTGGTTTATTTTACGGCACGCGAAATTTTTCTTACAAAAAATTTCGGTAGTCGGCACTAAAAAAACAGTATTTTGGCAGCATAAAATGCCAGAAAGTTGTATTTCATACGCTTATTTCTGGCATTTTTATTTGCTCATTTTTAGTTAAAAATGATTTATTTTCAGTGTGTTATGTGGTTTTTCTGTGCTGACTAATCACAAACTTCACTTTGTGGCGTTTGTGCTGCCAGCAAGCCTTAATATTTCTACTACAAGCTGGCAAGTTTGCTCAAGATGTTCAACGGTTATGAATTCATCTGTGGTATGAACCTTGCTCATACCTGTACCTAGAGGCACTGTTGGTAAGCCAAAATCATTAAAATTATTGGCATCACTGCCACCACCTGTGCTGGCAAGCTTAACTTCAAGCCCTAAATTTTCAGCGGCCTGCTTAGCCAGTTGTATAACTTGCAATCCATGCTCAAGCTTATATGAGCCGTAACTTTTTTTAACTTCAATATCCACTTGGGCTTTGTTTGCGCTTGCAGCATCCTCAAAAGCTTTTACAATATTATTGGTTGTTTTTTCAAGTGTTTTGGCATCTAAACTTCGGGTTTCACAAGTTATTTCTGCATAATCCGCCACAACATTTGTAACATTTCCACCCTTAATACTGCCCACATTGGCTGTTGACTCCTCATCAATACGTCCTTGAGGAAATCTAGCCAAGGCCTCTGCCGCCACCATAATGGCATTAATACCGCTTTCTGGTGCAACACCAGCATGGGATGCCTTGCCTCTAATCTTTATATTAAACCTATTTATGCCAGGGGCTGCATAAATAATCTTACCAGGTGCACCACCAGAATCAAGCACATAACCAAAGTCAGCCTTGATTTTGCTTTTATCCATGTTTCTTGAACCATTAACACCATTTTCTTCAGCAACAGTAAAAATAACTTGAACATGGCAATGGTCAATTTTTTCTTCACGAAGCCTGCGAATTCCTTCCAAAATGGCAATTACACCTGATTTATCATCAGCTCCAAGGATGGTATCACCCTTGGAGCTGATAATTCCATTATTAATTTGCGCCTCAATGCCATGACATGGGTCAACACAATCCATATGCGCACTTAACATAATAGTTGGCAATTCTTGAGCATTGGCTGCATTACTTGGCAAAAATGCAAATAGATTGTTAGCCTTACCACCAATGGCCGCAGCGGCGTTATCTTCTGTAATATTTGTAAAACCAAGCTCTTGCAGTTTATTTTTTAGCAATTCAGCAATTTTATCCTCACCATTGGTTGGTGAATCTATGCTTATTAGCTCCAAAAAACCTGCAATCAACCGTTCCTGCTTACTCATTACATCTCTACTTGTTGAATACCATCAAGTTTCCAGTTACCGCCATTATTTGAACGCACAAAGTGCCATACTTCGCGAACTTGGGCTGTGTCTGTGCTTGGTGCTTCACGCAGAAGAACATCAAAGAACACTGTGGCTCTTTGTTCATCATTTTCTTCTGTTACGCTGAGCAATTGTGCGTTGCAAAGTAAGATTTCAGTTTTACTTGGCTCTGAATCTTCTGCGAATTGCTTTTTAACTTCATTTTGCACTGATTCGCTGGTAAATAGGGCTATATCTTCTAAATCGCGCTTATCCCAAGAGGCCTGCAAACGGTTATAAGCCATTTTTGCGCCCTCTAAAAACTCATCAACATTAAAACCTGCTGGCACCACAGGCCCAGCTGGAGCCGAGGGCGTGCCACCTCCTTGTGATAGATGATCCCACCTATCCCCCATACTTTGTTGCTGATATTGAGCTGGACCTCCTGCTGGTTGCGGCTCGGCCTTGCGAACACCACGGCGTGAAAAAAGTTTGAACGCCAAAAATAACAATAAAGCAATAAGTAAAATGTCCATCATGCCGCCGCCAGTAAAAGCACCACCAAATAATAGTGAACCAAGCAAACTACCAGCCAAAAGACCACCCAACATACCACCCATGCCGCCAAGCATACCAGGCTTTTTTGCTTGTGCTGCAGATTGAGCGCCAGCACCTTGCTGTTGAGTAACAGCTGGGTTTTGTTGTTTTGGAGCTACAGTTGATCTATTCATGGAAGGTTTACTCCCAAAAGAACGACCACCACCAAAGCGACGTGCTGCATCTGCATCAATCACAGACATAACTAAGAGTGAACCAACAAAAATCATCAAGGTAACAATGGTTTTAATAGTCATATTTTCTCCATTAAAGGTTTTTTAAGACATAGTATCCTAGTTTAAGATTAAAAAAAATGCAAATGTAAGATTCCTGCACAATTCCTTATGCGAAGTCTTATGGAGCGTTGACGATAGTCAATGCAACCGATACATCAAGAGTAGGCGCAATTTACTTGCGCCGTTAAGCGATTAATTTTCGTGCCTTTTAGTCCTGCACTGTAAATTTTTTTTTTGAAATTTTTTTACAATTTTCACAAAATTATACTGAAAAAGTAATTGTGCAGGACTCTTAATATAAGATTTTTCCTAACTTTTGTTCATATTAAGTTTGCGCAGTTTTAAAACAAAACTACATCTTCATTTATGTTTTTATCTGTATTTTCAGGTTGTTCTGCCTGTGGATTTTGTTTATCTGCTGGTGTTTCAGGTTCTGACACTGCTTCATTTGGCTTAACAGTTTTCAAGCTTTCTTGACTTGCGTCAACTTCCGGAGATGGTTCCAACCCTTCACCCAAGGATAAAACTATGGTTGGTGCGCCAATGCCAAAGGGCAAAGTTCCCAAACCCACTCCCAATGGATGATAATTTGCCTTGCTATCTACCAAGGACGGCGCAACTATCATGGTAAATGGTTGCACAAGTAAACATGTAAGAAAACTCACCACCAAGAGCGAGCCCACGGCCGATTCTTTATTGGTAAATTTCATTAATATTAAGGCAAAAAGTAATAAAACTACACCTATAATATGCACACCTTTAAGATATGGCATGGCACTAACCATGCTTTCTGGTAAATATTCTCCCCAAAGGGATGAAGTTGGAGCAAAATACGCCGCAGCACATGCAATACCTGCCGCAAAAACCATTATGGCAATAACAGCAAAAAATAACTTACTGCCAAAGCTTGTGTAGTTGCACAAAGCTTTAGCCAATAAAATTATCCATATAGGAGCGAGCAATAATTCTGAATACCCACCAGCAAGTAGCAATAAAATAGTTCCCACAAATAAACTAATATATAGCCAAGCTGGGCCAGCATTATCCTTTCTAGTGGCCTTTAAGCTAGGTATGATGTTTTTGAAAACCTTGAACCATGAAACGAACAATGGCAATAATAACCATGGCATAAGACCAATGGCAAGCCAAATAAGTCCCACATACCACTCTATTTTCAATGGCCAAAATGGTGGTGTAAATGGCATCAAGAGTTGCCGCATTAAATCATCAAGCGCCTCTGCATGTTGACCACTGCCTAGTATTACAGCCATTAGCCATATGGCAAAAATTAACACAAATACACCAAAGCCCATAACTGCATCTAATCTGTTGGCTCTGCTAAAAGTTCCGCGCCAAACAATAAATACCAAACTACTTATTAATACAGTCCATAAAGGCAAATAGCCCATGCAAAGCGCGGCAAGGGCTGTGCATAGAAAACCTAGTATCAAATATATGGGCGCAAATGCTGCAATCCAACCTCTAAAAAGAAATGCTAGAGCAAAGGAAAAAAGTCCCATGCCAAGCAACTCTGGGCCCACAATATGCCCTAACTCTACCCATGAAAGACAAGAAAAAGACATTAATACAGCAGCAAAGCTCACCCTCTTACCAAGGCCAAGACTAAAACTTAAATAATATACTCCAAGCAAAGCAATTAAAAAACTCAAAGCTGATACAAGAGGCAGAAAAATACTACTTGGTAGAGGAATAAAGTCCACAAGAGCCATAAACCAAAAAAATACAGGAAATAGAAATTCCATATTTTCAGTGGTTGGAGGTATTATCCACTGCCCAAGACCAAGCATATCTTGATAAATTTCAACTAAATAAAGTTCCTCAAAATAGTAAACCGACGGTAACCAAATGGAAGAAAATTGATGCAGAAGCCAATATAATACTAAAAACAATATGGCAAAAAGTGGCACTTCGCTAATTTTTATAAATAATTTTTCGGCAACTCCTGCAGGGGCAGGTTGTGTATTGGGTTTATTTTCTTCAACTTTTGCTTCTGCATTAGTGCTAGCTGTATCCGTGGAAGCTGTATTGCGGCCACGAAGAAACCCCAAACCGCTTTTTTTTGTATTTTTAACAGCTTCAATATCAGTATCTGATTTTTCAGAAGTGGCGTTAGTGGTGCTTGAGGTAGCAACTGAAGAAGCTGCATCACCGTTGGCATCAAGCTTTACATCATCACTAGGGGGATTATCTTTTTTTTCTTCATGGGACATACAGGCCTCCAGTGACACTTAAATTATTTTTTTTCTGAGGCTTTAACCTCATCCCACAGTGCGTCCTTATCATCTAAGCTAAGTTCCACAAAATCAAGGCCACGCACACGAGCAAGTTCTTCCATTTTTGAAAAACGTTCTAGAAAACGCAAATTTGTATAATCCAAGGCTTCGCTAGCCTTAATACCTTTACGTCGCCCAATTTCCACAAGAGTAAAGAGCATATCACCAAGCTCGTGCATTTGAGCTTCTTTGTCATTACCTTGTGCCACGTCAAGCCATTCCAGCCATTCGGCTTCTGCTTGTTGCTCAACGTCTTGATCTTCAGGCCATGTAAAGTTAATACGCGCAGCCTTGGAGTGAATACGGTAAGCTTTAATTAATGATGGCAAGCCCTTAGGAAGTGAGTCGTAAATACCTTGTGGGCTATCATCGTCCTTCTTTTTTTCACTACGTTTAATGGCTTCCCAAGCTTTTAATTGTTCATCAATATTTTCAAAGCTTACATCTGCAAAAACATGAGGGTGTCGGCGTATCATTTTTTCAGCACTGCAATTTAAAGCCGCATCCAGTGAAAAAGCAGATTGCTTTTCATATAGTCTAGCAATGAAAATAAGCAAACAAAGCACATCGCCAAGTTCTTCACAAACATCTTGCACGTTATTGGACCGAATGGCGTCAACCATTTCAAATACTTCTTCAATGGCGTAATCAGCAAGAGATTGAGGGGTTTGCTCTTTATCCCATGGACAACCATCAGGCGCAATAAGACTATCGATTACTGACTTTAATTTTTCAAGTGCGACACTCATATTTTTCCTTAGCCCTTGGCAGAAAACAAATTAAAAACATCTTGAGGAATATGAATTCTAATATATTCCACAACTTTACCTAAATAAGGCATGCTGAAAGAATTGTTAATTATTTCTGAATTTGTTAAAAAAACTTGGCCCACTATAACTGCTATTGCGCAAAATAAGACACCCTTGCACAAGCCAAAGCCAAATCCCAAAATTTTATCAAGCCATGCCACGAATGATAGAGTTATTATATTTTGTAAAACAGAAACAAATATCCCCATAATTATCATGCCTAAAGCAAAAATTATGACATATGCCGCCACATTTCTCCATATTTCATTATCTAAAAACGTCAAATATGAAGCAACTAATGGGTAATAATGGTAGGCCACTACAACACTACCCACTAGGCCAACAAGTGAAAACACTTCCTCTACAAAGCCGCGCAACATTCCTTTTATGGAAAAAATAAGAAGAATTGCAGCAACTACTAAATCAAAATAGTTAAAGTCCATAAGTACCTCAAAAATATTTATTCCTTAGTATAACAAAATATCTCATTTTACACAAGTAAACACTAGGCAAGTCAGCCTAAAACTTTGCTATTTAATGCATACCATAGCCGCATCTTACCAAAATCTTAATACTTGCTCTAAACATCAAGAAATTATATTGTCACACATCAATTTTGTATAAGAGAGAGCATGTCAACAGCACTAACTTCATATAGCCCTGTTATTTCGGTAAAAGTATGCCATGAACATTTTAACTTGCACCGTGCTGCAAGCCTTGAAGAACTATGGGATGCCATGACCAAAACCACTCCAAATGACGATGGCGAAAATAATAATTTTGAAGATGAGCGCCTACCTTATTGGACTGAATTATGGCCGTCAAGTGTTGTCCTTGCTGAGTGGCTTTGCGAAAATAAACATATTATTGAAAAGAAAAAATGCCTAGATGTTGGCTGTGGCCTTGGGCTTACTGCACTTGTGGGCAGCATGTTAAATGCTCATGTTCTCGCCTTTGATTATGAAAAAGAGGCCCTACATTTTGCAAAAAAAAATACCCAAGTTAACGCTCATATATATGATTACCATGAGCAAGCAAAAAAACCACAATGGATGGCAATGGATTGGCGAACACCTGCCATTAAGCAACATAGTATAGATTTTCTTTGGGGTGGTGATGTTATGTATGAGCGCGCATTTGCCCATCCCTTGATGAATTTTATTGATTATGCCCTCTCCGCACATGGGCGTGCATGGATTGCAGAACCTTGCCGCACAGTGTATGAGCATTTTAGTGCAGAACTCATACACCGCCAGTGGAATGTAAAAAAAGTACATACAAAAAAGGTTGAAGCCATATACGCTCAAGCCGTACCAGTCACTGTGCAAGTATGGGAAATTTGGAGGTAAATATGAGTAAAACTACACGTTTTGGTGTGTCGCTTGATGAAAATTTGCTTGAATCCTTTGACAAGCTATGCACTCGCAATGGATATGCTAACCGCTCAGAAGCCATACGAGACCTCATTCGCAAATCATTGGTGGAAGACACTTGGGGCAAACCAGAGGAACAAGGCGCAGGCACACTTAGCTTAGTGTACGACCATCATCAAAGTGATATTTCAAAACGCCTTACACGCATACAGCACGATGACCACGACTGCATAATTGCCACTTTACATGTACACCTTGACCACCATAATTGCCTTGAAGTTCTAATACTTAAGTCTGAAATTGGCCGAGTGCGTGACCTTGCCAACAGGCTACTCTCCACTCGTGGGGTAAAACATGGCGCATTTTCTTTAACTTCTACCGGACAGGATATATAATGCCCAAAACCATGCCAAAATTTTCTACATCAAGTACCATGGAAGATGTGCAAAATAGTCCAGCCCTTGTGCCACTACCCATAGATAAAGTGGGAGTACAAAACTTTAAATTACCCTTAGTTGTACGAGACAGAGCTCAAGGCCGGCAACATACCATAGCCTCAGTGGATGTTAGCGTTGACCTGCCCTCATCATTCAAAGGCACACATATGAGCCGCTTTGTGGAAGCTTTAGAAGCGCTCGATGTGGAGCTTAGCTACCAATCCATGAAAGTTCTTTTGGAAGATGTAAAATCTCGCCTTGAAGCCAGAAGAGCACATATAATTTTTAAATTTCCATACTTTATAAGCAAAAGCGCACCTGCATCTCATGCCTCTGGGCTAGTGAGTTATCAATGCAAACTCACTGGCAATTTAGAAGATAATCTACCGTCATTTTTGCTTGAAGTGGAAGTTCCAGTTATGACAGTGTGCCCTTGCTCAAAAGCCATTAGTAATGAAGGAGCACACAGCCAACGCACACTAGTACGCATTGCTGTGCGCATGAAAGGATTTTTTTGGATCGAGGATCTTGTTGACATTGCAGAACAATCTGGCTCATCTGCTGTATATAGCTTGCTTAAACGTGAAGATGAAAAATATGTCACAGAGCATGCCTTTGCCCATCCTGCATTTGTAGAGGATGTGGTGCGAGCAGCTGCCATGCTTTTATCCAAACATGAGCTTGTATCTTGGTTCAAAGTTGAAGTTCAAAGCCTAGAATCCATACACAATCACGATGCCTTCGCCTGTATTGAAAGCACATAACTGGACAAGCTATAATACAGAGTGCTGACAAAGTCAGCACGACCGATAAATCAAGAGTAGGTGCAATTCA
>CAYJOP010000040.1:0-2744 GCA_964371835.1 uncultured Desulfovibrionaceae bacterium
TTTTTCAGTGCCGACTAACTAATCAGCAGTGGGCATGCCCCAACGAGGGAAGGATGCATCACCACTACCTGTATTTACTTTTTTAGCAGTGCCGCCATTGCGTGTGGTTAAATAGATGCCACGAGTGCCACTACGGCTTGAGGTAAATGCAATGGAGTAGCTATCTCCGCAAAAAGCTGGTTGTTCATCACTGCCAGGACCAAAGGTAATTTGACGCTCAGCGCCTGTCACAAGGTCTTGAACGAAGATTCGGTGACCAAAGTCTGTCATGCGGCTAAAAGCTACCACAGTGCCATCTGGTGAGAGATTGGCCTCTGTGTTGTAGTTGCCATTTCTGCTTATGCGTGTAACTGCACCGCTTGATAAATCTTTCATGAATATTTGCGGTCCACCAAGGCGATTTGAGGTGAAGGTCATTTTTGTACCTTGCTTGTCAAAACTTGGGGATACGTTAATAGAATTGCTTTGCTCCAATGCACTTTCACGTTGGAAAGAGTGGTTGAGTACAAAAATATCAGGGTTTTTGCCATTGGATAAGCTAACTGCCACCTTATTGTTTGGCATAAAGGCTGGCCCAATAACAATATTTCCTGGAAATCTTATGCGTTGAACTTTGTTTGAGCTTCTATCCCAAACGCCAAGGGCATGTGAGCGGTCATCAATATGGGTAAATACAATAAAGCGACCATCATTGGACCAAGAGGGAGACATGGATTCACCTTTCATTCTAGTAACTTGACTAAGGTGTCTGCCTGTGGGACGAACAATCCAAACATTGGCCTGTAATTTGGCTTCTTTTTTCACAAAAGCAAGGGTAGAGCGAAAAAAATCACCATTCCCAATGAGAACCTGTAGCAGATCAGCACAGAAGCGATCAGCCACTTGTGTTAGGTCGTCACTGGAAATGTCAGGATACTCTTTGCCAAAAATGCGGATGCCAGAATTGGTTTCAAAGGCGCGGATTTGCACTGTATCGTCACTTGTCCAAAAAGAAGTTACAACAATGTCAGAACCGGCAAGTTGAAAACGCTTAAAATCAAGCGATGGCGGCTCATAGCCAGCAAGCACAGTGCCACCAAGGACACCATTACTTGGTGTTAAGTCCATAAAAGGTAGAACGTTAAGGTTTTGCTCTACTAATTTTTGCAATTCTGTAGCCATGCCTTTAGCCTCGCTATTGGGGGCATCCAGTGGGCTTGCAAGGGCAAGGTTTATGGTATTTTGTCCAGGACCGTAAATATCAATTTGCACCACGGCTTGAGCTGAATTTATGCCAAGCAGCATAAAAATAAACAGTACAATTGATAATTGAGAAATTTTATTAAGCATTACATCTCCATGATGCTATTGATTGTTTATAATAAATGTTAAAAATAGACTGCGTGATTTGTTATTTGGTGGAGCGTTAACAGTGCCGGTTTTTTTGGCTGCCTTAACTATTGCATTATCAAGGTCTTCACTGCCACTAGATTTAGATACTTTTATGTCCTTAATTGTGCCACGAGCGTCAACTTGTACACTTAATGAAGTGCTAAGCTCGCCAGTGGGTATGTTGGGTGGAAAAACAACGTTAGGAGCGATCTTACGCATGACCATTTTAACATAATAATCGTCTTCGTCCATTACGGCATTGGATTTTTCTTCAAAGGTTGGCTTTTTCGTACTAGTTGGCTTAGTTGTTGCGGCATCATTGGTTTTTGCAGGCGCTGAGGCTTGCTCTGCTAGTGTGGGTTTGGGGCTTGTGGCAGCAACGGCGACGGCAGCAGGTGCAACTGGAGTTTCAGAAGCAACAGGGGTAGAGGGGGTAGCAGGTGTTGTTGGGGCAGCTTGAGTACCTTCGGTGCTAGATACCCAAAATGAAAGAAATACGTCCATGGGTAGTCCGTAAGGTGGAGATTTAAATTTTCCAACACTACGCACCGCATTACATGCTGCTTGATCTGCCTCAGGTGAGCCAGACTCACTTATGGCTGTGCAATCTTCTACAACACCCTCACCACTAAGCATGACCATAATGCGAATGGTGCGCTCAACTCCATCAACTGGTGGCTGCCATTTTTTTACAACAGCATCAAGTACGGAGTTTGAATATCCGCCTGAATGGTCAGCTGCTACAACCACTGCCGCCGATGCTGTGCCGCTTAGTGTACTTGCAAAAAAAATAGCAAGAGCTAGAATTAAGAATTTTGCTTTTTTCATATATTCTCCTTAAATTTGGTAAATTATAAACCCATCATGGCTGGATTAAACACTAATAATAACTCTTGGTATTCTGGGCTTGGCGGAGCTGGAAAAGCTTTTGCCGCACTGGTGCGTAGCACTGCATTAACAGTGGAAGCATCATATTGTGCATTGCCAGAACTTTGTTCAAGTTTGGCTAACAGAACATTGCCGTTAGAGTCAACCTTAACACGCACAGCAGAAACCCAATTGGTGCGTGTGGCGGTTTCAAAATTCCAATTAGGTCTAACAGCAATCATGACTTGCCCAAGATAAACATCACCAATGCCACCTCCGCCTGGTCCGTCACCTTCACCGCCACCACCGCCACTAAATCCACTAGCTTCCTGTTTGGCCACGGCAAGTGCCTCTGCAACAGGGTCACGTTTAGGCTTTTTGGGAGCAGGCTTTTTTGTAGGTTTTTTTGTCGCTGGTTTCTTTTGCTCAGCCTTAGGCTTTTTGGGCTCGGGCTTAGGTTTAGGCTTTGGCTCAGGTTTTGGCTCAGGCTTTGGTTCAGGCTTTGG
>CAYJOP010000040.1:2844-17492 GCA_964371835.1 uncultured Desulfovibrionaceae bacterium
GCTTAGGTTTAGGCTTTGGCTCAGGTTTTGGCTCAGGCTTTGGTTCAGGCTTTGGCTCAGGTTTTGGCTCAGGTTCTGGCTTTTTTACAGGAGCAGGTTTTTGGGGCTCTTCTTTTGGTTGAGCAATGGCAGTGGCTGCAGTTTCAGGAGTAAGTGGTTTTACTTCAGCTTTTGGTGGAGTTGGCATGGTAGGGGCAATTTTTTTACCTTGTGCTCCTTGCGGTCCAAGAATGGGTGAAGGAGCCCTATTACCGCCAAGATCGCCCTCAACCAAAGATATAAGAACAGGTTCTTGGTCAAGTTTAATTAAAGGTGCGCTTGGCCAAAAATAAATGCCTAAAATTAGTGCTAAGTGTAGAGTTAAGGAAAGAATATAAGCAAGAAAATTCATGTAAATCTATTTTCCTTTGGCTGGTGCATCGCTGCGCGTTGCCACAACTCCTAACTTATCAATGCCAGCAGCTTTAATTTGGCCCATTATGTCAACAACAACACCATAAGGCACTTCTTTATCTGCTTGCAAAAATAAACCTTTATTCTTTTCTTTTACTAGGCTTATTAAAAAACCCTCAAGTTCATCAAGGGTAACTTTATATTCATCAAGAAAAATTACGCCATCTTTACGTACTGTTAGGATAAGATTGTCTACCTCAGTGGGTAATACTTCCACCTGCTTTGTTTGCGGTAGGTCAACTTCTAGTCCCTCGCTCATCATGGGAGCTGCAACCATAAATATAATTAACAACACCAACATTACGTCAACAAATGGTGTGACGTTTATATCAGCAACAAAGCCTGCTTTTTTTCCAATATTGGCACCCATATTAGTTACCTACATTTTGAACTTTTGGCGAGCCTGGGCGATGTGCGTTTAGCTCACGTTGAGCTCGATTTAAAAATACACCAGCAAAGTTAGAAAGCTTTGTTTCAATCTCACTTAATTTGCCTAAGAAAATATTATAACCGATTGTGGCAGGCACAGCTACGGCAAGGCCAATGGCCGTTGCCACAAGGGCTTCTGAAATACCAGGTGCAACAGTGGCAAGGGATGCTGACTTTAATAGCCCAATGGAGTGAAATGAGTTCATGATTCCCCAAACAGTACCAAATAAACCAATAAATGGCGCGGTGTTGGCCGTGGTTGCCAGCAAGGACAAACCACTTTGTAGGCGAGTAAGCTCAGTGGTTACACCGTGGCTTAAGGAGCGATTGACGTTATCCACGACAATTTCTGTGCTATTGCCCAGTTCTTTTGATTTATTAAATTCCACAACACCCTGATGGGCCACAAAATATAATGGAGATGAAGGATCAGAACCAAGTGATTGTACAGCATCTCGTAGGTCTTTTGCTTTTTCAAAGCGTGCTAGACCTGAATTTGCTTTGTTTACAGCAGCTCCAAGTATAAACCATTTCTTAATCATCAAGGCCCAACTACCAATGGACATGAACACAAGCAAGGCTAACACGCACTTTGCTAAAAGACTTGCCTGCGCAATCATAGAGTAAAAACTAAATTCCACAATATTCTCCCTATAGATAATCAGTAATTATCTATAATAATTGTATTTAATATAAATGTTGTTTTTTTTATATTATATAACAACATGCATTGCAAGTAGCATGCTATGCTTTCATCTTTTTTTCAAGATAATTTTTAGATAATTTATAGATATTTTTAAGTAAGAAACAAAAAAATGTTCATGAAAGCAAAGCCAAAATTATAGATGTCTATAATCATTCAGTAGGTATTTATACTGCCTAAAACAGAAACTTGCTTTAGGCAGTGGGATGCAAAATAAATGGATAGCAAATTAAAAATCTAAATTTCCTGGAGTGCGAGGGAAGGGGATGACATCCCTAATATTTGTAATTCCGGTTAACATCATGAGTAGGCGTTCAAAACCAAGTCCAAAACCAGCATGCGGAACTGAACCAAATTTGCGTAAATCAAGATACCACCAATAGTGGCTTGGGTCTTGGCCCATGTCTTTAATGCGTTTTTCAAGCACATCAAGTCTATCTTCACGTTGAGAACCGCCAATTAGCTCGCCAATGCGCGGCACAAGCACATCCATGGCTGCAACAGTCTTATTGTCATCATTAAGACGCATGTAGAAGGCTTTGATGTCCTTTGGATAGTCGTAAACAGCCACAGGACATTTGAAATGCTCCTCTGCCAAGTAGCGTTCATGTTCTGTTTGTAGATCAATACCAAAGCTAACAGGGTATTCAAATTGTTTGCCGCTTTTTTGTAATATTTCCACTGCTTCTGTGTAGGATGTGCGAACAAATGGTTTAGCTATAATATTTTTTAGTCTTTCCACCAGTTCAGTGTCCACAAAGCGATTGAATAAATCAATATCCGCTGCACAGGTGCTAAGTATTTTATCAATAACATAGCATGTTAAACCTTCTCCAAGGTCAATATTATCTTGTAAGTCGGCGAAAGCCATTTCTGGTTCAATCATCCAAAACTCAGCTGCATGGCGGGGTGTGTTGGAATTTTCAGCCCTAAAGGTTGGGCCAAAGGTATATACACGCCCAAGCCCAAGGGCCATGGCTTCTGCCTCCAGTTGACCGGAAACAGTTAAATTTGCTTCTTTGCCAAAAAAATCATTGCTTAAATCCTTTTCGCCTTGGGCAAGTGTTGTTACTCTAAACATTTCACCAGCCCCTTCGCAATCTGAACCAGTTAGGATTGGCGTATGTACATGGTAAAAACCTTCTTCACGAAAGTAGTCGTGCACAGCCATGGCAGCGGCTGAGCGAATGCGAAATGCTGCGCCATATTTATTGGTGCGTGAACGCAAGTGGGCAATTGTGCGTAAAAATTCATCAGAATGACGTTTTTTTTGTAAGGGGAAAGTTTCTTGGTCTGCAAGGCCATAAATGGTGATATCTTCAGCTTTTACTTCAAATTGTTGTCCTTTACCAGGCGAGGGTACAAGTGAGCCAACAACTTGCAAAGCAGCACCTGTATTTGCATCCTTCATATTTTCAAAGGCTTTTGTGCCTTCATCGACAATACACTGTATATTGCCAAGGCAAGAGCCGTCATTTAATTCTAAAAAGCTAAATCCTTTAGCATCTCTACGCGTTCTAACCCAGCCACAAATGGTTATATGTTCTTGTGGCCCTGCTGCATTAAGGGCTTTAACAATAAGGGTTCGTTTCATACTATCCTCATGAAGTTGTAAATAATATCTGTTAGTCCGTGTTAGCTTTGTCCTGACATTTTTAGACGTTGTTGCTCCAATTTAATGCGTTGTGCTTCTTTGGCTCGATTTTCTTTTTCTATCTGCCTTTTTTTACGAATACGCTCAAGTCTATCATTTTGCAAGCGTTCACGTTGTTCACGAGCTTCGTTTAAAAGCTTATCTTTTTGTATGTCAAAAAGAATTGTGGCCCTAAGAGCTGCTACTCCTAAAGAAATAATCGTAATAATACCAAAAAGTATTTTTTGTATTTCCCACTGCTGTGAAGCAAGGATGTTTCTTAACCAACCAAGACCAATCATATCCCCAAAGAAGATAATTGCTGGAATGCCCAAGAAGCATAAGGTTAAGCCGATGGCCTCTAACCAAATAAATGTTTTGGTAAGAGTTAGACCAAATAGTGTTCCATCACGAACTGTGCGCAAAAAATTAAGCTTGCGTTGCAAACTGCGTAAAAGAGTTTCGACCTGCTCAGTGTTTTTTTGCGCCTCTCCAAACGTTACAGCATCATGGAAGTTTGAAGCAAATGCCCAGTTGATAACGCCTGCGGCTTCATTAAACTCGCGACTAAATTCACGCAAAATTTTAGGAAATGGAAACCAAGCCGCTTCATCTCTAACTTTTTGTAAGTTATCAAGGTAAACTTTGTATCTAGCTTGCAGTTCCTCTATCTGCCGTTTAATAAATTCTTCAA
Organism: uncultured Desulfovibrionaceae bacterium; assembly: GCA_964371835.1. Lineage (GTDB taxonomy): Bacteria > Desulfobacterota > Desulfovibrionia > Desulfovibrionales > Desulfovibrionaceae > CAYJAD01. Next base: position 6,757 of record CAYJOP010000040.1, read on the forward strand.
TTTCTTTTTGGCAAGAAGGCCTACGCTTGGTTACTTCTAAAAATGCCATATAATTTTGCGTAGCTGCAAGAGTATTTAATTCAGATATATGATTATTTAATATTATATGACTTGGGTGTGAGGGCGGAAACCATGTTTTAACTCTGTCAGACATGTGCTGAATGGATTTTTTTTCTGCAAATGCTGATTTTTCAGCCTCAATCCATAGCGGCTGTAAATGAGAAAGGATTAGATTTTGGCCTCGTCCGAGTTCTGGGTCTATGATGCAACGATTAAAATAAGATGCATCTTCATGAATTAATCTACTTAAAGATCCGAGTACCTGTTCGCCAAAGCCCATTTTTATATTGCATACAATTTTACGGTATTCAATATCACGCCATTGAGGTACAACTCTTAAAGTTTGGTCATATTGCTCAATGGAATCGATATAATCACCTTGCACTTCGGCAATACGCGCTTGAAGATATTCATTCCAAGCTTGTAGCGCAGGTATGGGTGTAAGTGTTGCTGCTTCTTTAAAAGCAGCAGCGGCTTGTGTATAGTCTTGTCTTAGTACATATAGAAAACCATGCAAGGTTCTTATGCGTGGGTCACGCGGAGCGCGCACAATTGTAGACTTAATTTCACTATCAATTAATGAAAAATCAGCTTGGCTTGCCTTTAGTACCTTGTCATAAAGATCCCACACAGGGCCTTCATCACGAATAATTTCTGAGTTATCCCGAGCTTTGCCAAGTTCTCGCCCTCTGTTTATCCAAAAATATGGCATTGCTCTGAGTTGAGATGGGAAATTGATTTCAAAAATATCCAATAAAAGATCAGAGGTATCGCTACTTTTGTTCAGCAGTTCATCATAACCTTGTACCCCGTGTTGAGCGATAGTTTTTTCAATAGCCTTAAATGATTCATTTATTTTATCAACGCCAAGTCCTATGGGATTATTTGGCGTTTCAGTGGTTTGAAGGTTTCGTGTGGGGCATTCATGTGAGGCGTGTGTATTTATGCCACAAAAAAAGCAGTCTTCAAGGTCTCCTGCCATTAATTGGCTTGGCATTAAGATGGTTATGAAGTGAACATCTGCTTCGCCTTCATCAAGCATAACCGTGCACCAGCTATCCATATTGCTTTGGGTGTCAGAAAAACCTAAATCTTGAATGGCAAAGCCAGTGCCTAATAAATATGCAGTTCTGTAACTTAAATAAGGGAAATCAGGGGTGAGCTTTTCCCACTGTAAGCCCACTTTTTTGTACAAATTTCCACTAAAATTTAGCCCTTTTCGTTCAACAATGGCACTTACAAAGGGCCAGTATGAATCCCTGTCAGAGTTTTTAACATTTTCGCAATCGCGCAGTAGTTCTCGCAACCATGTTCTCATAAGCAACAAATTATCCACAAGCACCATGATAAAATCATCTTGAACAATAAATTTAAGCCTATTTTGTTTAAGTGTATTAGCAATGGTTTGCTGCATGACTGGCCATGCGTGTTGATAATTTTTGTCTAATGGGTTTCCAAGAGGTTTTAATATGGCATACCAACCCTGTGATGAAGTATAGGGTAGGCGAGTGTCTGCCTCAAGTGTAGTCCACTTGGCATTGGCCATGCCTTGTTTTGGCTTGGTAGGATTTAAAGAAATACCAGGAACATTAGTAACATGCTCTTGTGCTTTATGATGAATCCATAATTCAAGTCCTTCATGTGGGTATGATTCTTGATGCTCGAGTATGGATTCGATATCAATGCCAATTTCTCGTTTAACGCCAAGCTGGAAACGTGCTTGCAAAAGTTGTATTGTAACAGTAATAGGGTTGAAGCGTGCCCAAACATAAAGGCGAGCAAGGGCAAGAAATACGTCAGTATTAAAGAAAAACCATAAAGCTTGCTCTCGATCTGAGGTCATATACATACCACCGTAGTTCTGTAATGTTTGAATTACGGCAGGGTCAAGGTCGCCTTGCCAAGAAATCCACAAGGCATAGCCTTGTGCACTCATGCGAGTTTCCTTGGATTTGGGTAATTTATTTAGTAACTCTGAAAACAGTGGCATAGCACACCTCTTAGTAAAAAGGAGAAAATATGGATATAAATCTAGCAATCAAAGAACTTAAACAGCGCGAAGGCTTTGCGGACCATGTGGGTATGATGCTTATTCACAATGGCGTTGTGCGTAGCTGGTCACGTCAAGGTCATGAAGCTGTTACATCCATCATCGTGCAAGTAGATAAAGAAAAAATGCACGCAATTTGTCAAGAAATTGAACAGCGCTCAGGTATTTTTGCCGTGGTTGCTCATGCCAATGAGGGTGAATTTAAGCCTGGTGACGACCTATTATTCCTCATAGTTGCAGGCGACATACGCGAAAATGTTAAGGCTGCTTTCTCCGATCTTCTTGACCGTGTAAAGTTAGAATCCATAATAAAACAAGAGTTTATGGCTTAATGTTCCATTCTCCTATTTTGCCAACATTTGGGAGAGGAAGGCAAAGCCAATAATATTAAATATCTTTATGTCACTATTCGGACACATTGGGCTCTCCCAATAGAGCTAATGCAAAATCCTTACCAATGAAAGGCCGTAAGTCTTCTAATTTTTCTCCAAGGCCCACATAGGTGATGGGTATACTAAATTGCATGGCCACAGCAATGGCAACGCCACCCTTGGCAGTTCCGTCAAGTTTGCTTAGTATTATTTCATCTATTCCGACAGCTTCATTGAATAATTTGGTTTGAGAAAGTGCGTTTTGTCCAGTAGTTGCATCAATAACCAAGATACTACGATGAGGTGCGCCTTCGTGTTTTTTTGCAATAACATTTCTAATTTTGCTAAGTTCATCCATCAAGTTTGTCTTGGTTTGCAAACGACCTGCTGTATCAATATATATAACATCATAATTTCCTTGCAAGGCTTTGTCCATGGCTTCAAAAGCAACGGCGGCTGGGTCTGCACCTGCCTCCTTGCGGTGAAAATCTGCACCGATGCGCTCAGCCCAGACGCCAAGTTGCTCTGTGGCGGCAGCTCTAAAGGTGTCTGCTGCGGCAATGAGTACTTTTTTCCCTTGCATGCGGTCACGGTGGGCAAGTTTTGCAATGGTTGTGGTTTTGCCAACACCATTTACACCTATCATTATAACAACTTCTGGTGTGTTAAAAGAAACAATTCTGCGTGGGGTATGGAAAATATCTTCTAAAACATCTTGTAAAACATGTTTAAGTTCTGCTGGCTCTGTGATGTTATTTTTAAGAGCGCTATCTTTTAAGCGCTTAACAAGTTCCATACTTGCTTCAAAGCCCACATCTGCCATGATGAGGAGTTCTTCCATTTCTTCCCAAAAGTTAGCGTTAAGAGCGTTATGGGAGGCAAATAGCACGTCTAGTTGTTTTGTAAATTGTGCTCTGGTGCGAGATAGGCCATCGCTTAGTTTTAATAATAAGCGGTTGCGCTCGTCTTCTTCGTCTTCAAGGTCAAGAGCAAGGGCTAAGCGGTATTGTAGTTCTGAGCGGAATTCTTCAACATACTTGTATTCCATACGCTCAAGCCAAGCTTGGAAATCTAGTACAAAGGCATTACTTTCGTTTGTGGGAGCATCTAGTGATTTTAAGAGGTGGTGTAAGCGTTGCCAGAGTAGGGGGCTGTCTTCTTTTATGCCATCAAGGACTATGGCAAGCCAAGCGGAGAGGCGTGGTTCTGCTTGGCGCAAGGCAAGGGATAGGGCCGCTTGTTGATCTGCATCAAGTTCTGTAAATGCAGAGGGTTGTGTGTTTTGTGGGTTTTGTGTTTCTGATGAGTCGAATATTTTTTTTAAGTTTGTAAAAAATCCCATTTTATTAATCCTTTGTGATTTTGGGTAATGATTTTTTTGTTATATTTCACAATTTAGTAATTTTTCAAATTTTTTTATTTGAGTTTTGGTGTGAGTTTTTGAAGAATTTTGCGGTATTTATCTTTTTTCTTGTGGCTTCTTCAGATGAAAATTTCGAACGCACGTATTTATATACGTTCTGCCTCCAAAATTTTCCATCTTCCTTGCCACAAGAAAAAATCTGAAAATACACACAAAATTCTTCAAAAACCAACAACCTTTTTTTGCATGTTCTACTATTTTGTGCTTGCTATCATTTTCAAAAAAAGGGGCGCCGATGGGAACCCCCCAGTAGCTTTGCTACTGCCAGTCTGATGACAAACCCCACTTTGTGGCGTTTGTGCCGCCAACGCAAGCAAAGCTTGCGGGCAGTAAGACACGAAAATCAATCGTTTAACGGTGCAAGTGAATTGCACCTACTCTTGATTTATCGGTCGTGCTGACTTTGTCAGCACTCTGCCAGTAGCTTTGCTACTGCCCCCCTTATTGCTGCGCAAGGGGGGAAGGCACCAGAAAGATGTTCTGTTTGTGTGCCTTATTTGTTCTAAATAATGGTGCTTTACTATTCTATTTACATGGTAATGCGCCAGAAAATATATTTCTCCAATCCACGTAGTGGATGGCGTTAAAGTTTTTTGAAGGGGGGTCTGGGGGGAAACTTTTCTTCAGAAAAGTTTCCCTCCAGAAAGTCTAATTAACAAAAAAAATAAATCTTATGAACCGCCATGAGCGGCCTTAAGTTGCCCACAGGCGGCGTTAATGTCTTGTCCTTTGCTTTTGCGTATGGTGGCGGTTATATTTTTGCTCCAGAGATATTTTTCAAATTTCAGGATGCGTTCTTGGTTTGGTGCTTTGTATGGTGCGCCTTGTGCTGGGTTGTAAACTATGAGGTTAAGTTTTCCTTTGACGTGAGAGACAAGGTGAACGAGCTCTTTGGCGTGTTCTATGCCGTCGTTAACGCCGCCGAGCAGTAAGTATTCAAAGGTGATACGCTCGCGTGTTTTTAGTGGGTAAGACTTTAGGGCTTTGATTAGGTCATTTAGTGGCCAATGTGCGGCCTTGGGCATAATTTGTGAGCGTAGACCTTGGTTTGGTGCGTGTAGGGATATGGCAAGGTATGCAAGGCCAGATTCGCCTAGTTCTTTGAGGCCTTTTTCGATGCCGCAGGTGGAAACAGTGATGCGTCTGGGTGAGAAGTTAAGGCCGTGGTCGTCGTTAAGGCTTTGCAGCGAGCGTAGCATTTCTTTGAAATTAAGTAGTGGTTCGCCCATACCCATAAATACGAGGTTGCGTAGGATGGGGTGTTCTGGTCGGATGTCGCCGAGGTAATCTCTGGCAACAAGCACTTGACCTAGTATTTCTGCGTGGGTCATGTTGCGTTCAAAGCCCATGCTACCAGTGCTACAGAAGGTGCAGGCCATGGCGCAGCCCACTTGTGAGGATAGACATTGGGTGAGGCGTGCTTTGCCTTCACGAGATGCTGAGGGGATGAGGACGGTTTCAACTTCTGCGCCATCTGAGAGCGAGAGTAGAAATTTAATGGTTCCGTCTTTGCTAATTTCTGTAGCTTTGATGTGGGGCCATGAGATTATGGCGCATTCTTTGAGCTTTTCACGGGTGGATTTTGAGACATTGGTCATACTATCAAAATCACGGGCCATTTTTTGCCAAAGCCATTGCCAAACTTGCACGGCTCTGAACTTTGGTTCACCAATGCTTAGCATATAGGCCTCAAGCTCTGGCAATGTCATATTTAATATATCTATCATTAATTATAAAATTTCTAGGTTATAATTTTTAGATGTATGTATTACCACTTTGTCGTAAGACTTTTTCGCAGTGATTACGGTAATAATATATAGGTTGTTGAAAAAGTGCTAGATGCAATGAGGTGTGATATTTTAGGAGGGGAGTGGGGTTGTTCCCCATGACCCGACTAAAATTTTGCACTAACGAAGCAGATAGTGCTTTTTCAACAACCTATAATCAGCCGACGTGCTTTTGGGCGTAAGCTTTCACAAACTCCTCAGCGTCAGTCATGCTCTCCACCTCGCCAGCAATTTGTGCTTGCAGCAGTGCGTCGCGGATTTCGCCAATAATTGGCCCTGGCTTTAGGTTGGTGTGGGTCATAATTTCATTACCATTTAATAGCGGCTCAAGCATTTGTTCAGGCGTTTCTGCACGAGTTAAATATTTAATATTATGGTTAAAATATGTATAGCTACCATTGCGTGCCTTGATGTCAGCACGGCACATTTCAATTAGGCGTGGGTATTCATCAAGAGCTTTGAAGCGGCGTATGCCACGGTCTGTGAGCATGAAGTGAAAGCGCATGTGACGAAGTACCAAATGGCATATTAAATCAACATCTTCTGGCAAGAAGTGCAGGCGGCGCAAGATTTTTCTTGTAACTTTTGCGCTAACACGGTGATGCTGGTAGAAGGTCCACATGTTGTTGAAATATTCGCCAGTGTAGAGCTTGCCAACATCGTGAAATAGCATGGCAAGTGTGCCAAGCCAATCGTAGTGGAATTCTTCCTCAGGGTAGCGTTTCATGCATTCTATGGTGTGTTCAAAGACAGTTTCTTCTTCGCCTGAGTCATTTTTAATTTGTTTTATGCAAGAAAGTGCTGAAATTTCGGGGATAAGACCTTGTAAGATGTGGGCATCATGTAATAATTGAACAAATTTCCACATGGATTCGGCACTAACTTTGCGCCATTCGTCCATCATGTCGTTCATGGAAACGTAGTTTAAGACTGAGGCACTGGCCCTAACGATGGCAACCCAAGTGTTGGGGGCTACAGGTAGGTCAAAGTTTGCAGCAAAGCGTAGGGCCCTAATTGCTAAAAGGTAGTTATTGCGGAGTGTTTCGTCGGGTAGTCCTATAAGGCGCACAGCACCACCCTTGCTAATTTCGTCAAAGCCTTCGTAGACGTCTACGGCTTCTGGTGTGCTAAAGCGAGTTAGGCGCATGGTGATGCGTTGTTCCATATTCATGTCACGCACCATGCGAGGTGTAATGCGAATAAGTGAGTTATCGGGATGTGTTGCGCCATCAACTATAAGTTTGTAGAATAGGAAGGTCATGCCATCTTTGGTAAGGCTTGCAATATAGCGTTCTTGTGCTTCGGGAACAGTGGCTTCGGGTAGAAGCTTGCATAAAGTTTCTGCGTCAGGTTCACAAGCAATATCAATAAATATATGTTCTGCATCAGTTTTTGCTAGGCGGCGTTGAAGTGGGGCATTGATGACGTGTGCGTCATAACCGTTGCGTAGTAAAATTTTACAAAGTGTAACAGCTTCTTTGTGAGCATGTAGCATATATAATCTCCTTAATATTCTACCTTGATATTTATTTTGTGCCTTAACAAGGGTAAAAGTCAAGTGAAAAGAAGGGCAAGCAATAAATCACTATGCGTCGGTATAATGTTAGGACACTGCATATTGTACCTATATCAAGCCAAGCCCTTAAGCTGATATATGAACTCAAAGAAATTACAGGAGATAGTAAGTATTTATTCCCGTCCATGCGTCCAAATACACCTACCATACATCATACAAGCTTGCTCCTAGTCTTACGGCGTATGGGATATAAGAAGCATGAGATGTGCAAATACGGTTTCCCAATTTTAAAGAGCAGGGTCCTCAACCTTGCTCAATGAACTTGGCTATAACCGTGACTGGATTGAACGGCAACTTGTCCATGCTGACACCAAACGTGCCAACGCTTGCAAAAAGAAATACAGCGAACAAGGCTTAATGCACTATAATATAGTGTTATATTTAATCATACTAGTTCTTCTTTTTGCTTCTCTCTATAGGCGGAGTAAGCTTATGGTCTTGCATAAGCCTGTGTATATGCCCCATGACTTGCTTGCCAGTAATTAGGCGTGTGCATTCATACATGCGTTCGGTATTTTTGTGTCGTGGGCACCATAAAAAGTCTTTATGGTCAAAGGTAATATCAATATCATCCCAACAGCCTGTGCAGCCGTGAGTGCTATAGACACGGTAGGGAGTGTTAAACTCACAAGTGGGCAGGGTAAAGCCGCTAATGAGCACCACAGGCACACGTGCCCCCCAAGCAAGCCAGCTTAGCCCACTGCTTAGACCTATAAAAAAGTCTGCATATTGTAGCAAGTCCACCCTTTCTTGTAAGGGTAGATTGCCAGTAAAGTCTTCTGCACCGCGTGGGATATGATTAAAGGTAAAGCCTACCCCTGCAATATGCTCACGGTCAATGGCAAGCACACGATAGCCCATGTCCTTTAGGCAATTAACCACATAATCCCAACCATAGCCATTATTCCAATACTTTGCTTGGCAAGAGGACTTAGTCGCAATGCAGACGTATGGCTCTTTAATGGTGCGTTTTGCCCCAAGCTTTAAGCGTGGTGGAACTTCTGTGGGGTCAACGCCTAAGATATGCCCTGCGGTGCGGTGCAAGCCCACTTGCCTAAAGTCAATGGGCTGGCAATCTTTATTACCGCCAAAGAATAGCCCTATGCGGTAAGATGCATAAGGTTCTTGCATAGTTAGGGTCTCATGGCTTGAGAGTTTCATATCTGGATATTGAGCTTGAAAAAGCTCCACAAAATAATCAGCCATAACGCATTCTAAAATACATTCATGCCTTTGCAAAAACTTTTCAGCATAGGGAAACCAGCCCAAGATGTCGCCAAGCGTACCCACAGGAAATTTTAGGAGCACAGGGCGGTCTTTTAAGTCCATAACATGGTCAAGGATGGGGGTATCTTCGCCTCGAATCCAAACTTTAATGCCAAATTGCACAAAGTATTTTTTGGTGGAAACAACCCAACCTTCATCGGCATCGCAAGCAAAGAGAATATTACCCGACTCTTCGTCGGTGAGCATCACATGCCACTGCCCCTTGGGTAAGAGCACTCTTGCGCCGTCATTAAAGTCATAGCGAATACCAAGCGGCCCTTCTTGCGTGGGAACTTCAGAAGGGTTTTTGAAAAATAAATCGTTGGGGTCAACAATGGGATTAGCCGCAGCAACGGCTACATCTGTCGGTACAGTACCGTCATAATCTTGTTGCATACCCTCTGGGGTTTGGGGGGTATTTGTGCTATCTTCTGTGCTGTCTTGTGTGGTATTATTATGCTCTGAATTCATGTGTAGTCCTTATTAAACAACCTTAGCATAAAGTACAAATTCGCTAATATATGCATTTTTCTTACACCAGAAAGAATATTCTGGGCAAATGTCTTTAATTAGAAGTGGAATCATCCACATATCGCTTAAATTATGATAGAGGCTTATGGCAAGGCTTGGTTTATGTGTTTTTATTATATTTTTGGCACCCATAAGGGCATTTAGCTCAGCCCCTTCAATATCCATTTTAATGAAGTCAGGTTTAACATTATGTTCGGCACAAAATAAATCAAGGCTAGTCATATTGACTTCAAAGCTTGTAGCAGATTTAGAGCTAAGGCATGATGCTCCACCATTGTCTTGCACTTGTTCAAAATTAACCACATCCTTACCCACACCAAGGGCAAATGGTGCGTGGATTATTTTATTTTGCATTTTATGTTTTTCAATATTTTTAAGCACATATTCTTGGTTTTGCAATGATGGTTCAAAGCAATAACAAGTCTTAGCCCCTTGCATGGCTGCCCAGATGCTTGTTTCTCCAAGGTAGCCACCACAATCTAAAACTACATCTCCCACATTAACTTGTACATGGGGGTCATATTTATATTGCTCTATTAAAAAGGTTGTGGCGTAAATGAAATTAACAAAAAACTCTGAGAGGTCTTCGGGCATGAGGATATGTGGGAGCCTCCCTTGTGCATGCAAGCTTTTAGCTTGCTCCAAGAAGGGGAGGAAAACACTACTACCCATGGGGCTTAGGTTATCTATGGCATCATTAAGGTTGAGGGTATTTTTTAAGACTTGAAAAGTTAACTCTTTTTCATAAGCATATTTGCTTTGAATATCACACAAAAAGCCGTATACCGCATCAATATGAGCTGCATATTCATAGAGTGGAGCAATACTTTCAAGGGTACGCAGCTCCATATGGTTCTTTATTTTTTCAATATGTTTCATCTAATTAGCTAGCTTACCTTATTATTTTAAAACTCCCATTTAAATTCTAAATCAATGCTATGGTCAGTATACATGCTTCTGGTGTTTAATTCATAATTGACAGCCATGCCAAAATTTTCGCTAAACTGCATATCAAGCCCTGCGCCAAAGGCAAAGGTATGGCGGTCACTTTCTATGGATTTAGTTTCAAAGCCACCAGCAGAAGGTGCATTTACAAAGTTTGAATTGGTGGTGGAGTATGTATCCCCAAGTTCTGGCTTCCAGCTTGCGGTAAGGCTTGGGGTTAAGATTGCCTCATCCACTGTAAAGCTTTTTTCAAGGGTAATGCTTACTGGAATTTGCACGGAGTTAAAGCTGCTTGCCTCTGTGCCAAGGGCGGCATTGCCGCCGCTTTCTTCAAAGCCGTGGCTATGCGTATGCACATAGTCCACACCCACAGAGGGGATAATTCTAAAATCATTGTCAAATTCAAATATATAGCCAAGGGTTAGGCTGGCTAAGAAGCTATCTTGCCCATAATTTGCCGTGAGTTCATCATTGTAGGCCGTAAGTCCTGCGCCTATGCTAACATTTCTGCTGCTATTATTCCATGTATGGGCATAGCCAAGGGCGGCCTCTGCAAAGAAGTCATTATAACGAACACCACCAAAGACGCTGAGCATAAATTGGTCACTATCAATTTTTGCCTCGATGTCCTTCATTTTTAGGTATTGATTGCTATAGCCAAGGCTTGCCCCTAGCCAATAATTATCAAAGGAGCGAACAAGCCCAAGGTTTACGCCAGCCGCCGTCA
>CAYJOP010000041.1:0-5390 GCA_964371835.1 uncultured Desulfovibrionaceae bacterium
AAGTATAACAAATACTAAGGTGTAGCTTATGAAGTGAAAGTTTTTATGTACCGTTTTTAATAGAAAATCTAGCAAAGAAAATTTAATGGTAACAAAAATTGCACAGCCTGAAGCTAAGAGTGTCCAAACAAATTCCGCACCAAAACGTGTGGCTGGGTACATATAAAACCAATAGACAATGGAGGTAATGCTAAAGGCAAATATGAATAATGATTTAGCTTTTAGACCATTTTTGCAAAAAATAATGGCCCATAATAATAATGCTGAAAACAAGGGGAGGATAAACATCTTCCAATTTCTTGAGTCGTTAATAAAAGCATCAAACCAGCTTGGAAACCAATAAAAAATGCCACTTTGCAAGGCTTCTAAGTATCCTGAACGAGGCCATCTTGCCCACCCCATTACAGCTAATCTGTTACCATTAACGTGCTCTGGCAACATAATCCAATCAACAGGAAGGGCAAAGAGCGTAGTTGGAAAAATAGGATAACCTGAAACAATGGCATTTCTTGTACACCAAGCCATGCCTAGAAGTGTGGGAATAAAAAATATCTTAACAAGAGATTTAAAGCTAAAATTCCCATGGTAATAAAGGTAAAAGCAAAGTAAAATTCCTAATAAAAGTGGTATAATAATTAAGGGTTTAATGGAAAATCCAAGGGCTAGAAAAGCTATAATGAGTGCAATGGGGCTGTAGACTTGTTGATCATTTGATAAAGCAATTTTTAGAATTTCATACATCACAAGAATTGCGAAGAAAAGTGAGACATTATCTATATAAAGCGAGGGTTCTAAGTGAAGATAAAAATAACATAGCGGTGTTATGCAGGCAAAAAATACTTTTTGCCAAAAAAATTGAACTGTTAAAATGTGAGAAATTGTCCAGCCAGTGGTAGCAATGGTAAAAATTGCGGACATAAATATGGGTATATAGCCTAAATCTAAAGGTACTAGAGCGGCCAAAGAGTACCAAAGTGAGGTGTTTGCAAGCCTTGAGTGCAAATTGCCTAAACCTAAAACGCTTGGATAATCCATGCTCCACGAAACAGCTTGCAAATGGTATAAGCCAGTGTCGGTAAAGTTATCTAAGCGTGACACCGAGGCATGTACTAGAGCAAAAAATATAATGACAAATATTAAGCTAGCTTGAATATAACATTGCCTTGGATTGTTTGCAAAATATCGCTTGAGGTTGGCCATGCTGTGTGGAGTGCCAAGTAAACTTGGTAAAAAGCAAATTAGTCCAGCGTAGCTTTGTAATGGGAAGAAAATATTAATAAAAAATGACAATAAGCCAATGGGTAGCATGCCCATCCACATGGCCGTGAAGATGTTTTTTTCTTCAATATTAAGTAATTGAAATATAAAATAGCCAGCAGTTACAAGCAAAAAGAATGCAAGAAATAAGAGAAAAATATGTTCCATGTTTGGCCTAAAAAAATTTTACTAAAAAACAAAATATTTTCGTAAAGCAAAATTACCTATGAAACCTACAAGTATGCCCATAAATTTACTGGTTAAAACTCCAAACTCTAAGTTGTAAAATAATGAAGTAACCCCTAGATCAACACCTGCCATTATGCATATTGTTAAGAGATAAGCTAGCATTTCACCCTTGGCAGACCAGCGTGCTTTGTGTCTGAATAGTATTGCTATACACAACAAATAATTTACAAAAGCTGCAATTAGAAATGCGCTCAATGTGGCAAGTGTAAATGGAAAATCAAGCGCTAAAAAAAGTCCAAAAGTAAGTAAATTTGCCATGGCTGCCAAAAAACCAATGAATGTATAAAGAAGAATTTGCATAGGCAAAGGTGCACAGTGAGAGCTATAGTGTAAGATGCAATACAAAGCGCGCACACCGTCACGCCAGCCAATTTTTTTGCCCTCTTCGTAAGTGCGTGGATTATAGCTAATGGCACATTCATAAATCCTTGCATTACTTTGAGCTGTGAGTGCTGTAACTTCTGGTTCAAAACCAAAACGGTTTTCCTTAAGCTTTGGAGCAATCTCTTGTATGGTTTCACGGCGGAAAAGCTTATAGCATGTTTCCATGTCGCTGATATCTAAATTGGTGAACATATTAGATATAAAGGTTAAGGCTTTGTTCATCCAAGTATGCCAAAAGTAGAGAACTTTGCGAGTTTCTTGGCGCAAATAGCGAGATCCATAAACCACATCAGCCTTGTTTTCTACAATTGGCTTCATTAGTGTAAGGTAATCTAATGGGTTATATTCTTCATCAGCATCTTGTATGCCGACCATGTCGCCTTTTGCATTGATTAAACCAGTACGCAATGCTGCGCCCTTGCCTTGATTTTTGTCATGTTTGTATAGGGAGATGAGTTCAGGAAAACTTTTTTGTAAAGAAAGTGCCACTTCATAACTTTTGTCAGTTGAGCAATCATCAACAATAATAAGTTCTAAAGAAAATTCTTTAAATTCTTCTTGCTGTTGAAGCAGCATACAACGCTCAACACAATTTTTAAGTGTGTTTTCTTCATTAAAGCAAGGTATTATAAGTGAAAGTGTTTTTAAGTTTGTATTGTTTTGCATCGTTTGCAATTATCATTTTTACATGGTGAAGGCAAATGCTTTTAAAGTGCAGTTTTGGCCAAAAAAGTGAATTTTATAAATAACACAAGTTGTGCATTAAGAGTTTAATAAAGCCTCACGCATGGCTTTTATTTTATCACGCAAGGTGGCAGCTTTTTCAAATTCAAGTTGTCTGGCTGCATCACGCATTTCTTTTTCCCAAGTTTGAATTTGTTTGCCCATGTCTTCACTAGACATAAATTGCATATTGGTGGCCTCGGTTTGAGTAGCGCCCCTTTTGCCACGTTTATTGTTGGCTGAATCTTGGTAAAGCTCTTTGAAATGAGTATCAAGAGCCTTATTAATGGTTGTGGGTGTAATATTATTTTCTATGTTCCAAGTTTCTTGCAGACCACGGCGACGTGTGGTTTCTCCCATGGCAGCCTGCATGGATGCGGTTATTTTATCGGCATAAAGTAGCACTTGCCCACCCTCATTTCTAGCGGCTCGCCCAAAGGTCTGAATGAGCGAGCCTTCAGAGCGTAAAAAACCTTCTTTGTCAGCATCAAGTATTGCAACTAGCGATACTTCTGGCAAATCAAGCCCTTCACGCAATAGGTTAATGCCCACAAGCACGTCAAATTCGCCAGCTCGCAAATCATGCAAAATTGCCATGCGCTCAAGTGTATCAATGTCTGAGTGTAAGTAACGTGCCACCACACCCATATTATTGCAATATTCTGTCAAATCTTCAGCCATGCGCTTGGTCAGTGTGGTTACAAGCACACGCTCCTTCTTAGCCACACGTTTTTTGCACTCACCAAGTAAATCCTCCATTTGCCCTTTAGTTGGGCGCACTTCCACCAAGGGGTCAAGTAGTCCTGTTGGGCGTATAATTTGCTCAGTGACAAGCCCTTGAGATTGGGCCATTTCATAGCGACCTGGAGTTGCAGAAACATAGACAGTTTGCCCAATAAATTCTTGAAATTCATCAAACTGTAAGGGCCTATTGTCAAGGGCAGAAGGCAATCTAAAGCCAAAGTCCACCAATGTTTGTTTGCGAGAGCGGTCACCCTTATACATGCCACCCACTTGCGGAATGGAAATATGCGACTCATCCACGAAAAATAAAAAATCTTTGGGAAAATAATCAAGCAAGCAATATGGCGGCTCGCCTTCTTTGCGACCATCAAGGTGGCGGCTATAATTTTCCACCCCGTTGCAATAGCCTAGTTCTTCAAGCATTTCTAAATCAAGTTGAGTGCGTTGTTCTAGGCGTTGAGCTTCAACCAATTTATTGTTGGATTTAAAATATTGTAAGCGCTCAAGCAATTCTAAGCGAATGTCATGCATGGCCCTTTTAATATTTTCTTTTGCAGAAACATAGTGGCTTGCTGGGTAGATAATGGTTTTATGCACAGGCGCTAAGATGTCGCCCGTGAGGGGGTCAATTTCGTTTATATTTTCAATATCATCGCCAAAAAATTCAATGCGCAGGGCCATTTCATGGTGATAGGCTGGGATAATTTCCAAAACATCACCACGCACACGAAAAGTACCACGGTGGAAGTCGTAATCATTGCGTTCATATTGCACTTCAACTAGGCAAGAAATTAAACTGTCCATGGAGATGTGCTGACCAATTTCCACAGGAATGACCATTTTGGAATAATATTCAGGTGAACCAAGGCCATAGATGCAAGAAACTGACGCCACAATTATAACATCACGACGTGTGAGCAGTGCATGTGTTGCGCCGTGGCGCAATTTGTCAATGTTATCATTAATGGATGAATCTTTTTCAATATAGGTGTCAGATGATGGCACATAGGCCTCAGGCTGATAATAATCATAATAACTTACAAAATACTCCACGGCGTTATGAGGAAAAAGCGCCTTGAACTCATTATAGAGTTGCGCCGCAAGGGTTTTGTTGGGCGCAAGAATTAGGGCAGGGCGCTCGCATCTTTCAATGACATTGGCCACGGTAAAGGTCTTGCCAGAGCCAGTAACGCCGAGTAGTATTTGGTCTTTCACACCAATATTAATATTTTCCACAAGTTGGTTTATGGCTTGTGGCTGGTCGCCAGTTGGCGTATACTCTGTTTGCAATGAAAATAATTTTGTATTGGACATCATTTTACCATATAATTTAGGAGCTCTTATGGAATATAGAATTATTGCAGCTTCACCCGGTGTGGAGCTTGAGCGTGTTTATCTTATACAAATAATGCTTAAAAGCTTCAAGGGGCGACGTGACGTTATTGTATATCTTTTTCGAACAGATACTAATGAAAAAGAACTTGAAACATTACGCCAATATGAAGACCTTGTGGCAAAACCTGACAGCACAACGCCTGAGGGTGCAAGTGCCGAGGATGCAATTTTAAGCGTGCTTGAAGCTTTTACAGCAGAAGAGGGAAATGTGCTACTTGAATATTTGGAAAAAAAATATAATGAGCATATTAAAGAGGTGGTGGTTAGCCCGTTGGAATTACCGATTCCGTTGGGTATGGTGCCATTTTCTGCTATCCCTGAGGGTAAGAGTATGGGATTTATACGTTTTGAAACTGTACCTGATTATGATGTTCCCTTTAAAGTACATGGATTTTATGACTTAGACGCACATGATGCCTTACTTGCCGAAGGCGAGTAAGGCATCATGTGCGAATCAAAAATCAACAATAGTAGTGGCTTTGCCACTGCGTTAAGTAGTTGATTTTTGTGCCTTACTGCCAAGGTAGCGTGGTACCTTAGGCGGCACAAACGCCCAAAGGGCGTTTGTAAGTATAATAATTGTCGCACATGATGCCTTACTTGCCGAAGGCGAGTAAGGCATCATGTGCGAATCAAAA
>CAYJOP010000041.1:5490-17299 GCA_964371835.1 uncultured Desulfovibrionaceae bacterium
TGCCTTACTGCCAAGGTAGCGTGGTACCTTAGGCGGCACAAACGCCCAAAGGGCGGCGAAGCCGTTTGCTTAAGGTGAGCAGCGAACCTTACGCAAATGAACAGCAAAGCATCCATATCTTTACTTTCTTACCTTTCTCATTAATGCTTTGCCTTTGAAAAAGATAGAATAGTTTCTTATTCATTTTGGCCTGCTCTCGTTTGGGCGGCCTAACGGCCTTTTCATAACTTTTGTCCGATAATGCGATATTTACCTTTTTCCCTGTGCCTTCGTCATAAAATTTTTTCCTTATACGCACGGCCTTGAGGCCGCGTTGCTCTCTATTTACGTAAGGCTCGCAAGCTCACCTAACGTAAACGGCTTCGCCGCCCGCTGGGTAGGGCTTACGCAGGAAAAAATTTTCTTCCTCGGCACAGGAAAAAAATAAAATATACACACAATAGACAAAAAAGTGGCACTCGCATTTTTGCTCTTGCATTGCGCTCTGTATCCGTAAGGCTCGCAAGCTCACTTAACGGCTATGTTTCGCACCCTTCGGGCAGGGCTTTGCACTCACAAAAATGACTCCCGCCGGGGGTTTTAAATTTGCTTGAATGTAATTTAATTTTTCCGCCACTTATAGTATTCCAAATTCAATTGCTATAAATATTATTGTTTAGACATGTCTTTTCTAATTTATTAACACAAAATTTCATGTGCTGGGTGACCGCTTGGGCTGCGCCGCAAGGCTAGGCCTTGCCCCATAGTAGATCGTTTGAGCAAAACGAAAACAGCTACGCAGGGATAGGCGTACAGCCAAGCGCAAAACGGGGGGAGGGGGATTGTAAAGGGGCAAAATAAGAAACAATTCTATCTTTTTCAAAGACGAAGCATTAGTGAAAAGCTAAAAATTAAAGGTATGGATTGCCACACCGAATATCTGTAACACTGGCTTTGCTCGTGTAACATCTATACGGTTCGCAATTGTTACTTGAAAATAATTCTTGTAATTGATTGCCGCCCTGTGAACGATAAATGTCAGCCTGTCAAAGGAAGTATATAATGCATTTGTAGGATGGCAATTACATGCCTTTACTACAAATGC
Organism: uncultured Desulfovibrionaceae bacterium; assembly: GCA_964371835.1. Taxonomy (GTDB): domain Bacteria; phylum Desulfobacterota; class Desulfovibrionia; order Desulfovibrionales; family Desulfovibrionaceae; genus CAYJAD01. Next base: position 6,575 of record CAYJOP010000041.1, read on the forward strand.
ATACGATTTATTTTTAGCCTTTTAAAACAAAAAAGCCGCCCAAGGGTGGCTTTGAGATTATTGATATGGTTAATTATGCAAAAGATTAAGGGTTAAGCTGCTTTAAGGTAATGTTATCACAATGTTATTGGCAAGTTTTTGCATAAGATAAGGCCTTGCTTGAGTGAGAGAATAGTCTTCATCTTCTGGAATTGCAGCCATTATTCGGGCAGAATCTTCTGTGAGTTTAGTATGCTTTGATGTGGTTGTAACCACAGCAGGGCGGCGGCGTACTATGGGTGGTATAAAGCGAGCTACCACTTGCACATCGGCAATTACTGCATATTTATTACCTTTTTCAGCCATGGTGCTTTTTAGCTCAACAACCTTACCGTAGCCATTTTCGACCATATTTTTTAAATATGCATCACTAAAAGTGCCTATGGCTGCTATGTTAATATGCACAATATAGCCAGCATTGCTTGGGTTTGTGGTTATATTATAACCCTCTTGACGCAAACTAAATTCTGTAGCTGCTTGTATGTCTTCAGTATTACTATCTTTGCTTCTAACTAGCACATAAACTGTGGAGTTGTCTGGTGTATGTTCTTCTAACTCAATGGAGTCAGATTTCATGACATAGACCAATTCGTTAAAGTTAATTTCTTTGGGTGAACAAGCTGCAACCGACAATACCATCAGGATAATATAAAATTTTTTTAACTTCATGTTACTTTTTAAATGCTCTCACTATGCTCCAAGCCACTTCATTTTCAAGGGCCTGTGCGGCTTCCAAAGCGTCCATATCTTCGCCTTGGGCCTTAGCGTTAATGCGCGAGGTTAAGGTTTCATTTTGAGTGTCAATAATATTTACATCAACTCCCATTTCCCATAAATAGGCCGTACCACTTGAGGCTAGCAATGCAACCCCAATGCCTGCAGCAACTCCAAGGCCAGCACCTATGAGGGTGCCATCGCTACTATTTGTTGAAGATCCAAGCTGAGCTCCAAGTGTACCTCCAACTAAAGCGGGTAAGGCCACATCTCCTGCACTGGCAGAGGTGCTGGTAGTACCAGCCTGGTTAAATCTATCAATGGTTAGCTCAATAACGTAGTCTGCACTTTGAGCATCGTCTGCTATGTGCATATTGTATTCACTTTGCAAAAGGGCTATTAAAAGGCCGTCAAGGTCTTCTCTTGCTTGCGTTGTGTTTTCCGTTTGTACATGGACGCTTGGGCTATCACCGATTAATGGAACTTGCAAGGGATTTTCTAATTGGGCACTTGCTGAGTCTATTTTAGAACTTTGGGCAGCGCATCCAGAAATTGCACAGCAAATACAAATTGTTATAAGTGTAAAAAATTTTTTCATATGCTTTCCTTGGTGCTTTGGTACAAAATAATTTAAAGATTGTCTACAAAAGATAATTAAATATGCCTTTCAAGTCTTGACGAATGTAAATTTTTCCGTATGTTTCTTCTGGCTGAAAAATATTTTTGACTCCGTCGTATTTGTCGGGGTAGTAAATGAGGTTTACATGGCAAAGAATCTTATTATTGTTGAATCACCAGCCAAGGTGAAGACCATAAAAAAATTTCTAGGTGCAAAATATCAAATATTAGCAAGTGTTGGGCATGTGCGAGATTTGCCTGCCAGCTCGCTAGGTGTTGATGAACAAAATAACTTTGCCCCACAATATCAAGTTATTGAAAATAAACAAAAAGTTGTAAGTGATTTAAGAAGTGCCGCAGCAAAAGCTGATGTGGTCTATCTTGCACCCGACCCTGACCGTGAGGGTGAGGCCATTGCTTGGCATGTGGCTGAGCTTATAAAGGATAAAGTAAAAGATATTCAAAGAATACAGTTTAATGAAATTACCGCCAAGGCCGTTCGTGAGGCTTTGGAACATCCTCGTGCACTTAATGAGCATCTTTTTGATGCTCAGCAAGCAAGGCGAGTTTTGGATCGTCTTGTTGGTTATAAAATTTCACCATTATTGTGGAAATATGTTAAGCGTGGCATTTCTGCAGGGCGTGTGCAATCTGTTGCCTTGCGTTTAATAGTTGAGCGTGAAGAAGAACGCAGAGCTTTTAATCCAGAAGAATATTGGCTGTTTAGGGCAATGCTTGCGGCAGAAACCCCCCCCAGCATGAAAACAGATTTGTATAAAATTGATGGTAAAAAAGCCCATGTTGCCAACGCAGATGAAGCGGAAGCTTTGGAAAAAGCAATTAAAAGCAATCCTTTTGTGGTGCAAAATATTGAAGAAAAAGAACGTCAAAAAGCGCCACTGCCTCCATTTATCACTTCAACTTTGCAACAAAGTGCCAACCAACGTCATGGCTATTCTGCAAAGCGCACCATGGGAATTGCTCAACGCTTATATGAAGGTGTGGACATTGAAGGTATGGGTATTACAGCCCTTATTACCTATATGCGTACTGATTCTGTACGTATTGCCGATGAAGCACGCGATGCGGCGGCTAATTTTATTTTGCAAAACTATGGCAAGGAATATTTACCAGCCAAGAGCAGAGTCTATAAAAGCAAGGGTAGTGCTCAAGATGCCCACGAAGCCGTGCGTCCAGTTGATGTGAGTATTACGCCAGAAATGGTTAAGGGTCATATTATACCTGAACAATATACTTTATATAAGCTTATTTGGTCACGCTTTGTGGCTTCACAAATGGCTGCTGCACGCTTTCATGATACTGTTGTTAGTATTGAATGCGGCAAAACTTTGTGGCGAGCAAAGGGTATGCGTATGCTTTTTGCTGGTTGGACTGCTGCTTATCCGCGTAGCTCTGATGATAGTGATGCAGATTTACCAAAGCTAAGTGTGGGCCAAGAATTAAAGGTTGAGGAGCTTAAAAAAGAACAAAAATTCACACAGCCTCCGCCACGTTATAGTGAAGCATCACTTGTGCGTGAACTTGAAGAAAAGGGCATTGGTCGTCCTTCAACATATGCTAGCATCATTTCCACCTTGCAGGATAGAGATTATGTTAATTTGACAGAAAAGCATTTTTCACCAACGGACCTTGGAAATATTGTTTGTGACCAGTTGAGGGAGCATTTTAAAACATTGATGGACGTTGGCTTTACTGCACAAATGGAGGAAAATCTCGACAAAGTTGCAGAAGGTAAAAATGATTGGGTAAAGCTTATGCAAGACTTTGCTAAGGACTTTACACCAACCCTTGATGCTGCATCCAAAAATATGCAAAGTGTTAAAACTGGCATTGAAACAGATGTAGTGTGCCCAGAATGCGGAAAGCTCATGGTTATAAAATTTGGTAAAGCTGGAACTTTTCTTGCTTGTCCAGGTTATCCAGAGTGTCGCCATACCACAAATTTTGTTCGTGATGAAAATGGAGTTGTAACTCCCACTGAGCGAGAAGTTGTGGAGCGTGAAGTTGTGGGCGCTTGTCCAGATTGTGATGGTGATCTTGTGGTTAAAAAGTCTCGCACGGGTAGCCGTTTTATTGCTTGTACAAAATACCCAGATTGCAAGCACACGGCCTCTTTTTCCACCAAGGTACCATGCCCCAATTGCGAGAAGGGAACATTGGTTGAAAAAAGCTCCAAGCGTGGAAAAATATTTTATGCTTGCGACCAATACCCACAATGCGATTATGCTTTGTGGGATTTCCCCTTGGCAGAAAAATGCCCTGAGTGTTCATCGCCTGTGCTGGTGAACAAAATAATGCGTGGTGGAGCAAGAAAGATTTGTTGCCCAGATAAAGCGTGTAAATATGTTAAGGCTGAGGATGAGTAAAACATTAGAAAATTCATAATAATCAAAATATTTACTATGATTATTATGTTTAAATAAGGAGGAAATATGTCAAACCCCATGGTACTTTTGGAAACATCTTCTGGTGATATTTTGGTGGAACTTTTTCAAGAGCAAGCTCCAAAGTCTACAGCTAACTTTCTTGAATATGTAGACAATGAGTTTTACGCTAACACAATATTTCATCGTGTAATTCCTAATTTTATGATTCAAGGTGGCGGGTTAGGTGTGCGCATGGACGAGAAAGAAACCAACGAACCTGTGCAAAATGAAGCTGATAACGGCTTAAAAAACGAACGTGGCACACTTGCCATGGCTCGTACTATGGATCCACACAGTGCCACTGCACAATTCTTTATAAATCTTGTGGACAATGAATTCTTAGACCATAGCATGCCAACCCATGATGGTTGGGGTTATTGCGTGTTTGGTAAAGTTGTTGAGGGTATGGAAGTAGTTGACAAAATTGCCAAGGTAAAAACCAAGACAGTGGGTATGTATGAAAATGTTCCAACAGATATGGTGGTAATTACAGGTGTTTCTCGCTTTGAATAAAAAATATAAAATAAAAATGATTTTATAACTCCTATTTTCTTATGAAGATAGGAGTTTGTTGTTTAAATGGCTTTTAATAAATAAGGGTCCTGCACAATTATTTTTTAGTTCTATTTTTTTGCTTTTCCAGTAAATTTGCATTTATTTGAAAATGCACTTGTGCAGAACAAAAGCCACATCTCTGCTCTCTGTATCCGTAAGGCTCGTTCCTCGCCTAACGGCTATGCCACTTCGTGGCACCACTAGGGCAGGAAAAATCAATCACTTAACGGCGAAGCAAAGCTCCGCCTATTCTTGATTTTTGGTCGCATTGACTATCGTCAACGCTCCAAAAGACTCCACACAATGAATTGTGCTGGAGTCTTTAAATATAGATTAAACATGCTATAATAAAAGCGAAATGATAAATGGAATTGTTAAGCATGACAAAATAGTACCAATAACAATTGTTATAATGCTTTCTTGCACAAAGGCATTATGTTTTTCAGCTATAACATAGCAGATGATAGCTGTGGGCATGGCGGCAATAATAGTCATAGATGCTGTAGGCACAAGGCCTGCGTCCAAGGCATAGCAAACAAAAAAAACCAACAAAGGACAAATCAAAAGCTTTGTACTGATAAGTGCCGTTTGGAGTTTCCATGATTTTTTTTGTTTTGTATTTGTTGTAATGCTTTGTGACCATTGTGTAATTTGCGCTGCTAGTGTCATGCCAATACAAAACAGTGCACATGGGGCCGCTGTGTTACCTATCATTTTGGCAGCGACTTCAATGGCATTTGGTAAACTAAACTCACCAAGGCTTACAATTAGGCCAAGGCTTGCCCCAATCATTTGTGGGCTACGCCCAATTATGCAAAATATATTCTTTATGGTGGTCAGCGTATTAACTTTTTGGGTATTGCATATTTCAAGGCTGGTATCTGTATAAATTATCGCAAATGTAGGGAGTAATGCTGCAATTCCAGCATAAATTTCGGCTGTGGTGTTGTCAGGAAAAACCAGTATGACCATAGGAATGCCCATAAAGGCCGCATTGGGAAAGCTGGACACTAGACCAGCCATAATTGCATCTTGCGTATTTTTTCCACTAAGTCGAGCGAGAACATTTAGAGCTATTTGACTTATGCCAGTTCCAGCCAAAAAACCAACCACGGGCCGCCATGAAATATCATTAGAGTCCACTTGGGCCATAATATAAAAAAGTAAAATGGGCAGACTGAAATAATATACAAATTGATTGATAATACTCGCAGTTGTGCAATGTAGGATGCGCCGATATTCTGCCAACGCACCTAAGAGCATAATGGCAAAAATTGGCAAAAGGGTAAGCATAATACTTAGCATAACCAAAATTGCTTAACTTTTTTATAGCATTACTAAATTTTTAATGTTTAATAGTTTCATCAAGAGCAAAATTTAAATAAGGCATAAGTTTACCCACTGGTGTTGCTGGTGTTGGGCAAGCTATTTTAGCCAAAATTCGGTTGGTTTTTACTGCTGCAATGCACGCATTTTGCATGGGGAAGCCGCTAGCTAAAAGCCCCGTAACAATACCAGTAACTAGGTCTCCCGTTCCGCCAATTGCTTCCATGGCAGGAACACTTGGCTCACTTACACGCTCAACTATTTTGTCACCAAAAACAATATGGTCTGTAGATCCTTTTACAATAAGGTTTACTGGAACATTATCATGTTCTTTGGCACGTTGTATTAGTTCTTCAACTGTTTGCTTGTTTTTAAGCAAAAATCCTTGTGTATAGAAAGGATGTGGGGCAAATTCATCAGCAAGATAACACATTTCACCCACATCTGGTGTAAATAAATCATATTTATTAGCATAACCACTCATTTTTGCCACATACATAAAACCTGCATCGGCAACCAAGGTTGGGCGTTTTTCAAGCTCATCTATGCACATAAGTATTTTGTTATGCCAATCAACATCGGGAAAAAGATAGTGAAAAGTAATGCCTACGGGATTCATTTCTTTAAGATGCTCTATTAGAAATGCATAAGCCTTTCTGCTGCCATCTCCGTCACCATTATCAGACGCACATAGTATTATTGGTTCAGGAGCATTGAGATACTTACAAACAATACTTGCAGTTGCTGCCAAAGCTTCTGTACCACGCTCAATGGATAAAACATCGCCTGTGTTAACCTTGATGCTACATGTGGAAACATCATATTTGCCATACGCTAAGTGTCCTTTCGTAACTTGAGGGCTTGTGCTAACTATGAGCCACATGATAGCAGTCTCCTAGCCTCAATAAAGGCTTTTTGTAGTGAATAACAGCACAAAGTTTGACCAATGTGTCTTGGCTCTTGTGCTTCCTCTAAGCTTAAGCCAGTTAATCTATGTGCAAGATACGGTACATCAGGGCAACCACCGCCAGATATATTAACAATGCGGCAACTTTCTTTTTCAACTGTAATCTTCATGTTGGCAGCCCGAACCATGAGCCACTTACCTAGATCGTCCACATTAAAAATGGACACAGGCTCAAGTAGCTCATTGGCAACGGGCACACATTGCAATGGAGGAATTTCTTTTTCTTGCAAAAGCTCAAGTATGGCCATTTCTCGTATGAGTTCAATTTCAATAACCATATCACAACCAGTGTGCAGTGTAGGCGGTGGTCCTTTAACCTCAACCTCAAAGCCAGCTTCACGCAAATAAAGCTCGGCCTTAATCACTTCACCAGTGTGCTCAAATACAAGCATTCCACGATCTGAAATATGCTTTGATCTGTGCATTGTATTGATTTCTGAAGAATCGGAAAAAAACTTCCTTGCTTTTCGCCACATAGATTAACTCCTACGTAACTCTATTTTGACGCACTTGGCCTCTTGTATAGATTTAACATTGTAACCATTATTTAAAGCTGCACGAGTCACATTTTCATGACTTGCTTCATTGTCTACAATGACGTCAATGCTATCAGGGTTATGATTCTTAATGCATTGTAAAACAAGAAGTACAGGTTGTGGGCATGAAAGCCCTTCGGTATTAATTATCATTAGCTCCCCCCTTTACGCAAGCAAAAAAAGCTATGCATAAACAAACTATTAGACCAAGCACTGTTGCCATTATACTGTTTGCCCCAATGCCAGCAGGTGAAGCTGCAATGCCAAAGTTATGTGCAAAGGCAGTGCCTACAATTAAACCAATTACAAAAACAGCGGCATCATTATCTCCTTCGCCAGACATGAAAAGCTGTCTACCAGGGCAAGCACCAGCTAAACAAAATGCAAGACCTGCTGTGAGCATGGATAAAAAGTTCCATAAGCCATCATCATGAGCAACAGGCTGGTTAGCAAAACCTGGATTGAAAAATCCAAAAACAATGTTTAAGGCAAGAGCTGTTACTAACATGGCAAGCACACCACTTAATAAGTGAGTGTGTCTAAATAAAATGGTGTCTCGAAATGCACCCATTGTGCAAAAGCGACTACGCTGACAAATAAAACCAACAATTAAGCCAATGCCCAAGGATATGAAAAGCGGTGCATGTGCAGCTCCTGGGCCTTTCACAGAATAAAAGAGTACGCCAGATTTTGCCTCACCCACAATTTGTGGGTTAAATATTAATAAAGCGAATAATCCAACCATAAGCAGTGGGAAAATCCAACCAGCAGAATTTACTTCTTGCTGGCTGCGACCAAGCGAAAAACCCCTTTTCAAAAAATAACCGCCAACAGCTATTCCTGCAATTAAACCGCCAATGCCAAGCAAAGCATTAGCATCTCCACCTGCTAGGCGCAAAATTGCACGCCATGGACAACCAAGAAAAACCAAGGATGCCATGCCAGCAATCATGCCAAGAGTAAAGCGAGTTATAAGAGAAGACCCACCGCGTGCTCGAAATTCTTTAAACATTAAAGATGCTCCAAAGGAACCAAGCACCATGCCGATAATTTCAGGACGTAAATATTGCACAACCGCAGCTCTATGCAAGCCTACTGATCCAGCAACATCACGAGAAAAACAAACAACACAAACACCCATATTGGCCGGATTTCCAAGGTATTGCAACAATACAGCCAAACACCCAATAATAACACCTGTAACTATGATGCCACTTTTTGTGGCAAAGAAATTACTTGTTCTCATATTAACCCTATGTTGTATGGAAAATTTTTTCTTGGAGGAAAACCTTTTTTGTGAACATAAAAGAATTTTCCCCCAAACCCCCTTTCCCAAAAAAACTTTATTGACCTAAACCTTTAGTAATATTTTAGGGAAGTCTTTGAAAAAAAGAGTTCAGATATACAAAATTTTAATATATCACAAGAATGCAGAAAATTCTGCTTTAGTGTATAGGGGCAATGAAAAAATTAGAAAATGCTTGGAAGGATATTTTATATTTATCTCATACCCCATAGTACACAAGACCTCACACCGTGAAGTGTTAGTTCGTGTCGTCAGGTAGGGTATAAAAATAATAACATATAAAACCTTTGAAAACTATCACATGGGAGGTAGTATCCTCCCATGTGATAGTATAAGATTAATCTCTTGCAGGCTGCAATTTTTTAAGCAGCTAGCTTGCAAGGCTTAAGCGTACTAGCGCTCTGTGTAAAGCGTGCTCTGCACGCATAACATCAAGCTCAGCATTTTTTTGAGCAAGCCGATCTTCAGCGCGTTTTTGTGCTTCTTGAGCACGCGCTTTGTCTATGCTTTCTGCAAGTTCTGCGGATTCAGCTAAGATAGTGATTACATTGTCATTAACATCAGCAAATCCACCAGAAATAAACACATATTGTTGCTTGCCTTCTTTGTCAAAGCGTAGCACGCCGACTTTAAGGGCTGACAACAAGGCTACGTGATCTTTAAGCACACCGAATTCACCTTCGATGCCTGGGCAGCTCACATAGTCCACCGTTTCTTGTACCACCTGCTTATCAGGGGTAACAACTTCCAATTGGAGCTTCATAGTGTTGCTCCTTTATTCAGATTGACGCTTATTGTAATTCTCCACAGCCATTTCAATGCCGCCAAGCATGTAGAAGTCGCCTTCTGCAAGGTGGTCATACTCACCATCAAGAATGCCCTTAAAGCCCTTGATGGTTTCGGTTAGCTGTACATATTGACCTGGTGTGCCAGTAAAGGTTTCTGCCACGTGGAATGGTTGTGACAAGAAACGCTGAATACGGCGAGCACGGGCCACAACAACTTTGTCGTCGTCAGACAATTCGTCCATTCCAAGAATGGCGATGATGTCTTGAAGGTCTTTATACTTTTGTAGAACCATTTGCACTTGACGGGCAACTGCGTAGTGCTCTTCACCCACAACGTTGGGGTCAAGAATACGAGATGTTGAGTCAAGCGGGTCCACCGCAGGATAAATACCAAGCTCAGCAATTTGACGTGAAAGTACAAGTGTACCGTCAAGGTGTGAGAAGGTAGTTGCAGGGGCCGGGTCAGTCAAGTCGTCAGCAGGTACATATACGGCCTGAACTGAGGTGATTGAACCCTTGTTGGTTGAGGTAATACGCTCTTGAAGGCCACCAAGGTCAGTACCAAGTGTTGGTTGATAACCAACAGCAGAAGGCATACGACCAAGAAGAGCCGATACTTCTGAGCCTGCTTGGGTAAAGCGGAAGATATTGTCAACGAACAAAAGCACGTCTTGGTTTTCTTCGTCACGGAAGTATTCCGCACAAGCAAGAGCAGTTAGAGCAACACGAGCACGAGCTCCAGGAGGTTCGTTCATCTGGCCATAAACCAGAATAGCGCGCTCTAAAACGCCAGCGTCTTTAAGCTCGTGGTAAAGGTCATTACCTTCACGAGTACGCTCACCAACGCCAGCAAACACGGAGCTACCACCGTGTTGTTTTGCGATGTTGTTAATCATTTCCATAAGGATAACGGTCTTACCAACACCAGCACCTCCGAAAAGGCCCATTTTTCCGCCTTTTGGGAAGGGTATTAGTAAGTCCACAACCTTAATTCCTGTTTCCAAAAGTTCAACCTTAGTATTTTGTTCGGTAAACTCTGGAGCAGGACGGTGGATTGGATACATTTTTTCAGAGTTAATGGGGCCTGCTTCGTCGATGGGTCGCCCAATAACGTTCATGATACGGCTTACAGCAGCCTTACCCACAGGAACCATGATAGGCTCGCCTGTGTCTTTGGCTTCCATGCCGCGCACAAGACCTTCAGTTGCGTCCATAGCAATGGTACGAACAACGTTATCACCAAGGTGTTGTGCTACTTCACATATAAGATCTGGTGCGTCGGTATTGTTGGGGTTTTTTATCTCAAGAGCATTGAGAATGTTGGGCAGTGTTCCACCCGCAAACTCCACGTCAACGACTGCACCGATGACCTGAACAATTTTGCCAATATTTGCACTCATATTATTTACGCTCCCTGTTAGCCATTCAA
>CAYJOP010000042.1:0-16794 GCA_964371835.1 uncultured Desulfovibrionaceae bacterium
ACTGCAAAATCACAAAAATAGAACTAAAAAATAATTGTGCAGGACCATTTAAATAGCTACTCAGAAAGGCACGTTGAAATACCCCTTGGGAACTCCAGAAGTGAATTATGGTTTATTTTGCGGCACACAAAATTTTTCTAGCAGAAAATTTTAGCAGTCGGCACTAAAAAACAGTTTTTCAATGCCGACTAAATATTATTTGCACAAGTGAGGCTTTACTACAGGCAAAGCTTCACCCAAGCTAACACCACTACCATCAATACAAGCTTTAAATGGATAAACCTCCACACCTGCATCTATGGCCTTCCAAAATAATTTTGCATAGTCCTCATCTATCATGTCAGCAGGCCCAAAACATTTAGCATCTGTCCTTTGTACAAGATAGAACATAACTGCGCGCTCCCCCTTTTTCACAATATCCATAAGTTCAAGCAAATGTTTTTGTCCACGCTCTGTGCGAGCATCTGGAAAAAGTGCCACCTCATCTTCCACCATGGTAACATTTTTACATTCAACCCAAATTGGCACTTGCCCATCACCACTAATGCATGCATCTAAGCGACTTTGACCTCTCTTTGCTTCTAATTTAATATGCGTATAATCATAAGCAAAGGGTAAAAGCCCCTGAGAAAAAGCTGCGTGCAAAAGTTTATTGGGAAAAGATGTGTTGACACCCACCCAAAAATTTTGAGCATCTTGAACATAGTCATCGGAGTTTGATGAATTAATGTTTGGAATTTTTGAGGACATCCATACACATTCTTGAGTAAAGCGCAGTTTACGAGCTGGATTATTGGCAGGAGATAGCAAAATTGGCATATTTTTGCGCATAAGCCCGAGCATAGAGCCAGAGTTATTGCTATGCACCCAAACTTCTTCATCATTTATTTCTACAGCAACGCTAAAGCGTTTGTGCCTTCGCAAAAAAAGTCCCACCACGCATCCCTCAGGATAAGAAACTAAAGGCTTTTTCATTTGGCAACCTCACGAAGTGTTTACAGTTCATATTTTATTTGATATTGGTGCAAAGAGTAACTAACAAACTATTATTTAACTCTAGTCGAAAAACTTATATACTTTTTTACTACTTTGTTGTTCAACACCTTACAAACAACAAAAATTATATACTTGAAGTTTTCTAAGGAGCGTGCATGAAACTGGCAGATAAATTCTCACTTGTCAAACCATCAGCCACATTGGCAATCAATGCAAAAACACTTGAGCTTAAAGCGCAGGGCAAAGAAATTATTAGCCTAGCTGTTGGCGAGCCAGATTTTGACACGCCAAAGCATATTTGTGATGCGGCAAAAGCCGCTATTGACACTGGCTTTACGCGCTATACTGCTGTTCCTGGAATTATGGAGTTGCGCAAAGCCACAGCAAATTACTATAATAATGAATATGGTTCAAGTATATTGCCAGAAAATGTTGTAATCTCCAATGGTGGCAAGCAACCACTCTACAATATTATGCAAGCCATTCTTAATCCTGGCGATGAGGTGCTAATCCCAACCCCCTATTGGGTAAGCTACCCCGACATGGTGGCCCTCGCATCTGCTACACCTGTGGAAGTTCCAGCCACTGTTGAGCAAAATTTTAAGATTACCCCTGCCATACTTGAAAAATATATTAGTCCAAAAAGTCGCATGCTCATTATGAATTCTCCCTCAAACCCCACTGGTGCTATCTACAGTCAAGCTGAGTTTGATGCCTTAATGGAGCTTGCCATTAAAAAAGGTCTTTTTGTAATTTCTGATGAAATATACGATCAGCTTGTATATGATGACAATAAATCTTGCACTGCTGCGCATTGGTTTGCAAAACACCCAGCACAAGTAGCCATTTGTAATGGCGTTTCAAAAAGCTATGCCATGACTGGCTGGCGTGTGGGGTATAGCATAACTTGCCCTGCCCTAACCAAGGCCATTGTAAACCTACAAGGGCAAAGCACCTCCAACGTATGCTCCATTGCCCAAAAAGCAGCACTCGCCGCACTTGATGGACCAAAAGATTTTATGCATGGCATGCGTAGTGCCTTTATTGTGCGCCGAGATTTAGGACTCAATATAATAAATGGTTGGAGCAAGGCCATTTGCCCAAAGCCTGGTGGCGCCTTCTATCTTTTTGTGGATGTACACAAATACTTTCGCCCTGGCCTTGCCAACGACACAGAAGTTTGCACAGCACTACTTGAAAAAGCAGGAGTGGCTGTTGTGCCGGGGTCTGCTTTTGGAGATGCCAATTGTATCCGCCTTTCCTATGCCTTGGCAGATAATGTATTAAAAAATGCTTTGAATGGCATTGGAAAGGTTTTAGAAAATGGATAATAAAAGTTCTAAGATAAATAGCACCAATATGGCAAATAATGACAATTTACTAAGAGCAGAACGATTAAGTGAAGGTCTTGCAAAAATTACAAAGTTTCCAGATCTTACAACTGGAAATTTCAAGTCCGCAGCTCGCTTTATTACCAAGGAAGGTGCCAAATCTCTGCATGTAACACGCATAGGCATTTGGCAAATTGACTATGAAAAACAGATACTAAAAAGTATCGTTACTTATGATGCTAGGACTAATTCATTTTCTGAACAACAAGACTTTTCATTGCACGATCGTCCAGAATATATCAATCAGCTAAATAGAGATCGTATCATCTCCATTGATGATGCCTCCAAATCAAATGTATTGGATGGGCTTGACGGCGAGTATGAAGAAGACATTTGCTCGCTACTTGACGCACCCATTCGTATTGATGGCATGCTTTCAGGCGTTGTTTGTATCGAACAATTCTACACCCCTAAAAGTTGGAGCATTGATGAACAAAACTTTGCTTCATCACTTGCAGACCTTGTGGCCTTAGGCCTTATGTCAGCAGAAAAATTTAAAATCCTTACAGAATTGCAAGTAAGCAAAAAACGTATGGAAAACTTAATGGCTAACCTGCCAGGCATGGTTTTTCAATGTTTAAATAACCCTCCAGATTACACTTTTACCTTTGTTAGTGAAGGTTGCATACCACTTACTGGCTACACCCCAGAAGAACTAATCAATAATAATGCCTTGCAATTTTTTGACATGATTCACCCCGATGATGTGGAGCCACTAGCAGAAATTAACCAAAAAACTCTAAATATGGGCCTCCCTCTTGAAACCAGTTTTCGTATCATCATGAAAGATGGTACAGTTAAATGGATATGGGAGCGAAGCCGCGTTGTAGAATTTAAATCTGACGGCACACCGCATTTACTTGAAGGATTTTATACCGACATCACAGAACAACGCCGATTAGAAGCAGCAGAACTTGCCAATAAAGCCAAGGGCACCTTCCTTGCCAATATGAGCCATGAAATTCGTACCCCCATGAATGCCATTCTTGGCATGACTGACATTGCCATGCGCCAAAATCCTGAAGCCGAAACCTTACAATACCTTAAAAACATTAAAAATGCCGCTGGTTCACTTTTAACCATTATTAATGATATTCTTGATTTTTCAAAAATTGAATCTGGAGCTTTAGAAATATCACCTGAAGCTTACTATGTGGAATCATTTATCAATGACATCGTGACACTTATAAGTGTCCGCATTGGCGAAAAGCCCATTGACTTTTTAATTGAAGATTTTCACGATATACCACGCATCTTGATGGGCGATAGTGTGCGCTTAAAGCAAATTTTAATTAACCTTTTGACCAATGCCATTAAGTTTACACACACAGGCCACATTCGCCTAACCTTAAGAGCTATTCCTGTAGGACAAGGCGAAACAGTTATTATTAAAGCACGAGTGGAAGATACTGGCATTGGCATGAAAAGAGAAGACTTGCCGCATCTTTTTGAAAATTTCTCACAACTTGACACCAAGAAAAACAGAAATGTTGAAGGCACAGGCCTTGGACTTGCCATTACCAAAAGGCTCGTTGAGCAGATGGGTGGTTCCATTCAAGTTGAAAGTACATACGGTAAGGGTTCAGTTTTCTCATTTGAACTACCACAAACCGTTGAAGATGCAGCCCCACTCTTGCCCACAGGCGATTATAATAATTTGCACATTGGCATTTGTCTTAAGAGTAGCGTAAAGTCCAAATCCCTTTATGAAAAACTTGTAGACATTGGAGCAAAGGCAACTATTGTTGAAAAGCATGAAGACCTTTGCAATTTTACGCATGTTTTTATTGACCATATCAACCTTCATAAAATTGATCCTGACAGCATACCAAACACCAAAATCATTGCCATTTCTCGTAATTATTTTGAAAGCAAGGACGTTAAACACAATGTGATTGTGGCTTATGCACCACTTACAACCATTGTTGTGGCAAGGTTGCTTGAAGGCTCATCTTATGATGCCAACGATAATTCCTCCGAAGATTCAACATTTAGCATGACTACTACCAATGCACGCATGCTGGTTGTGGATGACAACAGCATTAACTTAGTTATTGCTCAAAGCGTGCTTGAAGAATACGGTGTCACTGTTGATACAGCCATATCTGGCATAGATGCCATTGAGATGGTCAAAAAGCAAGACTATGATATTATTTTCATGGACCATATGATGCCAGAGATGGACGGCGTTGAAACAACGTCTCGTATTCGCATGCTACCAGATGAAAAATTCCATACATTGCCCATTGTTGCTCTAACTGCCAATGCAGTTGGTGATGTGCGCACCATGTTTTTAGAAAGTGGCATGAATGATTTCCTCTCAAAACCGTTGGTATTAAAAGAGCTTGAGCGAGTGATGCGCCGCTGGTTGTACACAGAAAAATGGCACAACTTATAATACAGTAAATTTTTTTTACTATGTATTACATTCATTATGTATTTTTTTATAATGCAACAATATAGCAATAAATAGATTAATATAAAATATTAATGCAAAAACACCGCACATTAAAGCAGTTTGCAGTTAGATATTGCGTATTGCACTTCTGATTTTATAAAATTTAGTAAAATAAATTGATTTTTTGCACATAAAGAATTTGTTCTTTATGTGCTTTTTTTTTGCCTTCACTTTTTCACATTTTTTTTCGCAACATCCCACAACAACATAACAAATCCTGTGCACTGTTTCAGTAGTACACCTGCATATTTTTTTTGCATATTGCACCTGCGAGGAACACTACCAAGCAAAATAAATTATTAACCCACAACCAAGGAGAATATTATGGGATTTGGAGGAGGATACAGAGCGCCAGAAGCACCAGCCTATGTGGCACCAGAAAAACCGCAAACATCAAAACCAGTTACCGAGGCTGCAACAGCTGCACGCAATGCCCAAAAAGAAAAGGCGAACAAAGCTGCTGGCATTGGTGCAAGCATTTTAACAAGCCCCATGCAAAGCAAAAACTCACCACAAACAAAAACCCTTCTAGGGCAATAAAGGTACGACCATGTCCGAGGACAAAGACAAATACCAATGGCTAAGCCATCGCTTTTCCAAACTTTTGGACGTTCGCTCAAGTTATGAGCCTGCATGGCGAGATTTAGCAGACCATTTTTTGCCCACACGCTATAGAGATGTGGGTAAAAATCCTGATGCATGGCGTAAAATGCCAATTCTAAATGACAAATTGGTAGATTCCACAGGCATTTTAGCCATGCGTACTTTAGCTTCTGGTTTGCAAGGCGGCATGACAAGCCCTGCTCGCCCATGGTTTCAGCTAACTTTAACCGACCCAGACTTAGCCGCTCATGGGCATATTAAAGAGTGGCTTGCCGCTGTTACCAAGCAAATGCGCAAGTTATTTAACACTTCAAACTTTTACAATGCAGTACATACCCTTTATGGCGAGCTTGGCACATTCGGCACAGGCTTTATGCTTGAGCTAGCTGACTTTGAAAACGGTTTTCGTTTTGTACCATTTTGTGCTGGTGAATACTGCTTAGACACCAATGACAGGCAAGTTGTGGACGTGGTTTTTAGGCGTTTTCAGATGACTGCACGCCAGCTTGCCATGCGCTTTGGCCCTGAAAATTTGCCCAATTATGTGGGCAGAAATAAAGCCAAGGCAGATGATGCCTATATAGTTGTGCACGCCATATATCCTAGAGACACAAGACATGCTGACCAAAGCATTGCAACGCAAATGCCCTTTGCCTCGGTTTATTGGCTTGAAGGCCACACAAGCTCCAAAAGCCATATGCACATTTTGTCAGAATCAGGTTTTGCTGAGTTTCCAGGCTTTGGTGTGCGCTGGGACGTGGTTGGCAATGATGTATATGGTCGCTCGCCAGCCATGGATGTTTTGCCAGATTGCCGCATGTTGCAACAAATGGGCATCACCACACTTAAGGCCATACATAAGGCTGTTGACCCGCCAACGGCAGTGTCTGCAAGCTTAAAATCCATTGGCCTTGATCTTACCCCAGGTGGCGTGAACTACGTTGAGGCAGCACCAGGGCAAAGCCCACAAGCTGCAACGCCAATTATGGAAATTCGCCCAGAAATTCAAGCAGCACGCAGTGCCATGGAAGCTGTGCAAAAGCAAATCCAGCAAGGTTTGTATAATGACCTCTTTCGCCTTTTGCTAAATTCTGATCGCTCAAAAACCACTGCAAAGGAAGTGGCAGTGCGTGAGGAAGAAAAGCTAATCCTCATAGGCCCAGTGCTTGACCGCTTGCACAATGAGTTTTTTATCCCACTCATTAACCGTACAGCGCGCCTCATGTGGCGTAGCAATATGTTGCCACCCATGCCTCAAGAACTCATGGGCAGAGATGTCAAAATTGAATTTGTAAGCCTTTTGGCCCAAGCCCAAAAAATGGTGGCTACAGGCTCTGTGGACAGGCTCATGGGTTTTGTGAATAGCATTACCCCCCTGCAGGCCGACATTGCAGATGCCATTGATGCTGACAAAGCCGTTGATGAATATGCAGATTACCTTGGCATATCACCATCAATATTGCGCCCACAAGCTGAACGTGAGCGCTTAAGAGATGAGCGAAAACAAGCTGCCATAGCCGCAGAGCAAGCTGCCATGGAAAAGGAAAACAAGGTCCAACAGGTTGAAATGCTACAAGATGTGACAGACGTTGCACAAAAACTTAGCAAAACAGAACTTGCGCCAAATAATGCCATAGGTGCCATTTTAAACACATTGGGAGGCACTTAATGCAAGAAAATATTTTCAACACCATGCAAGGCCATAAGCAGGAGCATCAAAAGGCAGTGCATAACTTTGACCGCCAAATGAAGGAAGCTGTGCGCCTGCTTATGCAACGCAAAGAAGGGAGGACTTTTTTACGCTGGCTGGGGATGGGCCAAACGGCCCAAAGCATTTTACAATTAATCATGGACTATGAGGAGGAAAAAAATGTCTGATTCCACAAATCAAAACCCAGAAACTAACGGGGCAGATGCCACACAAAGCCCACTATCGGCTGATCAAACGCCTGAAGCCTATGAGCTTGAACTACCTGAAGGCATGAAGTTTAGTGAAAGTGAGCGTGAGCTTTTTAATGCTCAAGCCAAGGAGCTAAAACTTGATAATGCAGGCGCACAAAGGCTGCTTGAAATATCAAAACAAAATCAGCTCAGCCAAGTGGAGGCGCATCAAAAGCAAGTTAGTGCTTGGCAAGATGAAATTCGTAAAGACAAAGATATGGGTGGTGCTGCCTTTGAAAGCACCGTGGCTTATGCCAAGGCTGGGCTGCAAAAATATGACCAAAGTGGCGAACTTTTAAGCATTTTGGAGCAAACAGGCTATGGCAACAATCCGCATGTAATACGCTTTTTATCTGCCATTGGGCGCACCCACGCTGAAGATAAAGTCATACTTGGCAGCCCAAGCAAAACCGAAGCCCCACGCCATGAACGCTTATATGGCAAATACAACTCCTTATAAAAAAAGTCTGCACACAGTTGTGCATATGTCTTAAAACACAATCAAAAAGGAAGATACCATGTCAAAGAAAACACTAGGCCTTGTGGCCACCCTCGCAGAATTACGTGATTTTCATAAGGGCGAGCCAGCAGGCTCCATCATCGAGCTTATGAATGAAACCAACGACATTTTGGACGATGTTCAATTTATGGAATCAAACCAAAGTGACGGTCATTTAACCCGCATTCGCACAGGCCTGCCAGAAGTTTACTGGCGCAGACTTTATCAGGGCATACCCTACAGTAAAAGCCAATGGACACAGGTTAAAGAGCCTTGTTCCGTAATGGAAAGCCGCATGATGATTGATGAAGCTGAGGCCAAACTTTATGGCGGTAATGCTGCAAAGTTTATTGATGGTGAAAGCATTGCCTTTGCCGAAGCCATGCGCCAAAAGGCTGCCCGTACTTTATTTTATGGCAATTCTGACGTAAATCCCGATGAGTTTAAGGGCCTTGCCCTGCGCTACCCTGCCAAGGATGCCCCCAATGTAATTGACGCTGGTGGTACAGGCGAAGAGTGCACCTCGGCTTGGCTTATTTCTTGGGGTGAGCGCAGCATTCATGGCATCTACCCCAAGGGTAGTTTAGGGGGCCTTGAGCACAAGGATCTTGGCATTCAAACTGTTGAGGACTCAGAAGGACGCCACTATGAAGCCATTGTTAATCGCTATCAGTGGAGCCTTGGCCTAGCTTTGCGTGACTGGCGCTCTTGCGTGCGTATTGCAAACATCCCTGTGGCCTCACTGGGTAAGCGCAAAGGCCAAAGTGGTTTTGTGGATTTACAACAACTGCTCATCACCGCCAAAAACAAAATGCCTGAAGTCATGCGCCAAAAAGCAGTTTGGTACGGCAATGAAGAACTCATGGCCGCCGTTGAGCTGCAAAGCACCGATGCTGGCAATGTGCATCTAGTTTATGGTGAGGCATTTAAATCTGACGGCATGCCGCTAATTTTTGGTCGACCACTGCGCCAATGCGATGCCATTTTGTCCACTGAAAGCAACATATAACAACAAGGAATAACAATGATAATTGATAGCAACCTTATTTTATTTGAAGGCTTGGTTAGCTCAAAAACTGGTGAAGCTGTTGCCCTTAACTCCTTACAAAACCCAGGCAAGGCTGAGCCAATTCTCATTTGTACCAAGTTTACTGAAAATCTCGCCGGTGCCACCTCCGTCACCCTTACCCTGCAACAAGCCGAAAGCAAGGACGGAAGCTTTAGCGATGTGAGTGGCGCAACCATTGCTGTACCTGCGGCAGATTTTGTGGTTGGTAAGCGCCTTGGCTGGCGTTTTGTACCTCGTGCTGTGACAAACCCATGGCTACGCCTAAAGCTCACCGTTAGCGGAACACCCACCGCTGGTAAGCTTTTTTGTGCCATTTCTGGCTTTGAAGACGAACCCTATGAAACCGGACAATACATTAACAAAGGCATTGTTGTTGGCTAAACTTCTACCAGCATTCCCTTAATCTTAGTCCGGCCAAAATACCCTTGGAGTATTTGCTCACATAACTCACTTCTTCCTTAATCAACCACCTGATTTTAATTATTATGTGAGTTTTTACTCCAAGGGCAAGGAGCAATTATGATTTCAAAATTGAGCATCTGGAATATGGCTCTTGGCTTCATTGGCACACGCACTATTGCCGACGTCCATGAAAATAACCTTGAAGCCGTACAATGCAATCTCTACTGGGATAGCGCAAGACGACAAGCATTGCGAGATTATCCGTGGAACTTCGCACAGCGCAGGGCTTGGCTTGCAAAAGTGCCTATGCCAGCAGGCTATGAACAACAATACAGTCATGCCTATGCTGTGCCAAGCGACATGCTACTTGCCCAGCGCATCTACCCTTCTGGTAAGGATTATGAACATTTAGGAGACACTGAGAGCGGGCGTTTTATCCTCATATATAGCGGTGAAGATAAAAATCCACTCATTCTAACCAATGCCACAAGTGCCTTGCTTGCATATACAGCAGATATTGAAGATCCTAATATTTTTGACGATTTATTTGCTCACATGCTTGCTCGCAAACTTGCTGCTCTCATTGCAGTTTCCTTACTCAAAAATAACTCCACCAAGGTTAGCGAGCTTGAACAATTATACCGTGCAGCCATTCCCAACGCCGTACAAGCTAACGCAAAAGAGGGTAAAGAAAAAGAAAAAGCCGATACTTGGCTAATTTCAAGAGGTGAAAATTATGCTCACAAATAATATATCCAAAGCTGTTTTCAACGGCAATGGTGTTGCAACACAGTTTCCATTTTCTTTTAAAGTATGGGATGCCTCACAGCTTATCGTTACCATAATAGATCCGCATGGTGTTGAAAGTGTCGTCATAAGTTGGTCCTTAACATTAACAGATGATGGCGGAACGCTCACTTACTTGCATGATGGTAAGCCCTTAGAAGAAAGTTATACCTTAGTAATTTTACGCAACATGCCATTTACGCAAGGTGTGGATTTAATAACTGGCACTCGCTTTGACCCGCAAGTAATTGAAACTGCACTTGATAAAGCAACAGCTGAGCGTCAGCAATTATTTGAAGCCATTGAGCGTAGCGTAAAAATTAGCCCAGCTTCAAGCATTACTGCTGATGAATTGCTATCTGAAATATTTGAAGCAAGAGCTGAAACTGTGACAAACGCTGCTTATGCAAGTGAGAGTGCTGTAAGCTCATTGCAAAGTGCAAACACAGCAACAGAACAAGCAATCAGAGCTGAAAGTATAGCCAGCACTGCCAAGCAAGAAGTTATTGCAGCAGGACAAGAGCAAGTAAATGAAGCAACTATACAAGCAAATAGGGCCAAGGTTGAAGCAGATAGAGCCGCTTCTGTGGTGGGTACTCCTGATGGCGTAACTACTATTAAAAATGCTGATGATGAGCTTTCAGTCAAAACCACGTCGTTTGAAGATTTATCAGATGAGCCAACACCAGAAGTATTGGCAAGACCAGCACCCATTGGAGATGTAAAGACTGCAAAAGACAGGGCTGATCAAGCTTATGAAAAAGCTAGCCAAAGCGTAGCCGCCGCATATATCTCCGACTACTACCCAAAATCTGAGGAAGAAAAAGCAGAGGCCAACGGCAATTATTGGCGTAAATGGTCAGATGGTTTTATTGAACAAGGTATAATTATTAACAAAATCTCACCAAGCACAAGTACTTCCATAACACTGTTAACGGCTATGACCACTAAAAATTATTTAGTCAGTGCTGTTTACGGTAATTGGAAGACTACAGCACCAGCCTATGCACCCTTTTCTAAGGACAGGGATTTTGATTCTGTCATTATTGTTAGCCCTTCAACCATACCTTATGAAAATGGTCGAGCTGTGTTTGTTACAATAGAAGGATATTAAGGAGAAATGCTATGCAATTTGAAATAGGACAAATAATAGACAAATCTAGCCGTGAATATTCTTCTGCGGCCATTTGGTGTAACAAGGGAAATGGCATTCTTACTGACTTAGGTGACGGAACTGCAAGGATTGATGTAGTACCCACACCCACACAAGAAGAATTGAACGCTCAACAAGTTGCCGAAATTGACGCAGAGCTTGCTGAGCTTGATGCCAAGTCAGCTCGGTCAATGCGGGCAAAGCTTTCAGGTATGGGCAACGCTCAAGACGACCATACCATAGCGATTATTGAATCAAGGGCTACCGAGCTACGCACTAAACGAGCAACGCTTGCACCTATACAAACTTTTAATCTTAGTTAGCAACTAATAGTTCATGCCGCTAACACACTTTAATCACAATCATTTATAAAAGCAGGTGAATTATGGCAATTCCTTTAATCATTGGAACAATTGGAAGCATTGTAGCACCAATTTTTGACCGCATTTTCCCAGACACGGAGGCTGCGCAAAAAGCTAAACATGAGCTAATGCTTGAACTATCAAAAAGTGAACAAGAATTTCAGCTGGCTTTATCCTCCATAATAAAAGCAGAAGCCGCATCTTCCCATTGGCTTGCCGCTAACTGGCGACCAATTACCATGCTGGTTTTTGTAGGCCTTATTGTATCTCGTTGGTTTGGCTATGCCGCTCCAGAACTTAGCGAACCTGAATATTTAGCCCTTTGGGAAATAGTCAAAATTGGCCTTGGCGGCTATGTGGGCGGGCGCACAGTTGAAAAAATAATACCACAACTTGCCCATATCATAAAGAAATAAAGGAGCACACATGCGCATAGCTCTTAGTAATTTTACTGGTGGAGAGGTTTCCTCCTCACTGTCAGCAAGATATGATTTGTCACGCTATAAAAATTCTGTGCAATGTATGGAAAACTTTTTACCCACTGTGCATGGCAGTGTTGAGCGCAGATCTGGCACTAAGTTTCTTGCTGACCTTGGCAGTGACATTGAAAATGATGCTGTTTTATTTCCTTTTTCATTTAACGTGGAGCAAGATCAAAATTTTGTGTTGGTTATGAGTAATAAAAAAGTCTGCATTGCCAACCATGAAGGGCTCTTGCCCAATATTGAATTAGAATCACCATGGGAAGTGCAAGATTTACCCTTATTATCTTTCGCACAAGTTGGTGATATTGTTTACTTTGCCCATAATAAATACCCATTGCACAAGCTTTTACGCAAAGGTTCTGCGCCCAATTATGAGTGGAGCATTGAGCAAGTTGCATTAAATACCTCACTTCCTGCGCCAGAAAAGCCCACTGTGAGTTTTAAAGGATCATCAAATGGCTACAAATTGCGCTACAAAATTGTTGCAGTGGATGAGCATGGGAAACAGTCTTTAGCATCCATAAGCGGTGAAACCAGCGCAAAACACCCCTCAGATTGGGTTGTTGGCGACTCTGCCACAATTACTTGGGCAGCTGTGGCAGGAGCTGCAGAATATAATATCTACCGTGAAGAAGCAGGCTACTATGGCTTTATTGGTGTGGCTGGTGGCGATGCAGTTGTAGACCCTGATGCTGTAAATATAATGCTTGGAACTGTAGAGGGCGAACTTGTTAAGTATTCTGCTAGCATTACAAGAAATGTTGAAATTCAAGACGGTGTTTGCGGTAAAAATTATGACTCTACATCTTCACTTAGCGTTGTAGCAAATGCAGAACAAAATGCCTTTACTGCCGAGGGCAAGCTGTTTGTGTGGGTAACAAAAACCACAAATACTAAAACTTGGGAGTATGACAGTGACAAAACATGCATACCCACAACCACAACTACCAGCAATAGTTTTTGGGTTATGCTAAGCCCAGAAGACATTGAAAATCCCCAAGGGTCTTATGCAAGCTATACAACTGGCGACCTTGGCAGTGACAGAACAGTACCACGAGGGGTGGTCGGTCCATACACAGTAACACCAGTATATGCGCCCGGCACAAAGTATTCCTTTGCGGACAACAACTATGAGGCTGACATTGCAGACACGCCCAAGGAAGATTGGGACCCCTTCGCCAATGGTAATAATCCGGGTTTGGTAAGTTTTCACCAGCAGCGCATGGTACTTGCAGCAACGCCCAACAGTCCACAATCTTTTTATATGTCACGCATAGGCGACTTTGAAAACTTTAGAAAATCAAGGCCATTACAAGAAGATGACCCTGTGGAATATCTAATAGCATCTGGCAATATTGATAGTATTACTTGGGCTGCAAGTTTTGGCGATTTATTGCTTGGCACATCTGGTAGTGAGTACAAAGCAAGTGGTGATGGTTCTAGCATATCAGCAACGAACATAAACATCACAGCCCAAAGCTATTGGGGTAGTACAAATTTATTTCCCATCATCATTGGCAATTCAATTATGCACGTTCAAAGGCATGGCGCAAGAGTGCGTGATTTATTCTATAGCCTTGAAAAAGATGGTTATGCTGGCAATGATTTATCTATTATGGCCCCACATTTATTTGACGGACACACTTTAAGGCAATGGGCTTATCAGCAAACACCAAGCTCAAGCATTTGGATTGTGCGAGATGATGGAGTCTTACTTGCCCTAACCTACATGAAGGAACATGACATTTGGGGCTGGAGTAGGCACATTACAGAGGGCAAAGTGCGCTCTGTGGTCACTGTTTCAGGCGATAATGACGATGATATTTTTATGGTAGTTGAGCGCGCAATAAACGGCGTGACTAAATTTTACCTTGAAAAAATGGCTAGCCGCTGGCGTGAAGTTGATGGCATTGAAACCGCTTTCTTTGTGGATTGTGGCCTTAACATTTTTAATGAAACCCCAAAGGACACCATCACAGGTCTTGAACACCTTGAAGCTTGTAGGGTTTCCATACTTGCTGATGGCAGTCCTATTGAAGAAGAATTAGTGCAAAATGGCACTGTTACCCTGCCTTATAGCGCAAGCGTTGTCACAGTGGGCTTGGCTTACACTTCAAAACTATCACCTATGCCCATTGAGGGCGACCTTCAAACAGGAACAACACTTGGACAAATGCGCGGCATAGGGCAATGCACGCTGAGGGTGCAATCCACGGTGGGCGGAAAATATGGTGCAAATATGGATGAATTGTATGATTTTCCTTATGTACCCACCGTTTGGGGTGATGCCGTTGTTCCCTTTAGTGGTGATGTGGATTTTATACCAGGTGGCGGTCAGGCAACCGATACAACTTTATGGCTCGTCCAAGACAGGGCTTTACCCTTTACCATATCGGCCATGGTCATGAACGTTGACGTGCAGGGGTAGCTATGAAGATTATTCCATGCACAGCACTTGAAATAATCAATCACCCAAGCTTTGAAGCTTTGCGTGAGGAGTATATAGAAGAATGCGCCAATGCCAAATTGCCAAAACCACAAGAAAAAATTGAAATCTACAAAACACTTGATGCTTGTGGTCATTTGTACGGTTTTGCAGCGTTTCATGACACAACTCTGCTGGGCTTTGTGTTCGTGCTAGCACCAACCATGCCGCACTATGGACGCTTAATCGCCGTGGTTGATAGTATTTTTGTGGCAAAAAAATATAGAAAAAGTGGCGCTGGGCTAAAATTAATTAGACAAGCAGAACAATGCGCCATGAGCATCGGCTCACCAGCCTTAATTATCAGCGTGCCACTCAATGGAGACTTGGACAAATTACTGCCAAGGCTAAAATATACCGCCACAAACAAAGCCTATACAAAGGAATTATATGAATTGTAATATCTTACCAAACAACACCAAGGCCGTGCAAGCAGTACGCAACTTTGAGCAATGGGCCCTGACTCAGCCGCAAATTGAGCTTAACACTGAACATTCATTTTGGGCAGGCTGTTATGCTCGCACCATTATGATACCTCAAGGGGTGTGCATCACTGGCGTGCAAATTAAAATAGATACGCTGCTCATTGTGAGCGGAGATGTTATGGTTGGTGAGAGCAGATTAACAGGCTATCACGTTTTAGAAGGCAATGCCGGACGCAAAAATGCCTTCTTAGCCTTAGAAGACACATGGCTAACCATGGTCTTTGCAAGTGATGCTAAAAATGTTGAACATGCAGAAAATGAATTTACTGACGAGGCCCACATCTTAGGGTCTAGAAAAAAAGGAGCATAATATGTCTGGTTACGCATCTGCAATAGCTGCCATTACGGCAGTGGCTGGAACTGCCGTTAGTGTGGCAACAAGCGTTGAACAATCCAACACCCAAAGGCGACAAGCCGAATACCAAGCGGACATGTCAAAATACAATGCCAAGGTGGCAGAAGGCAATGCCCAACTTGCTGAGCAAGAAGGCCAAAGAGCCAAACAAGAAGCTCATAAAGCAGCCACACGCAAAAGGCAGGAAACTTCATTGCTCATAGGCCAACAAAGGGCAAAGCAAGGCGCATCAGGTTCACAAGTTGACGCTGGTAGCAACCTTGATTTTAACCTTGACCTTGCAGAAAGGGGCGAGCTTGACGCTATGCAAATCAAAGAACAAGGCAAATGGCAAGATTATAATAAAAAATTAGACGCTTGGGGCACACGTAGCCAAGGTGCAATTCACACATCGCAAGCCAATAAATTCTCTAATCAAGCCAATCAATATTCACCTTTTCTAAGTAATGGCAAAACTCTACTCTCAGACATTGAAAATACAAGTGGTCAATTTATCAACTTACTTGGGCAAGATAAAAAGAGATAAATATGAATAATTTTAATCTATACGAAAAATCAAAAGAACCAAGCAATAACAACTCCATGCAAGTCACTAAAAATCCGCTTTTGGACACCACCCCCCTACTAGACACCACCGATGACGACTTTGATATTTACAAAGCTCGCGAGGGTGTTAGCAAGATGCAAAACGATTTTTTAAGCTGGCAAGGTGAGCAAACCAAGGAAGATAAAGACAGCACCGAGGCCGAAAAAGAATATGACACTTGGTATAGCAATGAAACTAAAAACCTGACTCAAGGAATGAATGAAAATCAGCGTACGCACTTTGACCGCATGGCAAGCTTGCAAGACAGCACTCAGCGTTCTTGGGCTAAGAATTATCAAGCTGAGCAAAGAAAGGCCTATGGCATAAACACTCAAAATTCTGTCATTGAAGGCAATAAAGCCATGCTTGCGGCCAATATTCATGATGACAACTTTGCAAACGATGCCATAGCTCAAATTGGTGCGGCTTCAAGGGAGCTTTCATATTTGCAAGGCCTTGACGAACAAGAAAGCAAGGATCTTGAACAAAACAATATTATCTCTGCCTTAACCCCTGCCCTGCAAGGTAAGGTTGACAATGACGAGTGGGAACTAGCCTCAAAGCTCTTAGGTAGGCACAATATTTTCTTTAATGATGAAAGCCGCAAAGAAATACAAAGTAGCATAGAATCTTCTCGCCTGCGTAGCGAAGAAAAAAAGACCCTAAAAGCTCGCCATGCTGACATTGATAAAGCAAGCCGCAAACTCCTACAAATGGATGAAGATACCGCCGCCATAC
>CAYJOP010000043.1:0-15807 GCA_964371835.1 uncultured Desulfovibrionaceae bacterium
GCTTTGCTTGCGTTGGCGGCACAAACGCCCATAAGGGGGTTTGTCATCAGTCTGAGGCGGAGCTTTGCTTCGCCGTTAAATGATTGATTTTTCCTGCCCTAGTGGTGCCACGAAGTGGCATAGCCGTTAGGCGAGGAACGAGCCTTACGGATACAGAGAGCAGAGATGTGACTTTTGTTCTGCACAAGTGCATTTTCAAATAAATGCAAATTTACAGCAAAAGCACAAAAATAGAACTAAAAAATAATTGTGCAGGACACTTAATTTATATGTCTGATTTTTCTTTAGATGTGGGAATTGATGCCTATCTACTTACTGCCTTTGCACTAAAAATTAATCCACAAATTGTTAATTTTGTAGAGCTTGGAGCAGGCAATGGCATTGCTTCATGCCTGCTTGCTCAAGAATTAACTCATGCCAAGGGGCTTGGCATTGATATTTTGCCGCAAGCTATAAAAACTGCATCTGAAAATTCTGACCGACTTTGCCTTTCTAAGAGAGTTTTTTTTCATTTAGCCGACATAAGCAATGTAAAGGCACTTCTTGCACTCTATGGCACGCATATGGGCCAAAAAATGGCTCATGCAATTATATGCAACCCTCCGTATTACAAAAAGGGCCTTGGTCGTTTAAGTAATGATGAAAAAAGGCGTACAGCCTTGCACCAAAATTCAGACAGTTTACAAATTTTTTTCAAAGCTGCGCATGCCTTATTAAAGCACCATGGTCACTTTTTTTGTATTTATAGACCCAATGATTTAGTTGAAATATTACATAAGCTAGAAAAAAACTCTTTTGGCCTGCGTCATGTATTGCCCATTCATTCTCGCCCCAATAAGCATGCACAGTGGATTTTGTTACACGCTCAAAAAGACTCTAACTCTGACGTTAAAATATTTCCTAATTTGACAATTTATAAAGACAAAAGCAGCCGAGAAATGACCACAGATATGCTTAAGTTCTGCCCATGGATAAAGTAAGCCTAATTTTATTTTAAGTGCTTATAATATTATTTAAATAAATATCCATATTTTACAGCAAGTCCGTCAGTGCGTTCCACAATCTTTGCAGCCACATGGTCAACAGCTTCAGGAGTTAGAATATCAACTTCTTGAGCCAATAAATATCCAAGATGACCTTCACTTTGACTAAAAACCCAAGTAATTGAATACACTGAGCCCACAGCTGGGCGGTCTGCAAATTCTGCCTTTGATATTAATAATACACGAATTTTTGGTGCATTATCTTCATTTAAACTGAATAAATTACTAGCATTATAAATTTCCTTTAGGCGAGTTGCAAGCCTTGTACCTGCATTGTCTGTACCCGTATGATTTACGGAAATTTGCGTTTTTCTTTGGTCAGTTTTAGCTGGTGTATCAGGAGTTGGCTTTCCTGCTTTTTCTAAGGTTTTTGTTCCCTCTGCTGCAAATCCTTGACTAACAAAAAGCAAGTTTGCAAAAACCAGCACAAAAATCATACTAACACAACGAAATATTGACATAAAAACTCCTAAATATTATTGTAAATAGTTAATATTTACAATATAAATTAAGACTCCTGCACAATCAATTATGTGGAGTCTTTTGGAGCGTTGACGACAGTCAACGCGACTAAAAATCAAGAATAGGCGGAGCTTTGCTTCGCCGTTAAGTGATTTTTTTTAAGACTTTTGTTCTGCACAAGTGCATTTTCAAATAAATGCAAATTTACTGCAAAAGCACAAAAATAGACTAAAAAATAATTGTGCAGGACGCTTAAATTATTTGTTAAACAAAATTTTCTGTGCCTTAAAATCCTTTCTCCAGTGGCGGCCAAGCAAAATATATATCTTCACCACAATCACTTATCTTTTCTTGTTTAATTTTTGCTGGCAGTAATTTTATATGCCTTTCATTCACTTGTATTCTATCTTCAGCAAACCACTGTAAAACTTGAGGATAAACTCTATACTCTAAGCGTTGTATTTTCCTCTGTAAACTAAACTCATCATCCTCAGTTTCAACAGGCACAACAGCTTGGGCAATTACTGCACCATGGTCAACCTCTTCATCAACAAAATGAACTGTACATCCAGATACCTTGACACCAAAAGCGCATGCATCACGAGCTCCATGAGCACCTTTGAAACTTGGTAGTATGGCAGGATGAATGTTTATGACTTTTCCAGCAAACTCTTTTAAAAAAACTGAACTAAGCACACGCATATACCCAGCTAAAACTATTAAATCCACATCGCTTTTTTTAATGGCTTCCACAAGCACTTGGTCAAAACTCTCTCTATCTGGGTAAGCTGTGTGATCAAGCTCAACAGTTGAAATATTTCTTCTTTTTGCGCGCTCTATAACCTTGGCCCCAGGGCGATTGCATAGAACAACACAAACCTTAACATCAAGTACACCCTCGTCTATTTTATCAAAAATAGCCTGAGCATTTGTTCCGCTACCAGAAGCGAGAATGGCAATGCGAATTGACATCTTGTCCTTAACCAACGTCCAAATTTACGAACCAATTTTTGCAATTAATGCTTTACCAACATTTTTTCCAAGTTCATGACATGCTGCTAAACATTGATGATCAGTTGACCATTGTTGACGCAATGGTTCAGCAACCATATCAAATTTCATGGACTCAAGCCACTCATGTATTATTTTTGGACTTTCACCAGACCAGCCATAAGAGCCAAAAGCTGCTGCCACACGATTTTGTGGGCGTAATCCCTTCATATAGGTTAACATAGATGCCATATATGGCAAAACGTTATTATTGTGTGTGGGACTGCCAACAACTACTGCTCCGCAATCTGCAAGCTCTGTCATAACACCACTATGATGATTTTGCTTTAATGACATTATTCTTACTGGAACTCCTACAGACTCAAGACCACTAGCAATGGCATAGGACATTTTTTCTGTGCTGTGCCACATGCTATCATATACTATAATTGCACGTTTTTGTGGTTTTTGCTCGGCCATTTCTTTATACAAATCGATTATAAATTTTACACCTTCCTTGCCACGATGTATCAGACCATGGTCAGGAGCAATCATGTCAATTTCTATGGTAGATAAAAGTTCTATGGCCTTCAATACTTGAGGGGAAAATGGTAAAACAATGTTATAAAAATATTCTTTAACGGCTTTTATTACTATTTCTTTGCTAACCTCATCACCAAAACGTTGCGAAGATGCGATGTTTTGCCCAAATGCATCGTTTGAAATTAGCAATTTATCTTCTGGAATATAGGACACCATACTGTCAGGCCAATGTAACATTCGTGTTTCTACAAATTTAATGTGGCGCTTACCAATGCAAATCTCCTCACCATTGGCTACAGCTTGTACTGGCCAATTGCTAATATCAAAATAACCAGCCATGGACTTAAGCCCCATAGCTGAGCAAAAAATCTTTTCAGGTTTACAAAGCTCAACAAATTTTGCCAATGCACCTGCATGGTCAAGCTCTAAATGGTTGCAAACTATGTAATCCACTTTTTCCAAGGGCGTTACTTGTGACAATCTACAAATCATTGCATTGGTGGCATGACTTGAAACAGTATCAAAAAGCACAGTTTTTTCATCCTTGATGACATATGAATTGTAAGTTGAGCCACTTGGTGAGATGGAATAACCATGAAAATCTCTATTATCATAGTCAACAGCTCCAACCCAAAAAATATCATTTTTAATTTCTATCGGTTGCATATATCACCCCTTTATTTAATATAAATTTATCACTTTTATATATATTAACAAATTCCTATTGAAAACACAAATGTTTCGCTGTTTAAAAAAGTAAAACCCTCAGCATTGTTAATGCCAAGGACTAATTTTAATATTAACTCCACTTGTGTGTTTAGCCGCCATGCAAGCTAACTGCGAGTTCATACACAATGCTTATAACAATATAAAAATGTGTCATTCAATTTTTGGGTTGTGCTGACAAAATCAACACAACCCCTGTTAGTCACTCAATTAAGCTTCGCTAAATTGATCCTTGCCAGCACCGCAAACTGGACAAACCCAATCTTCTGGCAACTTATCAAATGCTGTTCCTGCTGGTGCATTTGGCTCATCGCCCACTGCTGGATCATACTCATAACCGCATAAATCACAAACATACTTTTGCATAATAATCTTCCTTTAGGCTTTCCAAAGCCCATGTAGGTTACAATATTCACGGACAGTCACACTGTCGGCCTTTACACAAAACTCCGCTTCTGGAGCATCATTTGGCTTTAAGAATTTTGTATAGCTCACGCCATCGGCAACTAATTCTATCCATTCTACATAGTGGCTATCTTCCATAGGATGAGCAACACTACCAACAGACACTTTATAGCCATTGGCTGTTTTTTCAACTACAGGAACGTGTTTTTCTTTGGCGCCATCTGTTGTACCCTCAACCATTTGCTTCATGGGCTGATTACAGCAAGATAGTTTGCCTTTTGCGTCGCATAGACACTCAACAATCACCCCACACAACTCACATTTATAAACTTCTAAAAACTTTGGCATATAGTTCCCCTGTCTTGGTTAAAGTGAATGAATTATACTTACAAAAAAGTAAGCATTAGCATAATAAAAATACACATGTAATTTAGCCAGATTTAATATCTGATCGCAATTTTAACTTGCAAAAAACATGCGTTATTTATTTTTTCTCGTTACTCCAATAATATTTGGCAAAGCAACACTAACAGCACCCATAAATATGTCTGATGGATGCCAGCCACCCCAAAAAAAATTATTTTCTGCTGTGTTCAAAGCTAATCCTGCTTGCACGCCACCCTCAACATACATAACTGTTCGCACATCCAGTGGCAATTGAAGCAATGCCTGTGCAAAGTCATGCGCCTTCATGGGTTCCCTACAATGCAAAAACAAAATATTTCCTGAACCATCTTCAGCGACTGCTGCTATAGAATGTTCTTGCTCGCTAGCTGACCACAAAATTTTACGTTTTGAATTTATCAAACGATAATTTTGTATAACTGTTTGGTATTGGCTTAATAATACCTCCCATTCCTTTGTATCACGATCAACAACTCTTGACTTTTCTATGTTGCTAACAATGGGGTTTGACAAAAAAAATGCCCCAAAGTTTTTAGCTATATGCTTATTATTAACGTAGCTACCTTTACGCATATGCCCTGTGCTAGTTATACCATCTGGTAGGTACATGCTGGCGTTTACTGCTGCCACCAATTCATATTGCTGTGCCCACTGCGTTAATGTTTTTGGTGCTGTTTTATCTTCACTAATACTATATAGCTGAAAATCAAAAAAACTTTGCTTAAATCTTAAGGCAACAATTGTTGTGTTTGCTTGGCCTGAAACAGCAAAATTTGCCATATCAAGCCCTTGTTCTATATTCGCCCAATTTTTTTCAGCTTTAACCTGTATGGGTAATGCCGCTAAAAAAAGAATAATTAAATAAAATGACAATGCTTTTTTTATCATAGTTAGACCTTCATGATTTAATTGTAAGACATTTGTTATAAATATTCAATGCAAAAATCATTATTTCAAGAACTATATACATATACTCCTTAAATAGTACGAAATTTAAGTTTCTTATTTCATCGAAGTTTTGTAATAACCAAAAAGCATATTGACATATCAAGCTATCTTGATATACTTAGTTCACATCAAACAGTATGAGGTATATATGAAAATTTCCGAACTTATAAAAAATAGTAAAAAGCCATTTTTTTCTTTAGAGTTTTTTCCTCCAAAAGATGAGAAGCAATGGCCTAATTTTTTTGCTTGCGTTGAACAGCTACAGTCTATGAATCCTCTTTTTACCTCAGTTACCTATGGTGCTGGTGGTTCATCACAAAATAATACTTTAGAAATTGCTAGTCGATTGCAAAAAATGAACCTTAATCCAATGGTTCATTTAACATGTGTTGGGTCAAGCACAGAACATATCAGTAGTTTTTTGCATCAAATACACGAAGTTGGCATTGATAATGTGCTTGCTCTACGCGGCGATCCCCCAAAAGATTCAAAAAATAGTTTTGATTGGAGTGTTTTCGATTTTAAATATGCAGAAGATTTAGTAAGATATGTGAGGCGTGTTGAGCCTCAAATGGGTGTAGGTGTAGCTGGTTATCCAGCACCTCACCCAGAATCACCATCATTTTCATCTGACAGAGCCTATACATTGTCTAAAATAAAGGCTGGTGCTGAGTTTGTTATTACTCAATTATTTTTTGATGTTCGTGAGTACTTTGACTTGGTGGATAGTTTGCGTAAAAACAATATTAATATTCCTGTAATTCCAGGAATTTTACCCATACAAAGTTTAGATTCCATTAAAA
This sequence comes from uncultured Desulfovibrionaceae bacterium, assembly GCA_964371835.1. Taxonomy (GTDB): domain Bacteria; phylum Desulfobacterota; class Desulfovibrionia; order Desulfovibrionales; family Desulfovibrionaceae; genus CAYJAD01. The sequence goes on from CAYJOP010000043.1 coordinate 6,326, forward strand.
CTGTGCTTGGCATGTGTGGTGCAAACATACCTGGTAATTTTTATTTGGCACTAGAAAAAGCTCATGCCACTGGTGGCGAAGAGGCCGTGCGTGAAGTTGGTTTAGATTTTGCTGTTACTCAAATTCGCAAACTTTTGGAAGGCGGAGCTCCTGGCATTCATTTGTACACCCTAAATCGTTCAGCCCTTTGCTTGCGCTTAGCCAATGCAGTTAAAGATTATATGTAATCAATTTCAATGAATTGTTATCATTTAATAAAAACATATTCCTCTTAAACTGCTCTTGCGTTGTTTATTTATTTTTTCATGTAATATTTTTTAATTTCACATGAAACAATTTTATTTTTCATAACAAATCAGCCCCTTCTCATAGATTAGCAAACATCTAACATATAGTTTTTTTATCTTGATTACAGGCAATTAAGGCATGAAAAATTGGATCCATTAAAGAGTCAGAACGTGTTTTGCTAGGAAAAGCAGCATAAAGCTAATTTTAAAATTTACACTTTGTGTTAACTTCATTCTTACACTGCAATTACTATCTCTTTTAGCGGTAGGCTATCTTTACTGCGAGTTTAAGCGAACACCTATGGACATTTTATTTTTTGGTATTCTAAAGGAACAATTGCAAAAATATTTTGACCTAAATTCTTTATTCTATGAAACTACATATTATAAAAACAATAACATTTACTTTTGAAGCTTCTCCTCCAAATAAATTCGAGCATTAAAATATCTTGTTAAAATATCTGGTGCATATGTATTATGAACGCCTCCCACATAGGCTTTCATAGCTCTAAATATATTGCGATCATATCTATCAAAATATTCTCTTAATATTTCAACACCAATGCGAATGCCTGTGTCTATTTCGTGCAAGTCTTCTTCTGATTTATTTATTCGATCAAGTTTTTCTTTATGATATTTGTAAATAACCTGCATGGGGCCCTTGGCATTAGCAGTTGATAATGTGGCTTCATTAAAAGAGCTTTCGCGCCAAATAATACTCAAAACCAATAAAGGCGGCATAGAATAATATGCAGACCATTTAGCAACAGATTCTAGATATTGTTTCTTTTTTTCATCTGAAATTTTAATGTCAGGGAAAATAACTGCAAAAACTTCATTAAGCTCTTCTTGGTCTAGAACATATTCCTTTGCATGTACGCTTTCTTCAAGGTTACGAGCAAAGGCCTTTTCTACCTCTTGATAATGATTAAGGTCTTTTTTATCTAATACAACCTTATCCTTTGGTATAGCAAACTCATCTCTAGCATACATGTAGGTAGCAAAAATAGCACCTATAAATATTAAAGTTAAATAAAAAAATAATAAAACTGGTTTTTTATCTAGCTCAAAAGAAATTAGCTTACCGTCTTTTATGGTATAAAATTGGCTCATAAATATCTCAAAATTTAAGTTAACAAGCTACAAATTTATATTTATTGAATCTTTTAATAGTTCTTTTTTTGTATAATAGCAAGTGCAATGCCTATTATCATTAACAAGCCGCCAATTACATGAACTTTAGTTACTTGTTCTCCTAATATCAAAACACCTTCTAAAGCCGTAAAAAGCGGAATAGTATAGTAAACCATTCCAGTGGCAACTGGACCGATTATTCCTATGGCTTTAGTCCATAGTGCATAAGCTATGAATGAACACCCTACTCCTGCATATAAAATTGCAATAATAATATTAAAATTCAATGACTGATACTGAACGTAATGAAGTTCCAAAAAAAGAATTGGCAATGTCATAAATAAACCAATCCCAAATGTAGCTAAATGAAAACCAGCTGTGCTTAACTCGCTTGGTTTATATCTTGTAAAAAATGAATAAATGCCAAAACATAAAACTCCTCCAATGGACCATAAATCGCCAATTGAAAAGTCAAAGTTAACTAGATTAGTCCAATTACCTCTTGAAATTAAAACTATTAAACCAAGCAAAATAAAAAAAAGTCCCGTAAGACGACGGTGCGTTATGGGCTCAGCACATAAAAAGCGTGATAGCAACAATATGATTATAGGTGCTGATGGCACAAACAACACCATGTTTATACTGCTAGAACTCTGACCAGCTTTATAAAAAAAAGCATTGAGTGATGTTACACCAATAAAAGCTAAGAATGACAACAACCCTAAATTTTGTTTGATAATTGGCCAATCTTTACGAATTTTAGGCAATGCCAATGGAATAATACATAAAAATGCCACAAGCCAACGCCAAAAATTTAGTTGAATGGGGGGAATAGAAGCAGCCATGGCGCGCGCCAAAACAAAATTACCTGCCCAAAGCATTACAGCGGTATATGCAGAGAGATATCCAATTGCCCGTGCTTTCATAGCAACCTCTAATGTTTTGGTTTAACATTAAACTTTTATATATTATGTATGTGGACTACATGCATTGATTATTGCTTTTTACAAATTCAAGTCCAAAACATTGCCCATTTGAGCAAGCAAGATTCAATTTTTCGCACGATTTTTCTATTTTTTGTTCAGAAAAAAACACAAGTCCTTGCACCATAGTTGCTAAATGTAAGTCATTTTGCTTAAAATTAGCATAATCAGCATCTAACATAGCCCCTCGCAGCTTACCCTCCCGCCAAAGAATAAAACCTCTTAAAGCATAAATTTCTGCTTGATCATTAATTTGCAGTGCTTTTGTCATCACTTCAAAAGCATCTGATATACCACCAATTTGGCTTAGCAGCAGTGCTTTAAAAACAAGCAAGGCCTGTTCATCTTCTGGGCTTAGCTTATTATCATCAAGCTTTGAATTTACTTCATTCAACAATTTTTCAGGTTCATTGTATATAAAATTAGTTGAATCAACTTCTGCAAATTCTAATACAATTGAATCTAAAATACTTAAGCTTATTTCTTTTTCTTGATTTAATGATTGATCGCTCTTGGTAATAGAACAAGCACTAAGCATACAAAATACAATCAAAATTATAGTTTTTTTCATTTTTACCTCACCTTATTCCTTTTAAGAACTCTTGACAAAAAGCAAATCTATATTTACAAAAGCTTAGTTATTATTAAATATAGCAAATCACATTAGGAGCTCATATGTCGCCTGAACACCAAATTACTGCAATTACAAAGTATTATGAAACCTTGATTAGTCTACAAGAACACAATAACATTCAACAGCAACTTATATTAATTTTACAACATCTGCAAAAAAACTTCGATTCTTTTAGCGTCATAGCAAGTAAAAAATCACCTTTTTACAGTGAATTTTTTAATACAATACATGGTCAATGCACACATGAGGATACATGTTTTGCCCTGCTAGAATGCATCATCATATTTTATCGTGAAAAACAATTGACTATTGGTCAGCATGGTAAACTTGCCCCTGCAGAACAAAACCTATTAAATTTTTATGAAAAAAGCGATTTGTGGGATGATGAAGATAAAACCTTGATCAATCAATGGTATTGGCTTGAGCTACCTAAAAACTTACAATCTCAAGTGGTTTAATTAAAATAATAATTAATAAGCCCCATAGCCACGAATAACCACTGGAATTGTGCGAGCAAGAATCCATAAATCCATCCACAATGACCAATTGGTTACATAGTAATTATCGTACCAAACCCTTTGTTCATATGTGGTTAAGTTTCGTCCAGAAATCTGCCAAAGGCCTGTTACACCGGGCTTAACAGCACTATAATTCAAATAAACTTCGCCATAACGTTCTATTTCGTCTGCCACAATAGGCCTTGGTCCCACAAGGCTCATATTGCCAATAAGAACGTTAATTAATTGTGGCAATTCATCAAGGCTTGTTTTGCGCAAAAACCTTCCCACACATGTAATGCGAGGGTCATTGTATAGTTTATGGTTTTTTTCCCACTCTTCACGAAACTCTGGATTATCTTCTAAGTATTTTTTTAACAGTATTTCAGCGTTGGGCGCCATTGTCCTAAATTTATAAATTTTAACATTTTCACCACCACGCCCTAAACGATTTTGAACGTAAATTGCACTTGAACCAGTTGTTAAGCGTATACTTAAGGCAATAAGTACTCCAAGTGGCAATACGCAAACAAAGCCAACAGAAGCAAATAAAAGGTCTATAAATCTTTTTACACGCAATCTGCGTACATCTGTTAAGTTTTGGCGAACAACAAAGCCCATAGATGTTCCTATAATTCTAGGAACTAATGAGAATTTTTTTATCTTAATTTTTTCACATGGCATGTAGAGAACATTTTGACAAAGACGAGTTATTTTTTCAAAAAATAGAGAGTTGTCGGTTTCTGCACTATTTGAACCACACCAAACAAATATTGGTCTTACATAATTTTTTTGAATATTAAGTATTTTTTGTTCTGCTTGTAAATCTTCTTCACAAATATCTAAGTAAGCAACTGGCTTAAGTCCCCTTTCAGGGTATTGTAGCATTTCATCCCAAAGCTCTTTGCAAGTATTTTCATCCTGCAAAAATACAGTTGGGCAACCCCACCAGTCTTTCCTGCATAGGCGCCTACGCACAAAACCCCTTGTCACAGGTACTGCAAAAACACTACCTAACCAAGAAAAAATCAAAATAAGACGAGAATAATCAACGCTGATCTGATTTATGAAAAAATAGAATAAAACTACAAGATATGACAAAGAAACCATAAGAAAAATATGCTTCACTTCTCTATGCGCTGGTGGCAAAGGCATTTGCCCCGCACCAAATAGCAAGCTAAATATCGGCGCACAGCATAAAATGACCCCCATGCTGACATAAAGCTCAAGATCCACATCACCACCAAGCGATCTCAACAGTACAACTATTAGCAAAACAACTTGAATGGCTATAGCATCAATAAATAGCATAACTGCTTGGGCAGGACGTAGTCCTGTATATTTAGTAAGTCTGTTTTCCCACATAAAAAAATACCACTAGATATCTAAACTAAAAAAAATTAACTGTTAATCTGATAATTTTAATTACCCTTTTTTGTCTATATAAAGCAAGTTAAATTACCACAATTTTATTCCATTTTTTAACTATCCAATATTACAGTTTTTTTCATTATAGCTTTTTGGTTCTTACAATCTGTACTTGCTTGCCACATTATCATTTGTTTGATAGACAAATAAATTGCCTTACACGTTTACAATACACATTCTAAGGAGCATTTTTTTATGAAAAATTTTTTACTTTTTGCTGTATTTGTTTTAGTTCTTGTTGGCTTTGCAACGCCTTCACTAGCTAAACAAACCTATGTTAACGGCATAGATGCTAACTATCCACCCTTTGGCTACATGGATGAAAAGGGTCAACCAGCTGGCTTTGATGTTGAATCCATGAATTGGATTGCCAATAGAATGGGTTTTAATGTCGAGCATAAACCCATAGCTTGGGATGGTATTATTCCAGCACTTTTAGCCCGTCAAATTGATATGATTTGCTCTGGTATGTCTATTACTGATAAACGTCGTCAAATGGTTGATTTTTCAAACCCATATTGGACAGTTTCTCGTGTTTTTATTGTTGCTAATAAATCTCAAATTACACCTGAAGAAATTTTGTCTACTCCAATTACTCTTGGCGTACAACGCGGAACCTCTGAGGCAGAAGCTATTCAAGCAGAAGCTAAAGAAAAAGGTTATCCTATGAAGTTACGTTTTTATGAGTCTGCACCATTAATTGTTGAAGAGTTGCTTAATGGACGTATTGATGCTGGACTCATGGACGCTCTGCCAGCTGAGGATTCTATTAACAAAGGTAAAGCTGTTAAAACCATCGGAACACATGGTTCTCCTGATGGATTTGGTGTTGCTTTGCGTAAGGGTGATCGTGAACTTCGTGATTTAATTAATGAAGGTTACAAATTGCTTATGGCTGATCCACACTGGGAAGAGTTAAAAGAAAAATATTTGCGTAAACAATAATTTAACTATCCCTCTACAAAGTTTTCTTTGTAGAGGGAATCAATACAATAATGGAATCATTAAATATAGCTTTCAACGCCTTGCCTTATATTTTAGGCGGCAGCATCATTACCATTGCTAATGTGGTTATAGCACTTAGCATGGGTTTATTTTTTGGTGTACCTTTAGCTGTAGCTCAAGTTTATGGAAATAAAGTTGCACAGAATTTTGTAGCTTTTTATGTTTGGCTGTTCCGTGGCATACCTATTCTTGTTCTGCTTTTCCTTTTTTTTGGGTTATTTGTTACTCTTGGTTTTGCAGCCGATCCATTTGTTATAGCTTGCGTCGTACTTGGATGCACAAGCACTGCTTATCAATCTCAAATTTTTCGCGGGGCCATTCAAGCAATTTCGCAAGGCCAATTTAAAGCAGCAAGAGCCCTTGGCATGACTGATTTTCAAGCTATTCGCCATATCATACTACCTCAAGCCATTCGTATGTCTATTCCAGGATTTGCAAACGAATTTTCTATTTTGCTCAAAGATTCAGCCATTTGTTATGTACTAGGCACTCAAGAGCTGATGGCAAGAGCAAACTTTGTAGCCTCAAGAACGCATGAACATCTTGCCTTGTTTGCAATGGCAGGTTTTTTATATTTTATCATAACTTACATTGGCGTACGTCTATTGCGTATGCTTGAACAAAGAATTTATGTTCCAGGCTATGCCATTAATTAGGATTATTAAAACATGTGTGAAACCGTACTTAATATTGAAAATTTCTCTCTAAAACTTGGTGGCAAAGATATTTTAAAAAGCTGCTCATTGTCCATTAAGCGTGGTGAGCTAAAAGTTTTAATTGGCCCCTCTGGTGCAGGTAAAAGCACACTTTTACAGTGTATTAATTACCTCATACCACCTGATAGCGGCAAAATATTACTTGAAAATCATGAGCTTAATACAAATAATAAAGATATTCTTTGTGCATATAGAGCTCAAGTGGGTATGATTTTTCAAGATTTCAACCTTTTTGACCACCTAACTGCTGAAGAAAACATTACCATAGCATTACGAAAAGTTCGAAAATTTAGTAAAAATGACGCAAAAAAAAGAGCTTTAGATGAACTTGCAAGAGTGGGACTTGAAAAAAGAACAACACTTTACCCAGCGCAATTATCTGGAGGGCAAAAGCAAAGAGTTGCAATTGCTAGGGCCTTGGCCATGGATCCTAAGGTTATCTTGCTAGATGAGCCTACTTCTGCCCTTGACCCAGAGTTAGTTGGTGAAGTTTTAGCTGTTATTCGTGACCTTGCTAGAGGCGGAATGACTATGCTTATGGCCACACATCAAATGGATTTTGCAAGAGCCTTAGCCAATGAAATTTTATTTATGGAGAAAGGAGTCATTATAGAACGTGGAACTCCAAACGAACTCTTGGCAGAAGGTGCAAATACACGCACGCAAGCATTCTGTACTAAACTTTTAGACATGGATTGCATAGATAATGTTTGATGCCGCTTTTTTGTCCAATGACCTTTTCCCAGCCCTTAATAAAGGACTTTTGGTTTCCATTTCTCTTATTGTGCCATCATCAATTTTAGGTTTTATTGGTGGCATTTTGGTTGGCATTTTGCGCGTGTATGGCAACACCCTCTCAAAAAAGCTTGGAGATGGGTTTGTAGCTCTTTTTCGTGGAGTACCACTTGCGGTTCAACTAATGATGATTTACTTCGCTCTACCTAAGCTAGGGCTTTATTTTGAACCATATTATGCAGCTCTTATCAGTTTTACACTTTGTAGTGCTGCTTACCACTCAGAGTATATCCGTGGCGCGCTGTTTTCCATACGCCAAGGACAAATTAAAGCTGCTCAAGCCCTTGGTATGACAACATTTCAAACCATTGTTTCCATAATCATTCCTCAAGCCGCAAGGCGTGCTTTGCCAGGTTGCGGAAATGAAATCATTTACCTCATTAAATACTCCTCACTTGCCTATCTTGTCACTTGCATGGAGCTTATGGGTGAGGCTAAGGTTGTTGCTTCAAATACCTTTCGCTTCACAGAAGTATTCCTTATTGTAGGTGTTTATTATCTTGCTATGGTTACTGTAGCCACTTGGATCTTAAATAGACTAGAAAAACATTTTCACATATCTGGTTTTGGTAACAATTAGTTGAAAACACATGCACAAAACTTCAAAGCTTGGCAATACCATGTACAATCTTTGAAAAACAATGAACATCTTCCAATTATTCAAACTATTGCGAAATTGCGCAAGTCGGGAAAAACAATTTTTCCGCCAGATGATCATATCTTTAGTTTTCTACACCACTGTAAACCTCGTGATGTTTCTGTTGTAATACTAGGGCAAGACCCTTACCACAAACAAAATCAGGCACATGGTTTAGCTTTTTCTGTATTAGAAAATGTTCCAATACCACCTTCTTTGCGCAACATTTTCAAAGAAATTAATTCTGATATTTATAAAGACCATCCAGCCGCGCACGAGCAGTCATCTAATTTAATTAGGCTTGCCACACAAGGTGTTTTGCTGCTGAATACTATTTTAACCGTTGAAGAGGGCAAACCGCTTTCTCATGCACATCTTGGTTGGCAAAACATTACTACTGACATATTGAATTTCTTGGCCCATAGTTCAAAACCTCTTGTGGTTATGCTTTGGGGAAATACCGCCAAGCACTATTCTTCTTTTTTTACATCAACTAATCATCTTGTTCTTTTGGCTGCTCACCCTTCTCCACTTTCTGCTTCACGAGGATTTTTTGGATGCAGGCATTTTTCAAAAGCAAATACATGGTTAATTGATCATAAAAAACAACCAATAATTTGGTAATTTTCCAATAATATTTTGTGGGAAAAATTTTCCTCCCTTTTTTTGCCTTAACAAAAATTTATTATTTTTAATTTATATTTTAAATTGCATATAATTTCTCAGCCTCTAAACCTTTAATTTAACATCTAAAACCATTTCTCTAGCTCTTTTGACTCAAGAATTTTTTATATAGGCATGAATATTGCTTTTCATAAAACATGTGTTTTAAATTTTTTTTGCATTATTAAATTTTATGAGGTTAGCAATATGATCTATACTCCTTACAAAAAACATCTTTTGAGAGGTTGCTTTTTATTGTGCTTGCTTTTTACTTTGCTTTTTAGCGGTTGTGGCACAAAGGCATACCATAGTGGGAAAAAATATACCACCGGTCAAAAGGTTGCTAAAACTGCTCATACCCAAATTGGAAAAAAATATACATTTGGTGGAGAATCTCCGCAAAGCGGATTTGATTGTTCTGGCTTAATCTGGTGGGCGTATAAAAAACATGGGATTTCAGTCCCTCGAGTTACTCAAGATCAAGCTAAAACAGGGCATTCTGTTAAATCAAGTAGGGCAAAGCCTGGAGATATTGTGGTTTTTAAGTCAGCAAGCACAAGTTCTGGCTTACATACAGGTATTTATCTTGGAAGCAATAAGTTTATTCATAGTCCACGCACAGGCGCTAACATTCGCATTGAAAGTTTAGATAATTCTTACTGGCAACCAAAACTCAAAACTGTTAGGCGCATAGTTAAATAGT
>CAYJOP010000044.1:0-15807 GCA_964371835.1 uncultured Desulfovibrionaceae bacterium
AGTCACCTTGGCTCATGGCAGAGTTAGCAAGGGCTGCTTGCATACCACCCATGGCAGCAGATGAATGTGAACGCTTGGGGGGAACCACAGAAAGACAAATTACATCAAAGCCTGCCTGTGCGGCCTCCACAGCCACACGTTCACCAGCAAGGCCAGCCCCCATGCACAAAAGGTCTGTTTGAAAAGTACGCATGTGCTCTCCTTCTAGTCGGCTTAGCTTACATTAATAAAATGAAAACGTATCATGGTCAAAATGCCAAGGCCCACATAGGCGACAATTAAAACCCAAGTACGTTTGGTCCATTTGGCACGATTTTCAGCGGTAATATATCCATATTTAACGCCAATTCTAAAAAGACCAATGCCAAGATGTATGCCCACACAAATTAAAAGCACAAAATAAAATGGCGTCCAACCACCCTGCTCACGCATGGCAGAAGTTTCTGCGGTAATGGGCAATGATGTTAGGATAACATAAATATGGCTTGTAACCATCACCAAGAGCAAAATTGCTGTGGCAACTTGTGCAAGCCAAAGTGATGTATCACAGTGCTTCATGTCTTTTGCATGGCGCAAAAATACAGGCAAAGTACCCACTTGAAAAGGCATTTTTCTAGCAGCAATTACAAAGTGCACAATCATAATCAACAATATAAGTGGCCCACCAACTTGAGCAAGGTACAATTCTTCTAAAACCCACCCAAGGCCATCCATCAAACTGGGACTAATAAGCACGGTACTTACAAAGATTAAATGCATCAAAGTAAATAAAGCTAAAATAGCTCCGGTAATGGCTTGCGCAAAATCCATGCGCCCTGGCAAAGGACTTTTAGAAAAAGAGCCCACTGAAACAGTCCCGTCCATACACGCTCCTTCTGTTTAAGATTATTATACAAAAATGCCATCATTTTTGCATAATAATTCTATTTTTTAAATATATTAAGTGAAACGCAAAGATTACGCTTTTCCTTCAAATTTACAAATCAATTTCAGGGTCATAAAATTGGTAAACATCCTTGGTCATCTTAGAACGATACAACGCTTTATCTGCATTGCGATAAATTTCGTCATAGCTTCCGCCATCTTTAGGAGATAATGCAATACCAATACTACAGGAAATGGATACTTTTACATTGTTATCCTCAAATGTTTGACGGAAAAAGGCATGTACACTATCAATTTTTTGTAATAGTGGACGCAAGTTACGCATATTTTTTATATAGACAATAAACTCATCGCCCCCTATACGGCCCACAATATCATTACTTCTAAAAATCTGCGAAAGGCCGTTGGCCAATTTTTTTATAACTATATCGCCCATTGCATGCCCAAAAGAATTATTAACATGCTTGAAATTATCAATGTCTATAATGCAAAATGCTCCACGATTATCAGGATTTAAAGCAATTTCACGGTTAATTAATTGCTCCGTGGCAACTTTATTATACAGTGACGTAAATGAATCACGCTGCACATCATCTTGTAATTTTTGCAACTTGCGTGTTTCTTTATCCACATTGTCTATGGTGCCAATGGCCTTGAGCCTTCCTTGGTTATCTCTCCAAGAAGTTTGGCGCAATTGACACCAATTCCACTCATCATTATATTTTTTAATACGCAACAAAGCCGCGGCAACCTTGCCCCCAACTTTAATACGCATTTGCATGGACGAAAAAAGATCCATATCCTCGGGATGTATAACGTTTGTCAAAATGGGATAATAGCTATGCCCCTCGTCTTCGGGTAGAGAATATTCAAACTTTTTGAAAAACTCCAAAGAAACGCCAAACTGCTCATCCTCTATATCATATTCATACAAAATATTACCTGACATTTCAAGTAAGTGCTTATATCGCCCTACCATGTTATGTTCTTGTGCTTGAGAAATTTTTAAGTCATTAACATCTATAATAACACACCACAAAAATTCCTTATCTTCATTTTCAATCAGCCTTGTGCGATCCATAATGTACACGCTGTCACCGTTCTTACGAACAATTCGGTATTCAGCGGACATCACACTTTCACCCTCCTTTGGTTCCATAGCTTTCACAAGGCCCCTATCGTCAGGATGAATTAAATCACGCCAGCAATTGTTGTAATCTAAAGCTATCTCATCTTCACTAACCCCAAGAATTGAGGGCAAAGACTCAGTATAATCCAAAATTGTCCATTGTTCATCATTAGCACAGCGCACAATACCACATGGTATTTCATCAAGAATTTGATGGGCTTTTTCAGCATAATTTTGAGCTAAAGAGTAGGCTTTGCGCTGATTATACATGAAAAAACAAGCAAACGAAGTGCAAAAAACAATCCAAAGCCCAAGAACAATTAAGACATAATATAAAGCTGTATATGTGTCAGAACGCAAAGCATCAACTGGCAACAAGGCCACGGCTGTCCAGTCTTTATTAGGCATAGGAGCTAAACTTACAAAGCATTTTTGAGCATGCAAAACAACATCACCAAAAAAAGGCTTTGCTATATCGTAATCCTTAAGACCCAATACCTTTAAGGCATTGATGCCCTTTTCAAAATCCTCACCAATAGCATTTATAACAATTCCCTTATTATTAAGTATGTAAAATTCAATGTGATTTTTCAAGGCTGGGTCAATTATACTTGCTAAGGCCTTTCGTGAATCAAAAACAAAACTTCCGTCAGAAAGTTTAACAAAGTTTTTAGCCTGCCCTTTAGAATTTTCCAAAAATAGATGTACCATGTGAGCGTGATTTGTAGCAATTTCACTAAGAACAGCTTTAGAATATTTGCGCTGATTATCATTTAATATTTGCATCGAAATATATACAACCAAGGCCAAAACAATTGTTGTAACCATGAAAGCAACACTGAGCAAATCAGCAATCTTACTATTTTTATTGACCTGAGACACGCATTACCTCAAAGCAAAGACGTTAACAACGTTCAATAGTTGCAGCCGCCATTTAAATATTTTACCATAACACTCTAAAGAAATTTGCCATAAACAAATTTAGTATATACTCAAAAGAATAAAAATACAACTTTGAACTGCACAAATAATTTTAGACATAGTCATAAAAAATCAGACAGTAACATACAAAAATAAATTTTTTTTACCACTGTCAAAAAAATTTATTTGCTGCTTATGCTTTTCTTCCAATACATTTTTAGCATCATTCTTTTTTTGTCTATTTTTTTTGGTGCCAAGGTAAAAAAATTTATACTAAACACTTGCCATCAACACACATTTGTGACATAATGCCTTTGGATGAGGTGAGTTTACTAGAATTAAATTCAGGTAAGCTTCTAAAAAAGCTGCATTTGCAGCAATTTATTTTAAGGAAGGAATACACATGAAAAAGATTGTTACCCTCTGTCTTACCGCAGGCTTGCTACTTGGCGTAGCCACAGGCGCATCTGCAGTTGATTTTAATGCCAAAGGCCAATGGATTTTCGGCTTTGGTTTGGTTGATTCAAACTTTAATAACGTTGAAAGATCATCAGATACTTTTGCTGCTCAACAACGTGTACGCCTACAATTAGACGCAATAGCTTCTGAGAGCCTATCTGGTACCGTTTCTTTTGAAATTGGCGACCAAACATGGGGTAACTCTGGCGGCGGCGCAGCTCTTGGTGCTGACGGCATTAAAGTTGAAGTTCGTAACGCATATCTTGATTGGATAGTTCCAAACACAGAACTTAGCATCCGCATGGGTATTCAACCCATCACCCTACCAAACGTAGCTGGTGGTTCTGCTGTGCATGACGACCAAACTGCTGGTATCATCGCTTCTTACAAAATCAACGACATGGTAAGCGTTGGTGCTGCATGGGCTCGTCCATACAATGACAACTATAAAAATGAGCTTAATAACGTAGCTAGAGCTAATTATTCTGCTGATAATTACCTTGACAACGTAGACTTATTTACAGTTTTCGTTCCTGTACAAGGCGATGGCTGGAATGTTACTCCTTGGGGTCTTTATGGTGCCATTGGTAGAAACTCCATTCAATCCATTGTTGATGGACAAGTTGGTGGTCCTGCTGGTACAGTTTGGCGTGGTCTAGTACCTGCTAACGCTTATGGCACTGATAGCGCAACTGCAAGAAGACTACTAAGCTCCAACCCTTACGGTACTGCACTTTGGTTTGGCTTACCAATGTCTTTCCAATTTGATGCATTCAATCTAGAACTTGACCTAAACTACGGTTCTGTAGCTGGCCTTGGTGAAACTAGCACCATGTCTCTTGACCGTCGTGGTTGGTTAATTAAAGCTCTTTTTGAATACCAAATGGATTGGGGTACTCCAGGTCTATTTGCATGGTACGGTAGCGGTGATGACGATGATTTAGACAATGGTTCTGAAAGCATGCCTTTCCTTAACCCTTGCGGCAACTTCACCTCCTTCATGGGTGATGGTAACGAAATTGGTTACTCCATCTATAATGGTGGTAACTCAGGTGCTGGTTATGACCTAATGATGAACTACTCCGGTACTTGGGGCATTGGTCTACAACTAACTGACTTTTCATTCATGGAAGACCTAAGCCACACCATTCGTGTAGCTTACTGGGGTGGCACAAACCACAAAGACATGGCTAAAGTTGTTAACGATCCATTTGGCAGCTTAGGTAACTCTGTAGTTTACCTAACTACTGACGACTACTTAGTTGAAGTAAACTTTGACTCAACTTACAGCATCTATGAAAACTTAGATGCAATTCTACAAGTTGGTTACATCTTTAACGGTGTAGACAAAGACAATTGGGCTAACGTTGATGGCACACGCGACGCTTACAGAGTTGGCTTGTTCTTCAACTACAGCTTCTAAGCTTTAAGCGTAATTGCAATATTTAAAGGATGGTCGCAAGGCCATCCTTTTTTTATGAAGCTAATTAGTCGGAGCTGAAAAATTCATTTTCCAATGACTTTTTGAAAGGCACATTGGCTTCAAATACCCCTTTGGGGTCGCCAGAAATTAATTCTGGCTTATTTTACGCCATGCGGAATTTTTCTGTAAGAAAAATTCCGTTAGCCGAAACTTGAAAAACTTATTTTTTGCACCATAAAATTGCCATAAATTCGCATTCAATGCTCATATTTCTGGTAATTTTATTGGTTTATTTGGATTTAAAAATATTTTATTTCAAATAGTTATTATGTTTTTCAGTGTCGACTAATTATTAAAGCATTACACTTTTTTAATAACTTATGGCATCTTGCGGGCAAACTAAATGGCAAGAACCACACATGTCACAACGATTTACATCCACCACATGCGGCTCGCCCTGCACTATGGCCTTAAAAGTGCAAGCTTTAAAACATTCACCGCAAGCTATACATAGTTTAGCATCAATCCTTGCCCCAAGGTGATTAATTTCAGCACCTCCAAAGGCAAATGGCTTGCGTAATAATTTATGCTCACGCAGCTCCATTTCAAAATCATAATCATAAATTTCACCCTGACCCTTGTTTATACAAAATAACCTAAGGTCTGGGTAGCGCTCTTGGTCTTCAATGAAATATGAAAAAATTTCACTCCCTTTTCTTGCTTTTTTATTAATTGTTTCAGGGTTCACTTCATGCGCTTCACCGCTAATACGCAAAGTATAACCTGGTGCAAAATATGGCTGTCCAGCAGTGTTTTTGCCATCTTTACGCCCATGTGGAAAAATACCACAAAGGCTTAATTGTGGATTGTTCTTTAGCTGCCTATAAAATGGCTTTACAGACATAGTTAAAAAATAAATTCCATCTTCATCTGCACCCATAATACTAACGATACGGCTATGTAGCCTACCATTTTCCTCAGTTGCAATGCTCATACAGCCAATTTTTTCAATGGCAGCAGCTATTTCCATAACATTCATACATTCTCCAACTTTAGACTTAATCCAAGTTTATTTTTCTATATGCTAAAATATTAACATTTAATACACCATACAAGTCTATAATCATTGACTGCAAGCGATAACCTGCATATGGTTCTTTGCATGTTACATTTTATTTTATACATTTTGCTCATCCTTGCTGTCAATGTGGGTTTTGCCTATGTGCCACCCATAGTTTTGCCAAGCGGTGATTTGTGGCCGCCCATTTCCTTAGTAGTGGGTTTTGTTTTTGTCGTAAGAGACTTTGCACAACGCAAGGTTGGACATCACATTCTTTGGGCCATGTTAATTGGTTGCGCGCTAAGTTGGTATTTGGCCACGCCAGCGCTTGCCTTTGCATCAGCAGCTGCTTTTGCCATAGGTGAGCTTGCAGATTGGGCTGTTTTTACCTTTACCAAAAAACCATTTTCCAAGCGAATTTTATATTCAAGCTTAATAGGCGTACCCCTTGATAGCTTGGTATTTTTGACATTGATTGATATGGCAACTCCCATTAGTGTATTGGGCATGATTTTGAGCAAACTCTTAGGTGCTTTTGCTGTATACTTTATTTTGAAAAAGAGGGAAAAATCATTTGTCATACACACATCTAAGCAGAGTATATAGTTTTTCATAGCTCAAATATTGCCAAGAAATTAATTTAAAACAGACAAGTTTTTTATAAACACAGTATACATTTATTAAATGAGTTTCTGCAAGACACTCTAACCAATATATTAAAGGAATTTTATGACAGATTCACAAAACTCTGCGCATCGTTGTGGTTGGGTAGCGTTAATGGGTCCACCCAATGCCGGAAAGTCCACCTTATTAAATGCTTTGCTTGGGCAGAAAGTTAGCATTGTTACACCAAAGCCACAAACCACACGCAATCAAATTGTGGGCATACTATCTGAAGATAATGGTCAAATTATATTTATGGACACACCTGGCATGGCACAAGTGCGTGGGCGCTTGAGTAAAACCATGATTCAATCTGCTTGGCAGAGTTTAGCTCAAGCTGAGATGATAGTGCTACTTTTGGATGGCGATTTATACATTCGTAAACCAGATTTCTTAAAGTCTGACCTTGCAACCCTTGGCGAGGCTTTGGCTTCAGAAGATAGGCCCGTGTGCATCTTAGTTAATAAAATTGATTTGTTTAGTGACAAAAGCAAGATGCTTCCACTCTTAACGCGCTTAAGTGAGCTATTCCCCAAGGCTGAAATTTTTCCTGCATCTGCTTTGCGCCGTAACGGTTTAGAAGAATTTAAGAAGCTTATATATAAATTTTTACCAGAAGCTCCAGCAGTTTTTCCAGCTGACCAATTATCCACAGCGCCTTTGCGTTTTATGGCCTCAGAAATTGTGCGTGAAAAATTATTCTTGCACTTAAAGCAGGAAATTCCTTACTCTGTGGCAGTGGACATTGAACAATGGGAGGAGGATGAAACTCGTGACCAAACCATTATTCACGCTGTCATTTATGTGGCAAGGTCCTCACACAAGTCCATTGTAATTGGTCGTGCAGGCTCTGCTCTCAAAAGCATTGGTACAGAAGCTAGAAAAGAACTCATAAAGCTACTTGATGGCAAGGTTCATTTAGAACTTTGGGTAAAGGTTCGTGAAAATTGGACAGAGGATGTTAATTTTTTACGCAACCTTGGTATGATGCAGGAGTAGTGATGGAACTTTCAGCCATGGCACAAGCCTTAGCGCAGGTAAATGAGCGCATACAAAAGGCCATGCAAGATGCTTCACGCAGTGACCATATAAAACTTCTTGCCATATCAAAATTGCAAAGTGCAGCTGCTGTACTTGATGCTGCAAACAGTGGACAGATGGACTTTGGCGAAAATTATTTACAAGAAGCACTGGAAAAGCAAGACGCACTTTCAAGCAATTTTAATCAAAAACTTAACTGGCATTTCACAGGCCATATTCAAAGTCGCAAAGCCAAGGATGTTGTGGGCCGTTTTGACCTTATTCACACTGTTGATTCGGAAAAACTTGCCCTCATTTTAGACCAACATGCACAAAAAAATGGCCTCATTCAATCCATACTAATACAAGTGAACGTAGGAGCAGAACAACAAAAATCAGGTGTTGCCATAAAAGATTTAGCCACACTTGCCGAAAAGATACTTAAGTGTGAACATTTGAATTTGCAAGGGCTTATGTGTTTGCCACCTGTATTTGACGCAGGCCTTGCAGCTCGCCCACATTTTGAACTTTTACGCAAACTTAGAGATGATTTAAATGCGCAATTTGGCTTAAATTTGCCTCATTTATCCATGGGAATGTCTGGAGATTTGGAGGCTGCCATACTGGAAGGTGCCACCTTGGTTCGTGTGGGAACAGATATTTTTGGTGCAAGAAACTAATTTTTTTGGCTTAGAAAAAAATTTTTATTGTAATTTTGGTATAGTTTATGCATAATTGCTTAAAGCAATATTATGTTGCCAGAATTTTGAAAGGAGAAAAATATGGCAAATCAAGAAGCCTTGCCCGAAGGGGAAGCTCCAAAAAAGTCAAAATTTAAGAAATATTTAATCATTTTCTTAATCCTACTCATTATTCTTGCTGCTGGTGGCGGTGGAGCATATTGGTGGTTTTTCATGCGCGCCCCTGTTGAAGCAGAGGCCACCACTGCAAAAACAACCTCACAAGATGAAAAACTTGCTTCTATTAACTCCTCTAGTGAAGATAAAGGGGATGAAGATGATGGTGAGGCTCGCATTGAGCGACAATCTGATTTACCAAGATCTCAAGGCATGGTTTTGCCTTTGCCGCCATTTGTAGTTAATCTTTCTGACCCCACAGGCAAAAGATATCTGCGCCTTGGGATGGAAGTGGAAGTTAATAGGGATGTGTCAGAAATTATTAAATCCCAATCTGCTAAAATCCGTGATGCTGTAATCATACTGCTTGCAGGAAAAACCTATGCTGATATTTCTTCAGCTGAGGGCAAGATACTTCTCAAAGCAGAAGTTGCAGCAAGGCTTAATCAAATACTTGGTGGAGCCTATGTGATTCGTGTATATTTTACTGATTTTATTGTGGGCGAAGGAGCAAACCCTGCCAACTAAGCATTCTACACTCTAAGCTAAGGATATAATATGAGCGAAGAAAAAGACCAAGATGCCCTTGCTGCTGAATGGGCCGCACAATTAGAAGATGACAATGACGAACAAACATCTGCTGAGACAACTGAAAACCAAGCTTCTAGCGATGAAAATGTTTCAAGCGATGAAGAATTAGCCTCACGCTGGGCTGAAGCACTAGCAGACGACCAAGAAACTGAGAGTAAAAGTCGTGAAAAAGCAAGTCTACGCACTCAGGCAACTGATGCACATTTTGCAGACATGACAGACATTGCAAAACGTCCAACAGCTGATGGTGCTAAACGTGAGCTTGATTTTATCCTCGACATTCCGCTGGATGTTTCAGCTGAGCTTGGGCGTACTCGCTTGCTAATTAATGAGCTTTTGCAGTTAGGTCAGGGATCTGTTGTTGAGTTAAACAAACTTGCTGGTGAACCTCTTGAGGTTTACGTCAATGGAAAATTAGTAGCACGAGGAGAAGCTGTTGTTATTAATGAAAAATTTGGCGTGCGTCTAACAGACATCATTAGCCCCATGGAAAGAGTAAAACAACTTGGATAAAAATATGCCCCAAAGCACTCAAAAAACTGATCTGGCAGCAACTGCTACCCAAGGTTCCGCTGTGCAAAGCGGTTCTGATTCTACTGGCACTGTTTTTCAAGGAACAGTCACCGCTGCACCAGAGGGTGCAAACCAAGCGGCTCAATCTGCCTCCCAAATTACAGAACAAGTAGCCACAGCCGCCGCAACTCACCCCATGCCCATGGAGAGTGCTTTTACTTGGAGTGGATACATACAAGCCATTGGAACTTTGCTAATTTTAATGGCTGCACTTTGGGGTGTTGTCTGGCTTGTGCGTAAATATGGTCGCTTTAATTTCATGCCAAAACCAGGGGACTTCCCCCGTGATGGTTTGCGTGTTGAAAGTCAATTATCTCTCGGACCCCGCAAAGGTCTTATGGTGGTACGGTTTTTGAATAAGAGGTTATTACTTGGGGTCACAGACCACCAAATAACCCTTTTGAAGGAAACTACAGATGACAACAACGCAAATAACATGGATTTTCAGGAACTTATGGACAAAGCTCAACGCCAAAAATCTGACGACGAGTGCTTGTAGCCTTTTCTTTGTAGTCTTTATGCCTAGTTTGGCATTGGCTGCTCAAGATCTTGTCATGCCTCCCTTGCAGCTAACTCTTTCAGGTGGTGCTTCTGACCCTGAAAAGGTAACTGTATTACTTGAAATTCTTTTCTTACTAACCATTCTATCTGTAGCTCCAGCCATTATGCTTACGGTAACAAGCTTTACCCGTATCATTATTGTGTTTAGTTTCTTACGCCAAGCCATGGGCGTTCAGCAATTACCGCCCACTCAAATTCTTGCATCCCTTGCCATATTTATGACTGTGATCATCATGTACCCTGTGGGTAAGCAAATAAACGATACGGCACTGCAGCCATATTTAAGCGAAACCATAGATTATCGTGTGGCATTGGATCGTGCACAAATTCCTTTGCGCGCCTATATGTTTAAGCACACAAGAGAAAAAGACATTTCTGTATTCTATTCCATCTCTCGCATGGAAGCTCCTAAAAATAAAGATGAAGTGCCTACAATTATGCTAGCCGCAGCTTATGTTATTAGTGAGCTTAAGACTGCATTTACCATAGGATTTTTAATCTACATCCCATTCTTGGTGTTAGATATGGTTATTTCCAGCGTACTTTTAGCCATGGGCATGATGATGCTACCGCCTATGATGGTATCTATGCCCTTTAAGTTATTATTGTTTGTAATGGTTGATGGTTGGAACCTGCTTGTGGGTTCTTTAGTAAACTCCTTTATACTGTAAGCGAGGATAATATGACTCCTGAATTTGTTGTTGGTTTTGGTCGCCAAGCCATTGAACTTTGCCTAATGATGGCACTACCCATGCTGATTGTGGGTCTAACTGTGGGTGTTGTGGTAAGTATTATCCAAGCTGCAACACAAATCCAAGAAATGACCCTAACATTTATTCCCAAAATACTCTCCATGTTTGTGGCTCTGCTACTGGCCCTACCGTGGATTATGGAAAGAATGCTTACCTTTACGCGTAATGTTTTTATAAATATTCCGACGTATATACAGTAAGTGTTGTTTAGTACCTGAATGAAAGCCGATTAAATCGGCTTCAGAGTGCTGCCAAAACTCCTGAGGGAACCTTTTTTGTGAGGTTCCTTCAGACCCCTAAAGTCCTTACCCCTGTGGGAACAGACCAGATTAATTAAAAAACTTCTATCTTATCAAAAGCAAACAACAGAATAATACAGAACACCTCGCCAACACTCAGACAATCAAAATCCACCACAAAAAAAATGCCACATCCATCACACTTGCCAATGCCCATTTACTGCTATAAAATAAAAAACATGAATGACATTGGAAAATTCACTATCACAGCCACAGACGGCGCAGCTCGCAGAGGATCATTGCATACAGCCCACGGCATTGTGCAAACGCCTATATTTATGCCCGTTGGCACTGTGGCCTCGGTTAAAGCCATTGCCCCTGATGATTTAGACAATATTGGAGCAGAAATTATCTTGGGTAACACATACCACCTCTACCTTCGCCCTGGGGACGAACTTGTGGCAAGGCGTGGAGGATTACACAAATTTTCTGCATGGGATAAGCCCATATTAACAGACAGCGGCGGCTTTCAGGTGTTTAGCCTAAGCTCCTTGCGCAAAATCAACGAAGAGGGTGTAGAATTTCGTTCACACCTTGATGGCTCAAAGCATTTATTTACACCAGAAAGTGTTGTTAAAATTCAGCGCAATTTAAATTCTGACATAATGATGGTTTTAGACGAATGTGTGCCCTATGGGGCTGACTATAATTATACAGAAAAATCCCTCGCTCTTACCACTCGTTGGGCCAAACGTGCACGTGAGGCCTATCCGCAAGGCACTGGCCACAACTTGCTTTTTGCCATAACTCAAGGTGGATTTTTTAAGGACTTGCGCACCCGCTCGGTGGAAGAATTATGCGGTCTAGATTTTGACGGTTTTGCCATTGGTGGCCTCTCTGTGGGTGAGAGCAAGGCTGAAATGATGGAATTTTTATACCACACAGCCCCATTGCTACCAAGCCTCAAGCCTCGCTACCTCATGGGCGTTGGCACACCACTTGACATTACCAATGGCATTGCTGCAGGCGTTGATATGTTTGACTGTGTGCTACCCACACGCAATGCGCGCAATGGCACTTTGTACACCTCGCAAGGCAAAATTAATATTAAACGCAAAGAATTTGCCGAGGACGAAAGCCCACTAGACCCAGAATGCAATTGTTATACTTGCCGCACCTTTACCAAATCCTATTTGCGCCATTTATATGTGAGCAAGGAACTTTTATCTTTCCGCCTAAACTCCCTGCATAATTTAACATATTTTTTAAATTTAGTGCGCCAGGCTAGGCTTGCCATTGAGCAAGGCCGCTTTGCTGAATTTAAGGCAAGCATTGAGCGCATCTATCCGCAAGAGGTAATAGCATAATGGAACATAAGCATTTGTCCGCAGCGGATTTATCAAAATTTGTACAAGCCAGCATGGAAAAGCTCCCAAGCACGCCAGACGAACAAAGTTTGCAAGGCTGTTCCTTTGATATTCGCCGTAGCTTGATTGATAAAATCATTCAAATATATTCGCCAGATACCGATGATTTTATGCAAATGGACAAGCAAGAAAATCATGCAGATATTTTGCGTAAAGCCTTACCCCCACTACAAACACCCACTGTTCGGCCGCAGGCTAAGCCATCTGCTTTGCGTGCGGCACTACTTGCCATACTAGGGCTTTTGTTTGGCTCTGCCATAGGTCAAGGCCTAAGCATGATGGAGAGCCTAAGCTTTGGCTCAAGTTCCATGGTTATTTGCGGAATTTTGGGCGTAACTTCCATGCTTTGGCTTTCAGAGTTTCTTCTACATGCAGCCAATAAGGGTACGCTAACTCTACCTTGGGGCGTGTATAAATGGTCAAAAGCTCGTAAAATATTTACTATTACTTGGTTTGGCTTACTTGGCCTTAGTATTGTGCGTGATTTTTTTAGCGGCAGAGTTGGTCTTGTGCATTTATTGGAATCACTGGGCGCATTCTTAAATAGAGGCGATGTTCTTAATATATTTACCAATACCTATGGGGTTTTGGGCTTTGTGGGCCTCATTGCTTTATTATTAAAAAGACCAAAAAGCTTTGACAAAGATGACTTTGCCCAAAAATTAGAGGTTGCTGCCAGTAATTGGTGGGTAAACGCTGAACTTGCGGCCTCACTTTTAATGGAAATTGACAATATAAAGAACGACCCCAGCCGTAAAGAATGGCAACAAGTGGGCAGAGAAATTTATTCATTTTCAGCAGAATTGCCCCAAGCCCAACAACAATGGTTATTGGAAAGGTTAAGCCGCCTTGGACTGCAAACTTCACAAGATGTGGGTGCGCTTGTTTGGCGCAAGGATATGCTTGAGCATTACACCCCTCTTGGCCATATAGAAATTGGCGATAATTGTTATGTGGACGAGCCTGCCATTTTGGAAAATAACGTGGTGGTAAAAAAAGGCACTGTGCGGAAAGTACGATAATGAGCAATACTAAGAGCAATAACATGCGTATTACAGCTATGGATTTAGGCACAAGCAACACTTGCATAGCCTCATGCGAGCAAGATAAGGTTAGCATTGTAAAGCCAGCTGAATGGCATAATGCCGCCCTTGGTGGAGCTGTGCCCACCATTATATTATACAAGAATGATCAACCATTTTTAATTGGTTCTGCCGCAGAGTATGAATTTGGTGAATCAACCAGCACTGAGCGCAAAAACTACACTCTCCACAGCCAATTTAAACCAGATATTGCTGTGCGTGATGATGCTAAAGCTTGGATGATAGATTTTTTACGCCTTTTGCGCTCAAGAGTAACACCGCATGAGCGCATACTTGTGGGCATTCCTTCACAGGCTGAAAATCACTACCAGCAAACCCTACGCTCATGCCTTAAAGAAACTGGCTGGGACAAAGCCCAATTTTTGCGTGAGCCTGTGGGTGCTGTATTGCACTATATTGCAAAGGGTGCTTTGCCGCCATCCCTTGCAGCTCGTGGTGTGCTAACAGTTGATTTTGGCGGTGGCACATGTGACCTTGCATATTTACGCCGTGCTGACATAGCTGGCAGACATGGCGACATGCTTTATGGTGGCAGGCTTTTTGATGATTTGTTTTATCAAATATTACTTGAGCATAATCCAAAGCTAGAGAAACGCTTAATTGCTGAGAATAACGACTATTATGTGCATTGGGTGGCTTGCCGCAGGGCTAAGGAAGAGTTTTCCGCAGCCATGAATGTGGATAGAACAAAAAGCATCACGGTGCGAGTTCGCTGGAGCTATTTTGATGGCAAGGCAGTGCAAGAGTCTGCCGCCTATATTGAAAACTTCACTTGGGATGATTTCTTAGCAAAAGCTGGTGCTTATATGGCATCACCAAAATTTTTGCAATTGCTAATGGAACATGGTCAGCGCTCTGGCCTATCTCCTCGTGGTATTGGACTGTTGGAGGGTAAACGAGTTGACCTTATTTCGTGGTTTGAAGACATTTTGCTTGAAACCTTAAAAGCCGCCCGCCAAGAAAAACACTCACCCCTTGCCGATATGCCCTTAGTTTTACTCACAGGTGGCAGTAGTGCATGGCCTTTTGTACAAGATATTGTGCTGCAAACCCTTGGTGAGCGCACAAAACTCCTATTTGGAGATGAGCCTTATGCCGACATTGCCAAAGGCCTTGCACAATACACCATGCTGGCTGAACATTTGAAGGAAGGCCGCAAAGCCTTACAACTTGAACTGCCAACCTTTATGGATGAAAATATCCGCCGCAAAGCCATACAACAAACCCTTGAGCAGGGTTCTGAAGAACTATTGTTGGAGGTGGGTGATTTTTTACGCCAAGTAATTTTATTACCTGAATTTAGACGCTACCGTGAGCAAGGCGGAGCTGTGTCCAAGCTTATGGAGGGTGTTGCTACAGCCATGCTTAAGGAGGAGTCTCGCATTAGACATCTGCTAGATGACGCCATGAACCGCATGGGGCGTAATGTTGTTAATGCTTGCAGAACAGAGCTTAAAAACTGGTTCCACCAAAAGGGTATTCCTGTCATACCTGACCGCTTGGAGCAAACATGGCTTTCGCTTGAAATGGATGAATTTATTAAGCGCATGGCAGACGAGCTTGGCAAGTCTACCCTTTCACAAGATAGACAGGCGGCAGAGCTTGCCACCATGATTGCAGGGCCTGGCCTTGCGGCTTTAGCTGCATCTGGTGCGCCCATGACTGCCATGACCATTGGATTAAGTGGGCTTGTGCTTATGAAGGTATTTAAGCTTGACCGTTTGGTGGTGGGAAAGGTGCTTCATGTGCCCATTCCGCCAATTTTACGTCGCAAGCTATTTCGTGAGGCTCGCCTTGAAAAGCTTTGCAGCGAACAAATTAATGCCTTTGGTAAAGACTTCAAAAAACAAATTTTGGAACAGTGGAATGAATCAGAGGGACGTGTGCTTTCTGAAGCTGCAAGAGTTGCCAGCGAAGAAATTGACGCCCTTGATATATTGAACATTACACCAGTATAATAAATTACACTAAACAAGCTGTTGCCATGCTTTTTGCACCAAAAAATTACCAGAAACTCGTATTGCATACGCATATTTCTGGTAATTTTCTTCTTGCAGAAAAATTCTGTTTTTCAATGTCGGCTAATTACTCTCTTTCAAATCATCCATAACCTGATTTAAGCCACGGCTAAGCTCGGCTAGACC
>CAYJOP010000045.1:0-7022 GCA_964371835.1 uncultured Desulfovibrionaceae bacterium
TTTGTTTTCGTTGTGTTATGTGCTTTTTCAGTGCCGACTACTTACTGGCTCAAAACCCACTTTGTTAGCTTTGTCTTCAACTCATGCCATTTAAATTAGTCAAAGTTGTCATTTTAATGGCAAACAAAGATCACTAATGTATCTTTCATTGACTCCTCAAGTTCTGATTATATATGTCAACTTTCTGTACAAATTTTCCTAGCAAGGCTCATCTGCCATTACAATTAATTTTTTTCAGTCAACTATTCACTCTTATTAATATGATTTTTTATTTAAATTTTAGTATAAAATTGGCATATTTTCTTTTATCACAGCTTTTTCATTTAAAATTTATTTATTCCTTTACCAAGTCAAACATCTTAGGCACGAATTTTGCTTGCTACATTATGATTTAGCATCCCTGCAATTTAGGGATTGGTTGATTCGCGCATTGTAGCAAAATATTGTGCAAGCCATTTATAGTCTTGCTTGAGCTACAAGTGTGGTGGAGGGCACATTCGCCAATAAATATTATCTCAGATTTATAATTCTAAAATCTGACTATCGGAGGAAATATGATTAAACGTCTATTTTTAACAATGTTATTAAGCTTAGTTTTTGCAGTACCAGCTGCTGCTGAAATTAATGGCTTGTATGTCGGTGGTAAGCTATTATATAGCTACCAAACTTCTTGGGGCGGCGGCTTGTTCAGCAGCTCTGAATCTCAAAGCACCCTTGGTGGTGGTGTTTTTCTAGGGTATGATTTTTATGCCAATTCTGACACTCCTATTCGTACTGAAATTGAATATGCTTTCCGCGGCAATATGTACAAAGATGAGTCTGGCACTGGCTACGAATCAGACACCTACTACAACATGCAAACCTTGCTTGTGAACTTCTATTATGATTTTTACAATGACTCTGCATTCACACCATATGTTGGTGCAGGAATCGGAGCTGCCTTCATGAGCGGTGGTTATGACATTACTGTTGCTGGGCGCAATTATGATGGCAACATGGACGATACCGTATTTGCATGGAATGTGGGCGGCGGCGTTGGTTATTCCATCAACGAACAAGTGACAGCAGACTTGGGTTATCGCTACCTTTCTACCACCGACAGCAATAAGCAAAATAATGACTATGACATTGAAACTTCAACCAGTGCTCACGAAGTTAGCCTTGGTCTACGTTTCAGCTTCTAAAACTTTAACACACTAATGCAAAACCCCTTCATATTATATAATAATATGAAGGGGTTTTCTAATTTACAACAACTTCACTTTTATGAACGTTAGCCGCCAACTAAAGTAAAGCTTACGAGTTGAATTTTTATCAAGCTTACAGGCTATCAACACTTATTTTGCGAACAGGGCCTTTGGTTTCATTAATTCGTTTTCTAAAAGCAAAGCGCCAATCTGGGCCAAAAAGATGTTTGGCAACCCATTCACAAAGATGAAATACATCTCTTTTTTGTTCAAGCAGCAGTAAAACCCTGCCAATTCCAATCTTACAAGATGGACAACTCACAAGCACAGGTCCTGCATAATGTTGTAAAGCTTGCTCAATGTCCTTGCATTTACGATCACGCAAAACATTATAAATGCTTGGTGAGGTCATGGCACCCATACCAGACTCACCACAACAGCCAGCAGATACAACAAAATTTGCACCAGTGAAATTGGATAGGGCATTCAACAATTTATCACGCCCCTTGATGCCTTTGACACCAGCCCATTCGCCATGGCATGCACCGTGATACAGTCGAGGTGCTCCGTCTAAATTTGCTGTGGGTTCAATACCTTGCATAGCTAGCTGTATTACAGAAACCTGCTCAAGCGCTTGCCCTGCAAAAAATTCCATACGCTCCAAACTATCAAGACATGTACCACAAGCTGTGGCAATATATTGTGGATTAAGGCCATGGGTTTTAGCTTCTTCTATAATAGTTAATAAAGATTTCTTAATGGCTTCTCTATTTCTACGATATGGTTTTTCCATGCCAGCAGTTAACAATGGATAACCACAACACATATGCTTTGGCGGAATAATAACACTGTGACCAGCTTTAAGTAGCAATAAAATTGATGACATAGCTATACGATCATAAAATAATGCTCCGCCACAACCAGGAAAATATAATACAGCAGGCTTTGGTTTATCCACGCCTTCTGGCATAAACATATGTCCGCGCTGTAATTTTAGTGATTCATAAATATTTGTGTAACCAATCTTTGGCCCCTTGGTTGCAAAAACTGGGCTTTGGAAGCGTGCTCTCCAAGACTTGGGCACAAAATTAAGCATTTTATTTTGCGTTTTTTGACCTAGTGAAGCCATTTTTGCTACTTTTGGCACACGCTGCTGAGGTTGCTTAACCAACCATGTAAGAATACTTGCTTTTAATGGATGACCACCCATGCCTTCATCTTCAAGAGTTCTACGCAAAGCTAAAGCAACTTCACCTGAAGGAATTTTTACAGGACAAACGGCTGTGCAACGTCCACAAGCCGTGCAATGTTCAACCATGGTTCTAATATGCCCAAGCAAACCTTCATCAAGGCGTCCAGTATTTACCTGCGTATAGTAAATTGCTTCCAGCAACATACCAAGCACCATGTTTTTATTACGAGGATGCCACTGCATGGAGCGCTCAGGATAGGTCATGGGGCAAACATGCTTACACTTGCCACACCTTGTGCAGTTTTGCACTGCTCCAAGCAACTCTATTAATTGAAGTTTACTTGGCAAACCACTTTCACTAATATCACCAATTAAGCGGTTAAATGAAAAGGTAAATGGTCTAACAGGCAACTCATTTTGGATTAACTTTGCAGGATTTAATATATCGCGTGGGTCTACACGCTCCTTAAAATTGCGCAAAGCATCAATTTTATCCTTACTTAAAAAAGCAATCTTGGTTATGCCAATACCATGCTCACCAGAAACAGAACCTCCCATTTCCATAGCTGTTTGCATAACCCTTGCTGCAACTTTTTCCGCCTCTTCAAGCATGCGGTGATCACTTGAGTTTACAGGAATATTCACATGGCAATTACCATCACCAGCATGCATGTGACTTGCTACAACAATGCGACTTGCTTGCATATAGTCTTGAATAGCTTTTATTTTGCGTTTAAGGTGTGGGTATTTTTCTTCCAAATTTTTTAAGAACAATACCGAACGCATAATCATTTCTTCATCGCTAAAATCTGTAGCTGCCACATCTCCCCTTGCACCCTTGGATGCATAGGAAAATTCTTTATTAAATTCTTTATCTTCCAGTGCAAAACCAGTTAATCGACCTACTGATTGTAAAGCAAAACGAAAAGACGCGGCCGCACACTCAAGGTTTAATTGTTCAAGAAAAAGTGCAAAATCAGGGATGCGCTCAATGGGTATGACCACATCTTCATTCATCTTAAAGCCAGAAGTGCGTTTGGCAATGGCGGAGAGTTTGTGCCTATCTTCCCAAAAAAGTGCAGATTCTTTTGCATTAGTTGCCACAGCAATGTCTACATGGTCATGCTTATTTACAATTTCTACAATTTTGGTCACGCAGTTATCAAGCAAATGAGGCTCATCTCCATCCAATTGTAAAATAATTACAGAAATTGGATCACCATCAAACTTTTCTGATTTTCTTTTGTATTCAATGGCCTGAACATATTTAGCATTAAATTCTTCCAATGCAGAAAGACTTGCATAATCGCCATCTTTACGCACTTTGTCTCTAAATGCCACAAGTTCTTGTATAACCACTGCCGCTGTATGCATGGAACGCCCAAAAAATTCCAAAACCATAACTCTTGAATGTTTAGGTTTTGGATGCAAGACAAAGCAAGCTTGGGTAATTATGCCGTCTACACCTTCTTTTTGCACACCAGGCAAACCGCCAAGGGCTTTATTGGTAACGTCCTTACCAAGACCAGGCAAACGAACTTCATTTCCTTGTAATTGCACAACACTGCGCACACCACCAGAAACGTCCTTAATTTCAAATATGGCAGTTTCATCTGCTAAAATCTTATGTCGTGGATGATTTTTACGCTCAACGGTAATTATTTCACCCGTAGGTGTAACCATCTGCCACCACAAAAGATTATCAAGGGTTGTGCCATATTCAAAGGCACAAGGTCCGCCAGCATTTTCTGCAATATTACCGCCAATGGTAGATGCCAGCTTGGATGCAGGATCAACTGAAAAGAAAAATCCCTTGCCATCTGCCGCCTTAATAACCTCATGTGTTAAAACACCAGCCTTACAAGTGATAGTCATGGCCTCTATATCAATGGGGTCAATGGTGGTTAGGCGTGTAAGATTTGCAATAACAGTGCGCTTTCTCGCTGGCACAGCCCCACCAGTCATACCAGAACCTCCACCACGAGGTATCAAGGCAAATTTTTTATCATTAGCAAGGCGCACCAAGGCTGCCACCTGTTCAGCATCATTAGGCTCAACCACGCATAATGGTAATTCCATGCGTAGGTCTGTGGCATCTGTTGCATTTTCAACCAAAGCCCCAGGCCGAAGCACTATACATTCCTCAGGCATGATTTTTTTAAATTCTTCTATTAATTCATCACGAAAGGCCATTTCAGCATTATGGGCAGACCAAAACATGGTAATGCCTTCGCCAATGCTTGTGGCATAATGGTGAGCAAGTGCTAAAGATTGGGAACTATATCGGCTTTGAACGCTTTGACGAACTGTTTCAGCGTTAATAAAGGGATTGTAGGCAACAAGAAACAATTCTTCAGCAATACTAATTGCAAGATTGCGCACAGACTCTGGCCATTCTTCAAAATCGCTCACATTAATGCGTAAAATACGGTTTACAACATAGTTTGCTGGAATTGATATATGTGGGCCTTTATGCGGCATATTAATCTCTTTTATTAGTTTCTTTCGTAATCCAACTCAAATAAGGAGCAATGCTAAGTGAACTATTTAAATATCTTCTATCGTTTGTAACTTCTTCACCAAGCCATGTTGGTTTAACAAAGCTTTGCCCTTCGCTATTAAGTTCTATTTCAGCCAACACTAGTCCAGCATTTTCCCCAAGAAACACATCCACATCCCAAGTCATTTCTGCACAAGGGATGTGGTAGCGTACTTTTTCAATAAGTGGTTTTTTGGCTAAGTTATTAAGTATTAACTGAGCTTCATCAAACGGTATGGCATATTCATATTCACTACGCGCAAATTCATGCTCGGCAAGTGGCGCTTTTATGGTAATATACGCATCATCACCACAAATTCGCACTCGCACAGTACGCGCACGTTCAGTACTTAAATAGCCCTGAACAATCTGCATGCCCACTATGCCAAGGTCTTTCCATGGCTCACCACATACAAGGAACTTACGCTCAATTTCTGTACCCATATGAAATTAATGCCAACTAATCCCACTGGCGTTTATCTTCTATGGGTTTAATTTGCGGTGGCAAACTACCAGGAGCTAGTGTCTTTAATGATGGACGCAGTTTAATTTTTTCACGGAATTGATGCAACAATTCATCTTCGCGAGTAAATTCACTAGTTTCCACATAGAGCACCATTTCATCAATGCCGCCTGGATTAGTAACTTCAATTTGCCAACGCTTAATTTCATCAAAGTGGCTCATTACTTGCTCAACCTGATGCGGATATACAAACATACCCTTAATGCGAGCAGTTGTGTCAACTCGGCCCACAATGGTTCCAAGGCGAGGGCTGGTGCGACCACAACTACACGGTGCACGATCTATAAACGATAAATCACCAGTTGCTAAGCGAATAAGTGGATAAGTTTTATTAAATGCTGTGACCACAATTTCGCCAACTTCTCCATCTTTCAACGGTATGCCAGTGTCAGGATGGCAAATTTCCACAAAGCATCGGTTAGCCACATGCAAACCATTTTTATGGAAGCATTCATAACCAATACAACCAACATCTGCCGTTCCATAACCTTGACGCAATAGTAAATCGTATTTCTTTTCCAGCTGGCTGCGCATTTTTTCAGATAGACGCTCGCCTGTCATAAAGGCCACTTCCAAGAACAAATCTTTACGCAGGTTAAGGCCCTTTTCTTCTGCCTTTTGAGCAAGGTGCATAAGAAAACTTGGCGTGCCCACATAACCAGATACTCGCAATTTTTGCATAATATCAAGCTGAGTTGAAGCATCAGACGGACCTGCAGGAACAATTGCACAACCAAGATTACGCAATGGTTCTTCAAACATTAACCCTGCTGGAGAAAGATGATAGTTAAATGTAACCTGCACAGTATCACCAGGGCGATAACCAGCAGCATAGAAAGCCTCTGTATAACCCCAATAATCATCACCTCTGTCTTCTGGGTCAAAAATTGGACCAGGTGAAAGAAACACACGTTTCAAATCGCCAATATCCTTGGTAAGCAAACCACCAAGGCGTGGTCCCATAGATTGTAAAAATATTAATTCTTTTTTCTTCAAGATGGGGATATGCTTAATATCCGCAACGGTTTTGAATTTTTCAACGTTAAATTGGGCACGGTCAAAGCGTTTTTTTACATCTTCGGAATAACGATAAGCATAAGATAAAAGATCTTTTAGTTGAATAAGGCAATATTGCCTGCGTTCACTCTCATCCAAAACTTCCTTACGACTGTAAATACCTTCGGTACGGTCTTTGCGTGTCATGCTAAACTCCGTAAAATAAAATGCTAATATGGTTCGCTGTTGCACATGTAACAACGCATGATGCAGGCAACATGCTTTAAAAGTTTTAAAAATGCAAGAAAAAAATTTTTATATCAATATACTAACTAGTTATAATTAATTTCGTCATATAACTCATTATATAAAATAAGGGGAATAGTCAAAATATGGTTTTCAGATTGGCACTTACGATTTCATCAAACAAAATTTAGCGACCGAGCGGATAATAATCTAGCCATACAAAAATCAATCGCTTAACATGCAAGCAAAGCTCGCATTGCTCTTGATTTTTGCTCGCATCGCTATGCTCCTGAATCCAAAATCAAAACGCAAGGCCTAACGTCCTTGCGTTTTGATTTT
>CAYJOP010000045.1:7122-15353 GCA_964371835.1 uncultured Desulfovibrionaceae bacterium
TGCTCCTGAATCCAAAATCAAAACGCAAGGCCTAACGTCCTTGCGTTTTGATTTTAACTAATCTAGCCATACAAAAATCAATCGCTTAACATGCAAGCAAAGCTCGCATTGCTCTTGATTTTTGCTCGCATCGCTATGCTCCTGAATCCAAAATCAAAACGCAAGGCCTAACGTCCTTGCGTTTTGATTTTGTCTTCCATGACAACCCCCTATGCATCCTGCGAGTGGGTTTCCCTCTCTTTAGGGATTTTTCGGCCAAAGCTCTCAGCCATTGGCCGAAAAATCATGTGGGGAGGGAATCTCTATACTAGGGTATAAACCCTATATCTAGCTCAATCCAATGGATTTTGCTATACACGACAACTAAGCTGCCATGCTATTAATAAGTTCACGAGCATTTTCATTATTTGGGTCAAGGCCAAGCACTGCCTCTAAATGTACTTTTGCTTCATCTGTGCGACCAAGCGCCATAAGTATACCTGCAAGGCTTACTTTAATGGCATTTACTTCGCTAGAAACACTCATACTTGCTTCAAGCGCAGGTACAACATCTTCAAGACGGCCCAAGTGATGACCTTCACGCACTAAGCAATTAAGGGCAATAATATTCTCGGCATTCATATCAAGTGCACGAGAGAAATGTTCATAGGCTTTTTCATGTTCTTCTTGTTCCATATAAACAAGGCCCATTCCTGTTAAAGTTTTATCAGTAACCTCAATTGTTGATGCCTTGGTATAAAGTACCATAGCTTCATCAAGCTTACCTTTTTGTACAGAAATGGTAGCTAGACCAAGATAGGGAGCTACATAGGTGTTGTTGCTGGCAATGGCTTTACGATAGTATTCTTCAGCCTTGTCCAAATCGCCCATAAATAGGTAGCATTCGCCTAATTCTTTGTTAATTTCATAATCAAGATGGCTGCTCATAGCATCCTCCCCGTGGATGGTGGTTAAAGTTAATTTTCATAACAAGCGGCCCAATGCCACAAGTCTTTGCTGAGGATATGCATAGAACGTGCCACAAACAAAATTATTTGTAATTTTAGTGTATTATATTTTTAATGAAATGGAGGAGGAAATTTATACCTAGAGTGAGGCCAAATTTATGACTACAAAAAACTCGATTATAAGGCAGATTTTGCCAAAAATTCGCAGGCGCAAGCAAGACAGAGTTTACAGATATTTTTTAAAAGTAGCAATTTAAGGTCAATGTGTTTATAAAACAAAATGAAAATTGTTTAGCCTAATTATAATCCGCCACATTCATCAATGGAATTTAAGATTGATTCCAAAACCTCATCCACATTTAGCGTTGATGTATCAATAATAATTGCATCTGGAGCTGCACACAATGGTGCAATTATCCTATTGCGATCTTGTTCATCTCTGGTGCGTATTTGCTCTGTGAGTTGTAGCAAGTCCACTGAGTGCCCTTGGGTTTCTAGCTGTAACATTCTTCTAACTGCGCGTATTTCTGGGCTTGCATCTAAAAAAAACTTAAAGCGTGCCGTTGGGAAAATCACAGTGCCCATGTCACGACCTTCCACAACCAGTGCTATATCATGACCTAATTTTCGTTGTGAATTTTTAAGAATTTCACGAACAATAGGCACCGCCCCAAGATTTGAGGCTAGCATGCCTACAGCCTCGGTGCGAATTTCATTACCAATGGGCACATCATTGCAGCTCAATACACTATTTACACCTATGCCAGAAAGAGTGAAGGTCCAATGAGAAGTTTTTTCTATAATTTCTGCTTCGGACATGGATTTCACATTTTCGCCAAGTTTTAACGCAAGGCAGCGAAACATGGCCCCTGTATCTAAATATGAAAGGCCAAGACTTTCTGCCACGGACTTGGCAAGCGTTGTCTTACCAACACCTGCTGGGCCATCCAGTGTAACAATGGGCAAAATACTCATGCAAGAATCTCTTTAATACATGCCAAAAATGTTTTATTATCTTGCTCTGTGCCAACGCTCACTCTTAAAAATTGCGGCAAACTATAGCTTTTTAATGGGCGTATAATAATACCCTGATGCAATAGAGCTTCAAAAATTTCATGTGCATTTTCAGGTGGTTCAAACATTATAAAGTTAGCATGACTTTCATACACGGTGCAATTTAATTTTTTAAGGCCTTTACTTAATTGCTCACGACCCTTGCGTACAACTTCAATGGTTTTTTGATAGAACACTTCATCCTCAAGCGCTGCAAGCCCGGCCTCCTCTGCCAAAATATTAACTGAAAATGGCAAACGTGTGCGCCACATATATTCGCTGAGCATGGATGGCAAAATGCCATAGCCAAGACGTAAGCCAGCAAGTCCATAACTCTTGGAAAACGTGCGTAAAAACACAACATTTTTCAAATCGTTTTGTTTTGCCAAAAGTGAGTATTTTTTTTCATCAGTAAAATCCATATAGGCTTCGTCAATTACAAGTAGGCAACGCTTTGGTAACTTATTTGCAAATTCTAATACCTTATCGGCCTTAGGGCAAAAACCAGAGGGATTATCAGGAGTGGTGATCAACACAATTGACGTATTTTTATCAACTACTTTCAAAAGCTTACTAAATGAAAATGAAAAATCATCATTTAGCGATCTTTGACGAAGCTCAATGCCAGCAATATGTGCTTGCGTTGTATATATTCCAAAACATGGCCTAAAACATACAATATTATGCTTTCCCGGCACGCAACAAACACGCATTAGCAGGTCAATAATTTCATCTGATCCATTGCCCACCACAATACGGCTTTTGTCTACGCCGTGCTTGTCTGCAAGAGCTTTTACCAAGCGAGGGTTACCGCCTTGTGGATAACTATACACAGAACCCACTGCTTTGCTAAGACGCTCCTGTACAAATGGTGATGTGCCAAGAGGATTTTCATTACTTGCCATTTTAATTACTTGCGAACAATTATATCGCTCGCGAATTTCAGCAACACTTAAACCTGGCACATATGGCTTTAAGGCTTTAATTTCAGGACGTATTGAATGTGTATTATATTTATCTTTTGACATATGCATTAAAAATAAGCCAAGCCTAAAAAACTTTAAGCTTGGCTAGTGTAAAATTATTGTGGGCGCACAGTAAGCACCGGTGGTTTTGCATTTTTAACCACTTTTTCTGCAACAGAACCAAATAGAATGCGGTCAAGACCTTTACGACCATGAGTGCCCATAACTATTAAATCTGCGTTTTCTTCCTCAGCTTTACGAACAATTTCTTCGGCAGCATATCCTATTAACACATGGCTTTTGGCGTTAATGCCCGGAAAGTTTTCGGACACAAAATTGTCCATGGATTTTTCAGCGCCAGAAACAATCTCACCAACGAAATTTTCAATGGTGTTTGGCGGCACATGAAAACCCACATATTGGCTAAGAGATGGTGCAGTATAAACCACCAAAACTTCTGCACCAGTGGCTTTTGCAAGCAATATGGTATATTCTGCAATGGATTTGCTATGATCTGACAAGTCAACAGCGCAAAGAATTTTTTTAATTTCTTTCATACTTTCCTCACAATTTATTGATTTGGATGTTCTTTAACCATCATTTGTTCATAATAGTGCTTTTTGCAAATATAGACAAGTCCCTTAATGCAGGATATAGTATGTTTATGCATTTTTAAATTAACTTTCAATGGCAGACATGCGGCAATCTTTTCCTCTAAAGTTTTTAAAAAATATGTTATTTTAGCAATTTAATTTTATTACACTTATGGCAAAGTTTTTGCATCTTTTAATTTATTAACGCCAAGGTCTGGAGGCGATATGGACATACGCACAGAACAATTACAAGCTCTGCTTAAACAACAGGAGCTTCAAGCAAAGAAATCACCTACTTCAAAAAGTGAAGGATTAGGCGATTTTGAAGCCACTTTGCAGCAGGAAGTTACCCTTGGCGGCGCAGAAAAAGGCATACAAACAGCCCCTCCTCCACCGGGAGTTCAAGCAAGTCTTGCCAACCAAGTTTTGCTAATGGATGCGGAAAATATTTCCACATCTGGGGAAGGCGGCATTTCCAGTGCTGAAGCTTTTAACCAAGCCTCAAGCACCATGGATATGTTAGATCAATATGCTAACACTTTGCGTGAGCCAAGGCATGGTAATTTGCGTGATGCCTACACAGCGTTGGAAGATGTTGCATCACATGTACAAACACTCAAGCATCAATCTGGTGATTTGCTTGAACAAAACAATGAACTTGCAGGTTTGGTTAATGAGCTTGAAATACTAGCCACCACAGAAAAATTTAAATTTAATCGTGGTGATTATTCAACCTAGGCGATGAAGTTCATACTCCCAAAAAACCCCGTATGCATTTAACATATGGGGTTTTTATTTTATTTTCCTTTCAAGCCTTGGTTTCATGCCTCTCATAAGCGTATGCAACATATTTAAGAGTCCTGCACAATTATTTTTCAACTTTATTTTTGTGCTTTTGCAGTAAATTTGCATGTGCTAGAAAATTTAGCTGCGCAAGACAAAAACCAAAAAAAATCAATCAGTTATCGGCGAAGCAAAGCTCCACCTATTCTTGATTTTTGGTCACATTGACTGTCGTCAATGCTCCAAAAGACTCAGTACAATAGATTGTGTCTTTATTTTTTGCACATTTTTACACTATGCACTGCATGTGCAAAGGCAATAAATGAAAAATCCCATGCAATCTATCAATCACATGGGATTATAATTCATTTTAAAAATAAACTATTATTTCTGGTTTCCTATCCAAGCCATACCCTCTGCAAGATCTAGCGTGCCTTCATACAAAGCCCGTCCACTTATGGCCCCTTGCAAAGAGCCGCTTACACTTAATGGGTATAAAGCCTTAATATCTTCAATGGTACTAACCCCACCAGCAGCAATAACTGGCAAGGTTGAAAGTGCACAAATGTGTTGCATTGCCTCAACATTTACCCCACTTTGCATACCATCTCTAGCAATATCTGTATAAATAATGAAGGCTGCACCATCAGCATGCAAACGTGGCAAAACATCATCAACACTTAGTCCAACTCCCTCGACCCAACCCTTTGTTTTAAGCTCACCATGTTCAGCATCAAGAGAAACACCTACGCGCTCAGGATACATCTTGCAAAGTTCTTTAAACATTTCAGGGTTTTCCAAGGCCATTGTACCAATAATAAGTCTATTTACACCAGCATCAAAGTAAGCCTTGGCTATATCCATATTCCTTATACCGCCGCCCAACTGCACAGGTATATTAAGCTCTTTACAGATGGAGGCCACAACCTTTGCGCTTACTGGCAAACCATCAAATGCACCATCAAGGTCAACCACATGTAGCCATTTAGCTCCGGCATTTTGCCAAGCTAAAGCCGCTTTGATGGGGTCATTTTCAAAAACTGTGCTCTGCTCAGCACGCCCTTGCTTTAGGCGTACTGCCTTGCCATCTTTAATATCTACAGCTGGAAATATAATCATTTTAATCCTAGCTCAACCACTGCTTTTTCGATTGCTTCTTCTGTTAATTCTTCAGCAGTAACCCATCCAGCACCACGTTTGAAAAAACTACCTAAACGTGAAATATCGTCAACTAAGCCCACTTGTTTTTCCTCAAATACTGAGTGGCGGAAAATACGACCATTACGCACGTCTATTAAGAAAAATTCAGCTCTTAAATGGGCAGATTCTGTAACTCCAGCCCTTGAGCCTGCACGCTGATGCCAATTTAAAATTTGTGGTACTATTAAAAAATCCACCTTGTACTCACGGCCATAATCAAGCCAGAATTCAAAGGCCTTAGGACTTTCAGCTTCACTATAGTCACTTACGGAAATGCTAAGCGGAGCTGCTAGCCAATTATAATTGCGCTTTGTTTCAAATAGCTTAGC
Organism: uncultured Desulfovibrionaceae bacterium; assembly: GCA_964371835.1. Taxonomy (GTDB): domain Bacteria; phylum Desulfobacterota; class Desulfovibrionia; order Desulfovibrionales; family Desulfovibrionaceae; genus CAYJAD01. The sequence goes on from CAYJOP010000045.1 coordinate 12,993, forward strand.
GCGCATTGTAATATCAAGACGAGCCATTACATCTTTTGGGACTACACCTTGTGAGGGTGGAATACTTCCAGCAATAAGCTCACTTGTGGTTCTTGGCTGGTTAAATGGCACAACACCAACCTTTAGGTCCAAAGGAATGACATAGCCAATTCGCTCGACATCCTTCATACTTTTTTGACATGCAACTAACAAACATGAAATGCACAGCACCACCAATAATAAATAAAAATTTCTTATGCGCATTAATCCAGCCCTCCCTTAGTGCTTCTTATTTTTTGACCATCCACACGCACGGCAGCTGCCAATGCAAGCCCAAGCCCCTTGGCCGCAGACTCAAGTAAATGATGTCCATTTTTACCATATAAAAAACTCACATGAATATTCATGCGTGACGCTGACACAAATGCTTTATAGTGTTCGCGCCAGAGGTCGCGCTCCTCACCAGCTAAAAGCGGTGGCAATAATTCATCGCCACGCCACTCAAGCCAAGGACGACCAGAAATATCTATGGTAACATCGGCTAAAGCTTCATCCATTGGCACTCGCCCATGTCCCACACGCACAATGCCCTTGCGCTCACCCAAGGCGTCAGCCATGGCTTGCCCAAAGCATAAGCCAACATCCTCAGCACTATGGTGAGCATCTATATGTAAGTCACCCTCACAAGTTAACTCCAAGTCAAAGCCAGCCCAAAATGCTGTTAGGGTTAACATGTGATCTAGCAAACCAAAACCAGTGTTAACGTCAATCTTACCACTTCCATCCACAGTCAAGACTGTATTTATCTTGGTCTCCTTGGTCGTGCGAGCGACCTTTGCTGTACGCTTTTGACTCATAATCTCTCCTGTATTTCACGGCAGGGATATATGTTTGAAGGTTTATTGCAAAAAATTCCCAACCCTCGAAAAAATTATCTTAAAAAAGCCAGTCTAAATTAAAGTCGAACCTACTCAATAGTCAGTTTACATTTAAGCTTCGGCTTTATTTTTAGCTACTTCTTCATCTTCGCCTGAATCGTCATCTTGCGGTTCTGACTTCTTCTTTTTGCCAAAAACCACGGCAACTCCAATACTTATTTCATATAAGATCATCATGGGCATTGCCATGAGCAACTGTGATATTACATCTGGCGGGGTTAAAATTGCCGCTACAATAAAAATGCACAGCACAGCATAACGCCTAAAATTGCGCATTTTTTCTGCTGTGACTATGCCCATGCGCGACAAGAAAAATGTAAATAATGGCATTTCAAAAATAAGCCCAAAGGCAATGAGTAATTTTAACGAAAATCCTAAATACTCACCAAGTGATGGCATGGCTGCAATTTCTTCACTGGCAAAGCCCACAAAAAAAGTAAATGCATAAGGAAACACCACAAAAAAACAAAAGCTTGCGCCAGACACAAAAAATATGGCTGAAATAATAGCTATGGGTACAACGAACTTTTTTTCATCATCATAAAGACCAGGTGCAATGAAAGACCATATTTGATAAAATAAATAAGGGCTTGCCACAAACACAGCTGCAACCAAGCCTACTTTTAAGTACACAAAAAAGGCTTCTGGCAAGGCTGTAAAAATTAACTTTGAACCTTCTGGAAGAGCAGCGAGCAGTGGTTTGCAAAGTTCTGCAAACAATTGCTCTGAAAATGTATAACATACTGCAAATGCTAAACCAATTACAATGAAAGAACGTACAAACCTAACCCGCAATTCATGTAGGTGTTCCATAAGCGTCATGCCACGCTCTTGTTCTTCCTCCTCCATATGAGGTAAAATACCGCGCTCTTCTGGTGTCTTGCGTGGAGGAGGCGTGCGTTTTGTGACATCATTTTCAGTCTGATTTTCTTGTTGTGCACTTGAAGCTTCTTCTTGTTCAGCATTACTTAGCTCATGAGCGACCATTTGCTCGTTGGAGCTTGTTGTAGCAGTATTTTCAGTGCCATCCCAAGCCCCATCATCAAAAATAGATGTATTAAAATCACCGTCAGAAGAAGAATTAGCAGAAACACTAGCAGCACTATCACTTGCTATTTCTTCAACCGCACCTTCTGTCAAAGTGCTTTTTTCTTCCACTGTGTCGGCAGCATTTTCTACTGCCATTGGTGTTTTTTCTGACGAATTAACCATACATCATCCTTAAACTTTTTCAGCAGCTTCTACTTTTAACTCAACTTTTTCCTCAATTTTAGCTTCTGCCTCGGCCTTAGCAACAGCCTCTGCTAGGGGTGAATCTGATTCTTTTTGTGCAACTTCAGCTTCTGCACTTTGAGTAACTGCTTCTGCTTGTTCATATTCTTTGTCCTTGTCAGACTTTGGGTCAGACTTTGGGGCAACCTTTGAAGTTGAGGCCACATCATCT
>CAYJOP010000046.1:0-15259 GCA_964371835.1 uncultured Desulfovibrionaceae bacterium
ATAGCTTGTGTCGCATAGGACATGCGACCAAGCGTCATACAATCAGTTCAAAAAGAACTGAATGCCACAGGATGTGGCAAGCCCCGCAGGGGAGCAAGCCAAAGTCAAACATGAATTCACTTCATGTGCAGACGACGCTTGCGATAGCTTGTGTCGCATAGGACATGCGACCAAGCGTCATACAATCAGTTCAAAAAGAACTGAATGCCACAGGATGTGGCAAGCCCCGCAGGGGAGCAAGCCAAAGTCAAACATGAATTCACTTCATGTGCAGACGACGCTTGCGATAGCTTGTGTCGCATAGGACATGCGACCAAGCGTCATACAATCAGTTCAAAAGGTGCCGAATGCAAGGAAGACAAAGTTTTTTGCGGAGCGGAGTTTATCTGGACATAAATGGCCGGAGCAAAAAAAGAGTCTGACGCATCAGACGGCACTTTTTGAACGCACTGCTTTAAAATACGCCAGGGAGCTTAATTCCCCCACTAATAGCGTTCATTTCACGGTCCATGCTGTCTTTTGCAATGCGTCCAGCTTCATTTACAGCGGCTACGATTAAATCTTGAAGCATTTCCACATCCCCACCTTCAAGGGCTTTTGGGTCAATGGTAAGTTTGCGCAATTCTTGTTTGCCAGATACCTCTGCTGTGACCATGCCACCACCACTTGAAGCTTCAAAGCTTTTTTCTCCAAGCTCAGCTTGCATTTTGGCAATTTTGCTTTGCATAATTTGGGCTTGACGCAAAAGGTCGTTCATATTTTTCATTATCTATCTCCTTTATTTGTCCATAGGACTAACTCTTATAATTGATGCATCTAAGATTTCAAGGCAGTCTTGCATGTCTTCTCTAGCTGCAAATTCTTGTTTTAATAACGATTCTGGCTTATGCTCTTTTACGGCTTTGACAATGTTTATTGTCATTTGATTACCACAATAGTCAGCACATAAATTTTGCAATTGAGGTTTTGCTTGTTGTAATTTTTCAAAACAGGCACCCGAAAGAGCATTCAATTGCAATGCATTTTCGCTAAATATTCCTTTGGTTTGATGCAGAATATGACTTGGTAGAAAGTCTTTTCCACTTATTTTACCTTGCTCTGCAATATATTCACAAAATCCACTCCAAGTGGGTTTGTCGACTGGTTTATGTTCTATGTTTTCAATCTGTTGAAGGTTTGTTGATGCTGCATTCTCCACAATTATTGTGCTATTTTCTGGTAACAGTTCAGGCTCAGGTGTAGCATAAGACTCTACAATGGGCTGTGGCTCAGGTTCTGGCACCACATTTTGTGTAATGGGTGTTACGTTAGGTTTAGGAGTTTTTTTTTCAGCCGAATTTTCAATTTCCTCTTTAGGTTCGCTTGCAACAGGGGGTTGGCTAGTGCTTGGTAAATTAGCATCATCAACCTTTGCAATGGGTAATAATCTTGGCATAAGAGCTAGATTTAATAATAATAATTCCAGTGCAGCTGCAGGTTCAGGGCTATGAATAACTTTACGCTGTGCATCAAGTGTCATATGCCATGCAGCATGTAGATGAGCAGCGCTAAAAATTGGGGCCACTTCTAACCAAAGTTTTGCTTCATCATCACTCAGCGTAAGTGATGGCAAAATGTCCTTTCCAGCTTCACGCAGCAGAAAAAGCGTGCGCCAAAGGCTTGTGAGTTCGCGCAAGAAAAATCCAATATCAACACCTTGTTCACTAAGTTCTTTACTAAACTGAATGATGGCTGAACAATCATTGGCAGCAATGCCTTTAATGAGCGTATGGAAAAATTCTTGTCCAGCAAGGCCTAGCACCATACGAGTGGTTTCAAGGCTAAGTACTTTTTCACCAAGCGCAAGACTTTGACCAAGCAAAGACATGCCATCACGCACAGATCCTGCGGCACGCCTTGCAATGAGACGAACGGCAGCACCTTCATGCTCAATATTTTCTTGTTCAAGCACATGCGTTAAGTGATCCACGAGTTTTTCTTCAGATAAACGCTTAAAAATAAAGTGCTGACAACGACTTACGATGGTAATGGGGAATTTATGCACCTCAGTGGTGGCAAAAATAAATACTACACGCGGTGGCGGTTCTTCTAAAGTTTTTAGTAGCGCATTAAAGGCAGAGCGTGAAAGCATGTGCGCTTCATCAATAATAAAAACCTTATAGCGCCCTTCCATGGCAGCATAGCCAATATGTTCACGCAAAGCACGGGCATCATCCACACTATTATTGGATGCACCGTCAATTTCTGTAACGTCCACATGGTTGCCCTGAGTAATTTTTTGGCATTGGTCACAAGCATTACAAGGCTCGCTGGTAGGAGCATGTTTGCAATTTAGGGCCTTTGCAAAAATACGAGCAATAGTGGTTTTGCCAACACCCCTTGTTCCACTAAGCAAATAAGCAGGGGCAATGCTCTCCTCAGCCGTGGCACGGGAGAGCACTGTTGTAATCATTTCCTGCCCTGTAACTTGTGCAAAAGTTTGTGGGCGATAGTGGGATGCAAGGGATGCGTGCTTCATACAATTATTTTTTGTTAAACAACGTAACGTGTTAACCAGTTTTCGTATTTGGGGTTGCCACCTTTTACAATTCTGAAGAAATGTTCTTGTAGCTCAAGGGCAATGGGTCCTGCTTTACCTTCGCCAATGGAGCGATTGTCCACCTCACGAATGGGGGTAAGCTCTGCTGCGGTTCCAGTGAAGAAGGCTTCATCCGCTGTATATAGCTCATCACGGGTGAATTGTTGCTCAACCACAGTATAGCCAAGGTCCTTTGCCACCTCAATGATGGACTCGCGAGTAATGCCACCTAGAATTGAAGTTAAGGGTGTAGTTTTAATGATTTTATTTTTCACGATAAAAATGTTTTCGCCAGTGGCTTCTGACACAAAACCGTTGGTGTCAAGCATCAAGGCTTCGTTATAGCCATCGCCAACAGCTTCCATTTTTGCAAGCACTGAGTTGATATAATTACCAGATGCCTTGGCCTTGGTCATCATTACGTTAACATGATGGCGTGTAAAGGTTGAGGTTTTAATGCGAATGCCATTGGCAAGAGCTTCTGGTCCAAGGTACGCACCCCAAGGCCATACGGCAATGATGGTTTGAATAGGATTTGATTTTGGATGAATACCCATTTCACCTGCGCCAACAAAACTCAAGGGGCGAATGTAGCCCTCAGTAAGTTTATTGGTTTTTAATGTGTCAATGATACCATTTGTAATGGTGTCTGCTGAGTGAGGGATTTTAAGACCCAAAATTTTCATGGAATTAAACAAGCGTGTTACATGCTCATCAAGGCGAAAGACTGCTGAGGTATTATCCATGCATAGATAGGTGCGAATGCCTTCAAAAACACCAGTTCCATAGTGTAGAGCATGGGAAAGTACGTGCACATTGGCCTCATTCCAAGGAACCATCTTACCGTCAAACCAAATAAATTCTGTTTTTTGCATGAAATACCTCGTAAAATTTAATATACTATGTGTGCAAATAAACTAGACTGCACAGCCACAAAAAATACTGGAAATAAGCATCAAAAGCAAGCATCTTGTGTTTCTTCTATTGCGAGGGTAGTATGGCGTTGTCATTAGCATAAGTAGGTAATATATGATGATTAACAGATATTTTTTGATTATGTTTTTAATTTGTGGCTTATTTTTTAACCTCAATGAATATGCATTCTCTGCGCAAGCTCCTGAAAATGTGGGCGAATTTTTTATGGGTTTAGATGGGCAAACACAAAAAAACTTAAGTTCGCAAAGTTCAAGTTTGGACGCAGAAGGTTCTGTACAAAGCTTACCCGGTGTGGAAGTAAGCCCAGAAAGTATGCAAAAAGCTTTTCCTAATGATTTAAAACAAGATGCTCCGCGCATGGATTTTATACCAGATGCAGCACCACTTTTTCCTACTTTGCCCTTGTATAATAATGAGGTGCAAAAAAATAATGCGGCCCCTAGTATTTCTAATCCCCAAACATTACCGAGCTTACAACTAACTAAGCCTTCGCAAGATAATACTAATAATGCAAGTGGGAAAAATTTAATAAAAATTAACCCAGAAGATGTGCAAAAAAAAGACGGAGTTGAAGAAAAAGCAAATGAAAATGTTTTTGAAAACCCAAGCCTTGAGCTGATGGTTGGGCAAATGATTATGGCTGGATTTACAGGCGGAGAGCTTGAGAAAGGTTCTGCCATATTATCATTAATAAGTGAGGGTAAGGTTGGTGGTGTGTTCTTGGTGGCAAGCCCAAGGAACAATGAAAAAAACAACGACATTGCAAAACAAGAAAATATTTATGCCCCAAGTCAAGTGCGCACATTAACGGCAACTTTGCAAGGTGCTGTTGAAATAGAAGAATTACCGTTATTTGTTGCCATTGAACAAGAAGGTGGCTTGGTGCAAACTTTGCGTGAGGACTTAGGCTTTGCTGGCCTTGCCGCTGCGGCAAAGCTCGGTCAAGGTAGCGTTGAGCAAACAGAAATTGCTGCTCGTGGTGCTGGTCTTGAAATGGCAGGCCTTGGAATTAACTTTGCGCTAGCCCCAGCAGGGGATGTTAATCTTAATCCGCTAAGTGAAGAAATAGGCAAGCGATTTCGCTCGTTTGGGCCAAATTCTGAAAATGTAGCGGCACATGTTTTGGCCTTTGGGCGCGGATTAGTTGCGGCAAAGGTTGTGCCATGCTTGAGAAATTTTCCTGGCATGGGTAGTAGGATGGGTGGATTTTCTACTCAAGCTATGGATAATAAAGAGCAAAATATTTTATATACTATACCTGACATTGGAGTTTCGTGGCAGAGCCGTGAGCTTGTGCCCTATGCCAAGGCCGCTCAAAGTGGTTGGCGTGGTGCAATACAGCCAGCACTTGTGTACCATCGAGCCTTTGACGCTTTGCATCCAGTGACACTTTCGCGTACATTGGTGCAGGGTATTTTGAGGGGTAGACTTGGCTATGATGGTATTGTGTTGAGTCAGGATTTGCGCACCTTACAGCCCATGTATAGTTTAGATGATGCTGTGGTACAAGCTGTACTTGCAGGGGCTGATATGATACTTGTTACAGAACCTGCGCACTTGAAAAACGCCCATGGAAGTCTTGAGGGTTTAACAGGCATTGAGGGTTTGGGTGGTTTGCCAATGGAGTCCATGCTTGGGGGCAATGCTCTAACTAAAGAATTGTTAAAACAAAGTCTTGGTAATGCCATGCCTGACATGGGCTTTGGTGGCACGCTTGAGCAGAAAGTGCAGACAGGGCATGCAGATGAAGCAGCCAAGGTTTATGAAATTTTGTTGAATGCTGTGCGCAGTGGACGTGTGCCCATGGAAAATATAAGGGCTTCTTGGCGGCGTATTGTAAAGGTTAAGCAGGAATTTTTAGTGGATTAATTTTACTTAGTTCATGTGAATTATATTAAATATGCAGTTTTTTGCCCGTGGATTAGTAATTATAACGTAAGTGATGTATAAAGACCGTAGGGTGAGAGGATGTTAAAATTTCTTAGTTTGGATAATAAATGAGGTGTGTATGCTTTCAAAGCATTGTCCAGAGTGTAATTGTAGTTTTTCTGTGAAGCAAAAATTTTGCCCAGAATGTGGGCAAAAGGTTTCGACTTTTTCTAGCATAATAGCTTTTGTGGAAAACAGCCCTCTAGCTGTAGCCTTGTTAACAGTGGTTTTAATCCTCATTGTGGGGCTTGGCTGGTATGTGCGCTCACAAACTGGCTCACGGCTGGTGCTATTTGCTGTATTTTTTGTGGTTGCGCCTGCGGTTCCTTGGATTTTGAAAATTGCATATAATTATGCCGCCGCTGATGCTGACGATAATGAAGAAAAAACTGACAAGCATTTTAAGGATTAATAATGCGTGTAACTAGGCGAAAATTCTTACAAGCATTGGGTGTAGCCCCCATGATGACTTTGTGTAATGCTGGTATGCCACAAGCCTCAGAAATTAACAAACATCACGACCGTTATGTGGATCATGTGCCTGCCATTCCAGTTCTTATGTTTTACCGCATTGAGGAAGATCCTAAATTTCCTGAGGATATTTCTTCTGATCAATTGACAAAACTTTTTGCGCATATTTGGCAACAAGGCTACAGGCCTGTAAATATAAGTGATATCATTGCAGGAAAAGTTGATGCCGTGGTTGAAAAGGGCTTTAAGCCCATTGGCATTTCTACAGATGGCGCACATCCTAGCATTATATTTTCAAAAAACACTGCCCCCAATGGTGGCGTTGGTGGACCGTTGAATAATACTAAATCCTTTGTGGAGATTTTTGGTGCAAGTTTGCAAGGTTATGCATTGCCAAGGGCCACGTTTTTCTTAAGCATGGGTACCAGCAAAGGCTCAGAAGATAACACTTATTTTGGTTCAATCATGCCGTTAAAAGACATTGCTGATGTGCTAACCCCCATGCCAGGCATTGAGTTTGGTTACCAAACTAGGTGGCACACTGGACTTGGTGGTTTAAAAGGAGCGCAAGTCAAGGCTGTTATTGAGTATCAAATGGAGCATTTTAAATCACTTGAAATGTATGAACGTGTGCAAAAAATAATAGCCTATCCCTTTGGAGGGCGCCCCACTGATGAAGGAATGCTAGCTTTGCGAAATGCCCAATTTTTTGGCGGTGTTTTAACCTATCCTGGCGTTGGTGAAGCTCATTATAAACAAATTCCGCAATGCGTTTATGATGGTAGGCTTATGACGGATAGTTTTTTAATTCCGAGAGTTAGCATTGGCTCGCATGTGTATGCCAAGGGTAATAAACCGCTGAAAAACCCTCCTGTAAATCCCATTGATGATTTCAAAAAAGACGTTGAGCAAGCCATAATTAGGCCATATATAAGTAGGGGAGCATAATGCATATTGTACTTTTTGAACCAGAAATTCCACCAAATACAGGAAATATAGCTCGCCTTTGTGCGGCAACTAATACTAGCTTGCACCTCATTGAGCCATTGGCCTTTTCCATTGATGACAAACATTTGCGCAGAGCTGGGCTTGATTATTGGCCCCATGCCAAGGTGCAAACTTGGGCAAATTTTGAGCAGTATATGACCAATGCTGGTCGCGATAAACGCTTGGTCATGACTTCCTCAAAAGGTGGTGAGCATGTGCATAAGTTTAGCTTTAGCCGTGAAGATAGCTTGATTTTAGGTCCAGAAACTAGGGGTTTACCTCAAGACATCTTGGCTTTTGGTCATGCTAAAGTGCGCATTCCCATAAATGGCAATGTGCGTAGCTTAAACCTAGCAACAGCTGCTGGCATTGTGCTTTATGCGGCCCTTGGGCAATGTGGCCTATTGGATGAATTATAATGTTTGAATTTGTAATCTTGCGCACATGGCTACCAGTGGTGGCTTTTGGCCTTGATATGTTCTTGGGTCATCGTCAAACTTGGTGGCGACATCCTGTTTGCTTTATAGGGGATTTATTAAGATTTATTGAGCCGTTGGCCAGAAATTTTGGGGCCAGTATACATAGTGTACGCACGGCTGGATTTTTGTGCGTGATTTTTATGGTGAGTGCTGTGGGTTTTGTGGTGTGGTTTTTTACAAACTTACCATATGTAGGCTGGATATTGACACTTTATTTTTCATACAGTGGCCTTGCCACAAAGTCGTTGCTCACATTTTATAATGATGTTTTAGAAAAAGTAGAAGATGCTCCACTTGAGGAGGCACAACAAGCTGTGGCCCAACTGGTTAGCCGTGATACCACGGTGCTTGAGCGTGATGAATTGCGTAAAACCTTGGCTGATACATTTACAGAAAATTTTACAGATGCCGTTGTTGCGCCGCTTTTTTGGTTGTTAATTGGCGGCCCTGTGGGTTTGTGGATGTATAAAACCGTTAGCACCATGGACTCCATGTGGGGTTATAAAACAGAACCTTGGACAGAACTTGGCTTTGCTGGTGCCAAGTGTGATGATATTTTAGCCTATATTCCTGCGCGTTTATCTGTGCCAATTTTACAGGCTGCCAACGAATATGAAAATATTGTGAAAAAAACTGGTGGTTCATGGCCTGGATGGGAGCTGATTTTTGATCAAGCCAGCGAGATGCCAAGCCCCAATTCTGGCTTACCTATGGCAAGTGCGGCGTGGCTTATGAATGCAAGGCTTGGAGGGCCTAGTGTGTACTTTGGTGAAGTGGTTGATAAACCGTGGCTTGGCCCAGCGGAGGAAGATTCCAAACCTTGGGATAAACAAAGGTTAAAGCACCTTCATACCATTATTCAGGTGGGCGCATATTCTGCTTTAATTTTGTTGTGTAGTATATTTTTTGGATGTTTTTGGTTGCTATTAATTATTTATGACTAAGCGTTATTTAATTCCAGGTCTTGCAGCAGATGCCATGCATCGCACCGAAGGCAATATCAAGCGCAGTCTTTTTGTGTGCAGTATGGCGCATGCTGAAAATGTGGACAGTGCAAGGGCCTTTGTGGAACGAATAAAAAAAGAATACCCTGATGCCACACATAATTGCTGGGCTTTTGCAGCTGGACCACCTGCGGACAGTGCCAAGGTTGGCTTCTCTGATGATGGTGAGCCGCATGGTACTGCAGGTCGCCCCATGCTCACAGCTTTATTGCACAGCGGGGTGGGTGAGCTTGTTTGCGTGGTCACTCGTTATTATGGTGGGGTAAAGCTTGGCACTGGTGGGCTTGTGCGGGCTTATCAGGGTGCAGTTTTAGATAATTTGGCAACACTGCCAACAGTTGAACGCATAGAACCAGTGTATTTAAATATTAAAATTCATTATACATATGTTGAAAAAATACGCCGACTTTTACCAAGTTTTGAAGCAAAAATAGTACAAGAAGAATTTTCAACACATGCGGAATTTAATATTTGCTTGCCAGAAGAAAGAGCACAAGAATTTATGCAAACCACTGTAAATACAACGGATGGAACTGCTGAAATAATAAAATTTCATTAAATTAAAATTTTTTCTTTACAAGCATTAAAAAAGTAGTTAATAGTAATCATTCGCAATAAGCGAGAACAATTTAAGGAGAAACAAAATGTCCAAGACTCATGATAATTTAATGGCTGCCTTTGCTGGCGAATCTCAAGCTAACCGTAAATACCGTGCATTTGCTGACGTTGCCGATAAAGAAGGCCTACCAGCAGTTGCAAAACTTTTCCGTGCTGCAGCTGCAGCTGAGACCTTGCATGCCCACGCTCACTTGCGTCTTGCTGGTCACATTGGCACCACCGCTGAAAACTTAAAGTCAGCCATTGAAGGTGAAGATTATGAATTCACCACCATGTATCCTGAAATGATTAAAGATGCTGAAGCCGAAGGCAAAACAGCCGTTGCTAAGCACTTTGGTTATGTAAACGCTGTGGAAAAAGTTCACGCTGATTTATACAAAAAAGCTCTTGCTAATCCAGAAGGCGTTGCCGATGTTGACTACTATTTGTGTAAAGTATGTGGTTATACTCATGAAGGTGAATGTGACAAATGCCCCATCTGTAGTGCAGGTAAAGCTGCATTCTTTAATGCCAATGGCGCTTGCTAATTAAAAAAACATTGAAACCCTTGTATTTGCAGGGGTTTCAATGTTTAAATTTTGTCATCGAGCAAGATTCTTTTTCACATTGGGCCGTGTATGAGAAAAACTATGCTTGATTATATCAGTTTAATTAAAAAAATGCCTAGTTGCTCTGTAAACAAATCTGCTAAAAAATTCCTCATAACCAATGAACCTTAATGGCATAAGTTAGTAGTTAGCAATTTTATAAATTGATAATTAAAATTTATGTGCGTATAATAATTGTTTTTTTCATGATGCCGCCAATGATTTTTTTGATAATTTCTTGTGCTGTATTTAATTGCTTTGTGCGTTGGCTTTGAAATTTTGTTTCACCAAGCAGTTGGCGAGCTTTTTTTTCGGCTGCAATTTGTTTTTTTGTATATATTCTGTATATTTTTTTTGCAATTTCATTAGTTAGTTTTAGGCTATACATTTCAAAACCTGTGTCATAGACAGGGCCCCATATGTGTTTGAATCCTTGTGCATGTAAAAAAATTAGTGGTACATTGTTAACCTTAAATGTATTTTGCTCATAACTAAAGTGCGTGTCTAAAATGTTCCAAGGGGCAAGGCCAGCACCATGATGCATTATAGCATGAACATTTTGAAATTTAGCACTAAAAAAATCCAGATATTTTTGATCAGCATAGCGATCGTCTTCTAAAATATCATAGCACCAATCAAGGCAAGACTTTCTGTACCATTCAAGGCATTTAATGCCATGTTCGTCATTTTTGAAACTTAACCAGCTGACATTGTAAATTCCATATTTTTCAAGATATTTAATGTTTTGTGAAAAGCGATGTGGTGTAATAATTATTGAGGCATCTTTTGCTTCATCAAAAATAGACTTGGGTGAAGAAAAAAAGATCATGTCTGCATCAAGATATGTAATGGAATCAAGAGTATATTTTTGCAAAAGAAAATATGGTAAACATGGGGTAAGTGTAAAAAAATATTCAACAATATTGCGAGTTTCCTTTATGGAAACTAGGTCTTTATCTTCCATTTCAAGTTCAGATAATGATATGAGCTTTACATTTGGATAATCAAGTTTTTGCATTGTTCTTTGGCATTGTTCTGTTAAACAAAGTACATAGACACATGCATCTGGGCAATGCATGAACAAACTCTCAAGCATCACAATGGCACGAGGCAAGTAATTGTGGTCAAAATATGTGCAAAAATTGTAAGAATTCATACTGATTAATTTTTTCTCGCAAGTACAATATGGTCTAAAAATAAATCAACATTGGATGGAAGAATTTTTTGTAACACCACTCCTAAAATATTAAAGGGGGCATTTAAGAAAAGTGTTAGCAAAATGTTGCGACTTTGAGTGGTTCTAAATCTTTCACTAAGTTTATATATATACATATTCAAACATTGGAATACACAAGAAATATCGCTAGAGGTTTTTTTCATCTCAATTATTTCAAATCCTGCTTCTTCTAAAATATGGCGTAAACCAAAGGAAGAATACCTTGCAAAATCATAAGGTTGCTCATGCTCATCCCATACAAAAGGTAGAGTCATAAGCACTAAGCTGTTTGGTTTTAATATGCGATACATTTCTTTAAGGTGTTGCTGTGGGTTGAAAACATGTTCTAACACTTCATTGCTCACAGCAGCGTCAAAGCTTGAATCTTCGAAGGGAAAAGTTTCACCATCGTAAAAAAAATCGGCTGCTTTTTGGCGATTCCGCTCTTGGTCATATTCTAGTCCAATATATTCAGAAACATTGGTATAGTAGCGCACATAGTGCTTGTTGCCACAACCTATGTCTAGGCATTTACCATGTAAATTTGGAGCTAATAGTTTGATATTTTGCTGAAGTCCTTTGCGAGCAAAATAAAAAGGATTTATAAAGATACCTAAGAAATTAGGGTGAAAATCTTGTTCAGAAATAATTTTTTTTAATTTTTGCATACATATCTCTTTTACTTCATAATTTTTTAATTAAAAATGTATCCATGAATCCAGTAGGGCCTTTGTCCTGTGTCCAAGGCAATATATGGTACTCGCCTAAAAAAATTTTTAATAATGAATCCTTATTAAAAAACCAGCATGGATATGAGGCGGCATAGATTTCCTTAGGTGTGTATTGGATAGTTATTTTATCCTCCTCGTCATGGACTGGAGTTCTGCCGACATAAATACTTTGGGCCTTATAATCATGTATTTTTATAAGTAGTTCGTGTGGGTTTGGAAGATACTGCAAAACACTGGAAAGAATGACACAATTTATGGGAGAATGGGCAAAAGCCTCTTCCATGGTGTTGTGAAAATGTAAAATACTTGTACTAAATTCTGCCTTACCAAGAGCCACTAAATGATCTTGCTCTACAATATGCCAACTAATTTGCGGTATAGTTGAAAGAATTTTGCGGTGTTGCATGTAGGTGCTTCCAAGGGCGCCACCAAAATCTAGTACATGCAAATGCCCATTTTGACTGGCAGCCACTTGAAATAGAGCCGCCAAAAGGTGCATATTGTATTCTTCATGGTGGAAGCACACAGAATCTCTTTCCCACAATGCTTCACCATCCCGAACCATGCGCGCGGCTGTAACTATGTGGGGTACAATGTTTTTTTCATCATAGCCTGAAGATTTAGCGCAAGCTTCTTCAAAGCTTGCGTAGTTGCCAAGCCATTGCAGCTGTGAAAAATCTTTCCCGACAGACATTTTTTTTGCCAAATTCCAAAGCAAGGGTGGTGTCAGGTTTTTAAGAAATAGTTTAAAATTCATAAGAGTTTACTACCTCTACCACGCGATTTACATCTGCGCTGCCAAGAACTGGACTTAAGGGTAGGCTTATGATTTCCGCATGAATTTGCTCAGTGATGGGATATTTTTGATTATTCCATTCTGCATAAGCTTGTTGCTGATGGGTAGCCTTGGGATAATGTATCAGGGATTGAACATTGTTTTCTAAAAGATAATTTTGAAATATATCTCGATTTTTCACACGCACTGCAAAAACATGCCATACATGTTGATTTTCGTCATGAATTTTTGGAAGAATAACATTTTTATTCGCAATGTGTTGCATGTAGTGATTGGCAATTTCACGGCGGGATGCGTTGTCTATATCTAAATATTGTAATTTAACTTGTAGTATGGCTGCTTGTATTTCATCTAGGCGTGAGTTGACACCTTTGTAAATATTTTCATATTTCTTGTGCGAACCATAGTTGGCAAGAGCTTTGAGTTTTGTATAAAAATCAGTGTCATTGGTAGTTATGGCCCCACCATCACCAAGGCATCCAAGATTTTTACTAGGATAAAAACTAAAGCCACTGGCATGACCTAAATTTCCAACTCTTTTATTGTCATACATTGCACCATGAGCTTGGGCGCTGTCCTCAATGATTTTTAAATTATATTTTTCAGCCAACTCCCAAATTTGTTTCATGTTTACTGCTTGGCCATAAAGGTGCACAACCATGATTGCTTTGGTTTTGCTAGTTATTTTTTCTTCAATGAGGTTTGGATTGATATTATATGTGGTTAGGTCTGGTTCAACCAAAACAGGGGTGCAACCGTTTTGTGAAACTGCTAAGATGGAGGCTATGTAAGTATTGGCTGGAACAATAATTTCATCACCAACGCCAAAGCCATAAGCCTGTATTATTAATGTTAGTGCATCAAGGCCGTTGGCAACTCCAAGGCAGTGCTTTACACCGCAATAGTTGGCAAAATTATTGCAAAAAACTTCATTTTCCTTGCCTTGTAGATACCAACCAGAATCTAAAACATCTTTAATTTTTTTGTCAAATTCTTTGCGATAAGGAGCATTTAATTTTTTCAAATTAAGAAAATCAATCATGTTTTATCCTAAAAGTTGCTATACCTTTTTCACCCAATGTAAAAAATCTTCATAACTTCGAATATATTCATCTTCATTATAGATTTCGTTACATAAAACCATGAGCTTGCAACCATAAGAATAATCGTGCATTTCATTCCACACGTTTTTTCCTATGTATAAACCAACATCAGGACGATTAAGAAGAATTTCCTCACGTTTTGTACCATCATCTAAAATAAAACGGCAAGCACCGTCCATGGCCACAATAATTTGCTCGGTTGTTTTGTGAGCATGAAAACCACGAGCATGATCTGGGCTAGTGTCAAAAATATAAAAAACTCTTTTTATATCAAAAGGAATTTCCTTGTGAGCTTCAAGTGAAATAAGCCTTCCACGATGATCACCCAATGGATTAAAATTTAACAGTTTGTAATTCATATTTTCCCTAGTCTAGGTAGAGGTACCACAGTCAGTTGAAAACTGTGCTATTTAAAGTGCGTGCTGATTTATATCTACCTAACTTTGCAGTAGTTGTTTGCATTTTTTGGCAAATGATAATAAGTGTAATTTTCTTAAAATACTCTTAATTACGCTTTCGGAGGGTAATTTATAAGCTTTATTTTGTAAAGTAAGTATTTGCTCTCTCACAAAGATATGATTTAACCAACGAATATGTTTAGCTGGCAATGCCTTTTTTATGTCATTGTCTAGTAAGGGTATAGAACCTAGAGCATGCGTTCCATCGTCAGATTTTATATATGTTGTGTAAGAAATTTTAGGGCTTATGCCAACTCGCCCCAATTTGAAGTTATTATAATCAAAACGTATTGCCCAAGAGCTTATTTTGCCTTGCATTTGACGCTCAAGGATTTGTAAAAATAATTCTCCGCGTTTGACA
This sequence comes from uncultured Desulfovibrionaceae bacterium, assembly GCA_964371835.1. Classification (GTDB taxonomy): domain Bacteria; phylum Desulfobacterota; class Desulfovibrionia; order Desulfovibrionales; family Desulfovibrionaceae; genus CAYJAD01. The sequence continues at coordinate 14,255 of CAYJOP010000046.1, forward strand.
TAAGCTTCTTGTAATATCTTGCTTTGTGAAAAGTATTCATAGTCTTGCATGTCCCAGTCAACAAGCTCAAACCTATCACGCCAGCTTGCCCAGCCCCAACAGTTAAAGAGTGGAGTTGCATAAACATCATAAAGATAGTCTTTGGCAATGGGAAAAACTTCTTGGCGTAAGGAAAAAGCATCAATATGTCCCACAGATTTATATGAATTGTATCGCTCTAAACCTTCATTTAAGTACTCTAATGTGTGGGGGGAGCAAATAATATCATCCTCTATAACGATAAGACGCTCATGCTTGGCAAACATCTGCTTTAAACCATCAATGACAGAAGGTGCACAACCCATATTATGCTCACGCTCAACCACCTGAACAGAAGCAAATCCTGTAGCTTTGTGAGCAAGGGAGCGCACAGCATCAGTTTTTATTTTTTCAGCATCATTTCGTGGCCCATCACAAAAAATAGTGAGATGACTTTCAATAGCACCAGTGTTTTCTGCAAGGGCTTGCAAAACTTGTTTTAAACAATCTGGCCTGTTAAAGGCAAAAAGCGCTATGGGGGCAAAATTTTGTTTGTACATAGAAATAAACTCAATTCTAAAAAAATGTCCTGCAATTAATTATTGTTTGCAATGGTGTTCACTGTAAATTGAAAAGAGTCATCCCATAAAAACATGGTATTTAAACGTGAAGCATACACTTGATCTAGGGCAGCTAGGGCTTTTTCACGCATATTATTGGGTTTGCAGTTCATATCCATAAGTAAATTTGAACCAAGGCCTTCAATGTCTTTAGGTGTATACTCAGCAAATGTTAAAACATCATTTACTAATGTCACGCCCCACTTATGATTACTAATTTTTGCCGTTGAAAACATGAAGTCTTTACTAGGGTGCGGAGTTTCAATATAGCCTTTTTTCCCAATGCGCATAAGTTCTTTGCAGGCAGCAGCTGGATTGTCAACATGTTCTAGTACATGCGAACAATAAACAAAGTCAAATTCCTTGT
>CAYJOP010000047.1:0-7643 GCA_964371835.1 uncultured Desulfovibrionaceae bacterium
GCCCACAAGGTGCAGGCCCACAAGGTGCAAAATCTGACAGTGCCGAATCTCAAAATGCAGATGATGAAACACTCTTAAGTGTTGAGGATGCGAGTAACAAATACACAGGAACAGACTTAAAAAATGCTCTTGCATATGCTTTAAGAATGTGCGGGATTATGGTTACTCCCGAAACCCTCATAGCCAAAGATACAAAGCTAAGTTTAAGCAATCTCAATACCTATGGCCTAAAATTAGGTTATAAAATTGAACCGTCCATGGACATTGTTAAAATTGACTCCATGTCACTACCTTGTGTTGTGCAATTTACCGATGGTGGCTGTGGAGTTGTTTGCGATGTTGATGAAAGTGAGTTAAAAATTTGGGACGGAGTAGGGATTCGCACACTAAGTAAGTTAAAAAATGAGCAAGATCATATCCTTACAGCTGCATTTTGGAAAGTAGCTCAAATAGAGCATGAAAAAGATAGCCCTTTCCTTTCTCTTGCTTGGTTTATACAGCAAATACGCGCCTCACTGCCAATTTACAGTCAAGTTGCCCTTGCAACAGTCATGATTAACAGTTTTCTGCTTGTTATTCCACTTTTTATGGGTATTTTTTATGATCGTATTTTGCCAAATCTGGCAGAAAACTCTCTCTTTGTCTTGGCAAGTGGAGCTTTATTAATTTTATTTATAGATTATATACTTAAAAACATACGATGTCATCAAGTAGAAAAAGCCAGCATAAAACTAGAGCGTGTGGCGGACCCTCTTCTTTTTAAAAAATTACTGGAAAAACGCTTCTCTGCATTACCACAATCTTCTGGCAGGCTTACAAATGCCGTGCAGGAACTTTCACGCATTAAAAATCTTTTCACCACGCAAATTGTATTATCCGTTGTTGATGGACTTTTTGTATTTTTCTATCTTTTTGTAATTTTCCTAAACAGCTCAACCTTGTTTTTAGTACCGTTAATATCATCTATTTTAACTGTGAGTTTTTCTGTGGCCTTTGCCCTGATTCTTGATAAAAACATTACAGCTCAAACACAATTACAAGCTAGAAAATATTCCTTTTTAAATGAAGTATTTAACGCTTTAGAGTCCATAAAGGTCTGTAATGGTATAAGCAATATTTTAATGCACTGGAACACAGAAGTTTATAAATCAAGCGAGGTTAGCTCACGCTATCGCTCAACACAAGCAAAAGCAGGTTACGTTACAGCATTTTTAGGTCAAGCCAATACCGTGGCTTTGATTTTTATGGCATTCTTTCTCATTTCAGGGGGAGATATCAGCAGTGGTAGCTTACTAACTACTATGATTCTTTCAGGCCGTGTTATAGCCATTGCTGCCTCTGTTTCAAATATCTGCATCTCCTATATTTTTGCTAAACGCTCCTATGAAGACATTATCACCCTGCTTGACCTTGAAACAGAAGAAAGTCCACAAGCAAGCTATAGTCCTGAAAGCATTGAAGGAAATATTGAACTTAAAGACGTGTTTTTTCGTTATCATCCAAACCTCCCCTTTACCCTACAAAATATATCCCTAAAAATTTCGGCAGGGGAGAGAATAGGCATTATCGGGTCAACTGGTAGTGGCAAAAGTACACTGCTAAAACTCATGACAGGGCTTGCATCGCCTACTTCTGGGCTAATTACATATGATAACTATAATTTTTCTCACCTCTCACTTGCTAGAGTGCGAGAATTTATGGGCGTTATTCCTCAATCACCGCTATTGCTGCAAGGCACGTTAGAGTCAAATATTCTCATGGCAGGTGCATCCATTACTAGAGCTGATTTAGAAAAGGCACTGCATATCGCTGGTTTAACAGAAATGCTAAGAAATCACCCCATGGGGATCAAAATGCCTGTAGTTGAAGGGGGCAACAACCTTTCACGCGGTCAAAGGCAAGCCATCTGCCTTGCTCGTGCCTTAGTAAGTAATCCTAAAATTTTGTTTTTTGATGAACCCACAAGCTCTATGGATACTGCAAGAGAAATGCTTTTTATTAATAGCTTAAAAAAATCACTTACAAATCAAACTATGCTTATTGTTACTCATAGAAAAAAACTACTTAATCTTGTTGATAGGCTCATTGTTCTTGACGAAGGGCAAATTCAATACGATGGACCTGCAAAAGATTTCTTTGAAAAAGGAATTAAATCATGAGTGATCAAGATATTTTACCTCCAGAAGAAATGCCGCAAGAGGAAAAACCCTCCTTCTTACGTCGCTCACTTGCCTTTATTCTACCGATTTTACGACGTATACTTTCTACCATTACTTTTATGTTTCGCCTAGACTCAATACTAAGCGTAGGCTTTTTATTATTTATTATCTTATCTTTTACAATTTTTATTATATGGGCATCATTCTTCCAATTGGAAAAAACTGTCAAAGCCCCAGGCGTTGTGCTTGCTGTTATTGAAAACCAAGTAATATCACACCTTGAAGGTGGTATTATTGAAGATGTTTACGTCTCCTCAGGTGAAAAAATAAAAGCTGGGCAAGATCTTATGAAGATTGATAACATCGATGTAAATCGTGAGAGAGCTAACCTCTTAATCAGGCAGCAATACTTAAAAGCCGTACTGTTGCGCCTACAAGCAGAGGTTTCACAAGATGCTGTACTAAAGTTTGAAGAAATGAAAGACGATAACACAGATTTACAGCAACAATATCGTATTTTTTTGCAAAATAGAAGTACCTTTGAACGTAAAATTGACATTCTAGAAACACAAAAAGAAAAAATTGAATCAGAAATTGAAGGAACTCGTATTCACTTAGAAAATCTTCAAGAAGAATACAAAATAGCCTCTGAACAAGTGGATATAATAAGCCCCTTAGTAAAAAAAGGTGTTGGTTCAACACAATTGCTCTTGCAAAGAAAGGCAGATATGGCAAGAAACAAAACTGCTCTTTCAGAATCAAACGAAAAATTAAAAACACTTCAGCTATCGCTACAAGAATCTTTTGAAAAAATAGAAGAGGAAAGTGTTAACTATTTGCAAGTAATTCAAGAAGAAATTGGCTCAACAACAAATGAACTTGATACCACAACATCTGACCTAGAATCCTTATCAAGCTCAGTTAAAAGAAATATTTTACGCTCTCCAGTTAGTGGTACTGTTTTTAGAATTCTAAATACCACAACAGGTGGTGTGGTACGAGCAGGGGACGCTCTTATAGAAATTGTTCCTGATGAAGGCTCAATCCGCGTTGAGGCAAAAGTTCAACCTCAAGACAGAGCGCACATATACTTGGGGCAAAAAGCCAAAATTAGACCTTCTGTTTATTCTTTTTCACTTGATACTATGCTTATAACAAAAATAGTATCCATTTCACCGCAAACCTTTTTTGATGATGTAACAAGAAGTTACTACTACAAAGTATTTTTAGAAGCAGATATTGCCAGCAATGAACACGAAAAAGAATCAGGCCAGCTGATAAAAAACTTTTTGCCTGGTATGATTGTAGAAGTGAATATTATTTCTGGTGAAGAATCTCTTATGAATTACTTTTTAACTCCCATCATGCGTGGCTTAAATAATTCATTAACTGAGCGGTCGACAAGATAGATTATAACCCATAAGCCATATGGGAAATTTTTTATCAGTCGCATGATGTTGATAAGTGCTTAAAAAGTTAATGTATTTTAATGCTGACTGATTATTAAGTTTTCTAAATTGTAACCGTTTATATAGATGAAATTAAACAAATTTAATTTCATGTTAAATTTATCCTTTTATTTTACAAAAACTTATGTTATAGGTTTCAAACAATTGGTTTGATGCTAAAGGTTTACTTTGGTTTTTAATAATTTTTATTTGTTCATGTTTTAAGTATCTATTTGAATTGTTTAAGAATGTAAAGCATGTGAGCTTTGATGTGTAAATATGCTTTGTGCAGATTGGTGTATTAAAAATTGTATGAAAATGTCATAAGGTATAAATTTGCATCGAGATTATGATAGCAAAAATTAAGTTTTCAGGGCTCAGAGAATTTAGAAAATATAATTTGAAGTCCTGTAAAAGCTTAATTAAAATTTTCAACTGTAAAGTGTGCTTGATGACATATAAGGGTTATACAGTTGTAAGCGGCCGATATGGCAAGTTAAAATGTATAATACTTATTTGTTTTAGCCAGATGATAATATCACATAATACGAGGAACCAGTATGGAGATTAAAAAACTATCAATTAACGCTACTGATAAAAGCACAACAAATCCCGTAGGTAATATGCAAAATGATCTTGATGTAAAAAGTCAGGACCGTAATTTTACAGAATTTATGCTGAATATATTTTTTGCAACTACTGTTGTGTTTTATGTATTTCCTGCTATTTTTGTCACTGCAACATTCTTAAAAATTTCAATAAACTTAGTATGTTTCATGACGGCAATAGTAAGTTTGCTAGTGTTGTTTTTTGATAAACAAGCCCAATATATTTGTACTATGCCCATACTGGGGTTAGCCTCTGCTGCTTATGTTTCAGACACTTGGGGTTCTGCTGTGCTGTCAGGGGCAGTTTTGTTTTCCATGATTACATGGGGACTAAGCGTGCTTGTGCTTTCCATGATTAAGAAAACCATTGTTTTCAAATTTTTCTCAGGTACTATTTTGGCCACTTTATACATGGGGGTTGGAATTATTCTTGCCATGTATGCCATTCCATTTTTAACATGGAGTGACGGAAAATACTGGAACTTTGCTTACTTCCCATTAGAATACAGCCTATATGCAGCTTTCTTCATTCTTTTGTCAGTAGTTCTTTTTATGCTGCTTTTGCCCAGACGACTTCTTATGTACTCTCCATTTTTCGGCATTACATTCGCCTATATAGGGGCCATAGCTTTGGGATATGATGTTAATGTTGTAGGTCAATTAACAGCATACTTTAAAAATAATTTTTCCTCTGAATTTCTTAATTTTGAATTCTTAAAAAACTCCATTGATAGTAGCTTTTTTCTACCCGCTTGGAATGGTAAAGCAGCACTTATTATGAGTGCGGTTGCAATGTTTACAGCTTTGGAGCAGTGCGCTCCACCAAGAGTAAATCTAACATACCAACAAAACTACAAAAAAGCAGATGGACGTCCTTATGTTCAATTTAATATGCATAGTGCTGTAGCCTTAGGTATAGGTGCTTTTTTCTGTGCATTATTTGGTGGCATGATTATGCGCCGTTCAGTTGAAGTCCATTCCTTGAGTATTTTAGGACGCGTAAACAGAAGAAGGGGCATTGTATTTGCAGCATTACTTCTGCTTTTATTCTCATGTTTTCCTTTCTGGGGAACTTTTATTAATGCCATGCCTCCAACTATTTTCGGTGCAGGTTTATTGTTAATTGCAGGATATATTATCTGTATGGGAATGGCCATGTTTCCAACTCTGCAAAAAATTCCCATTTACGACTTAATATTATCGAGTATTTTCTTGCTTTCTCTGCTTATACCAGAAAGATTTTGGTTTGATGTATTCCGAATTCATATTTTATGGCTTTTGCTTATTCCTATGCTAATTATTCAATCTATTATCAAAAGGAGTTAGTCATGAATTATGATAATCCTTTACTACGAAAATTAAACTTCATAAGAAGAATGCTAGAAAGTTTTCTACTTCTTTTTATTATGCTTGTCCTTTTTGGCTTTATTGGCATTATGCTAGCTGTTACGCAAGAAAAAGACGATGATATGATGCATCAGTTTGTTACTAATGCAGGTTATTTTGTTCAACAAAGTTTTGTTCATAACCCCATTGTCTTGGATCAAAGTAAAATATGGGAACTTGAAGACAGATATAATTTTGAAAAAACACAGTTAGATGAATTATATGAAGAAGCTGTGGAAAAGAAAGTACCCGAAGATAAATTAGCTCTCTTACAAGATGAAATTGATTTGCGTAAGCAAACTTTCGATGCTGATATAATTGAAGCTGAAAAACAAAGAGATCTTAAACGTAAAGAAGATACAAAAAATCGCTTTGAAGAACTGCTTTACCGTGCTGGTAATCTCATGGAAAAAGGTGGTTCTATTTTCTTTGTTTTTGATAAAAATAATAAATTTGTTTATACTCCAAAAGGTGCTTCTGAGGACTTTATAAAAGCTATAAATGATACTTTATTAAACTCTGTTCCCATTACTAATTGGCAAAGTGGTGACATTTTAATGACACAACTTGATAGCCAGCTCTTCATTGGGGCATTTACCCCCCTGAGTATATTCATTAATGACCTCCTGTCCTATATAGAAATAGGCGAACCGCTTATATTAACTGTGCTTGTTATTGGCTGTATAGCCATTTGCTGGATTCAAGTTTATATTTCCAACGTCTTAGTGAGTGCTCCAGGAATTAGGAGTGCAATGCGCAGGAAAGTCAGAAGCGAAATGAAAGCAACTAGTGACAAAAAAGAAAATGATGACTTAGATGATTATGAATTGGATGGTGATGATGGATACGAACTAAGTGATGAAGATAGCCAACATATTTGGGACAATATAGCTGATAGCTTGGGAGATTCAGCGGCATCTCAAATGAGAAATGTAAGAGATGTTGTTAGTCAGGAAATTACATTACCTCAATTAGCTAATAAGGGTGTATTTGAAAATGCATTGCATGGAATTTTACAACAAGTTCGTACAAGCAATATGCTTGCTCGCGTCATCTGTGTTAACATAGATAGAATGAGAGTATACAATGAAGAAAAAGGCCATGCCAGCGGTAACATTTTATTGCAGGATGTTTCTAATACTTTACATAAGGCTATTGGTAAAAATGGTTTTTATTCTCGCTTCCCTGGTGATGAATTTATGGTATTGCTTATTTCACAATCCAATGAAAGCCAAGCAAAAGTTATTCATGATATGTTAACAGCAACAAATATTCTTTTACGCAAATCGTATCAAGTGTCAGTGCCAATTTCTACAAGCCTTGCCTATACTTTGCTAACTCCAGAAGATGAAAACATTCTTGAAGTATACAAGAGGGCAAATGTAGCCATGGCAGGTGCAAAAAAACGTGGTGGCGCAAGTGCTGTTGACTTTGACGCCGATAGTGCTGATGCTCTATTTGGCGGTGTGATACAGTTACCATTCCAGTCTGATGAAAGTAAATAAGGTATTACAGATGCTTACTCAATATTATGCACTTTTTCATCATAAATACAGATTAAAGACAGTTACTTTTTTACTGGCTTTTTTCTTGTTGGCGTTGTTCTTTGCAGAAGCTAGTGCTAATCCAGAAACACAAAACCCTGTACAAAATGCTGCTACACTAGAAACTAACAACAGCATAATCGAGGACAGCACAACTGCTACAGAACAGACTGATGTAAATAATGCTGATGAAAATTCAATTATTCTAACAGAAGAACCTACTCGTGAGCTGGTAATTACATTACCTGTCAATGAAGATGCAGCAGTAGCATCTCCAAGCACAGTGCCAGAAGTTCAAACAGTTGAGAACCCTGAAGGCAATGCAAATGTGTCTGATGGTGATACTGCAAGTGATGTCACAAGTAATGAAATTAGACAACCTATCAGTAATGAAAGTTTAGGAGAAACATCTACAGCTAATACAGAAGGTGCCGCTACTCCAACTGCTGCTACCTCAACTGTTGCTACTCCAACGGGTACTGTAGCTTCAGAAGGTGC
>CAYJOP010000047.1:7743-15101 GCA_964371835.1 uncultured Desulfovibrionaceae bacterium
CTGCTGCTACCTCAACTGTTGCTACTCCAACGGGTACTGTAGCTTCAGAAGGTGCTGCTACCTCAACTGCTGCTACCTCAACTGTTGCTACTCCAACGGGTACTGTAGCTTCAGAAGGTGCCGCTACTCCAACTGCTGCTACCTCAACTGCTGCTGCCCCTACAGTTTCTGCGCCTACAGGCGCTACACAGAGTGCTACCTCAGCAAGTACATCACCAACAAGTGTTGCAACTTCTGAAAGTGCCGCTACAACAACAGTTACTGCTCCAGCAGGTGTAGTAACGTCTGAAAGTTTACGGCTTGTACCATCTCGTGTAGGGTTGACTGCTCCAAAGCATCCTCTTTCAAATCCAGTAGAACTTGAACGACCGCCACCTCAAATCTACCCAGAAGAGTCTACTAGCGGATTAGCAGAAGACTTGGGCATTTTCCCTGAAGATGCACCAACTTATGATGAAGGACAAGGCGACCCCGAAAAATTAGGTCCCAAATTAATTCCCATAAGCCCTCTTTTTATCCCTAGAGGTGCAAAAGATGTTTTAAGTCGTGCAGACTATAGTCTTGATAAAAGTTCTGGCCCACCCATGAGCTTGGAAGAATTACTTTCAAGAATACTTGGTTCACATCCTGATATTGCCATTGTTGCAAGCGCAGTTTTTGAAAAGAAGGGTGATTTAATGCTGAGCAAGGGGCAAGGCGCACCACAAATGGGTTTGAATTTAAGTATTGGACCAGAGTGGACAGAATATCCTCAAACGGAAGATGAACTTACCCTGAACTATGGCTCTGCCTCAGCATATATTTCACAAACTGTTTTTGATTTTGGTGCCATTAGAAAAGATATAGAATCAAGCAAGTATTCTATCAGAGCTGCAAAGGTAAATCTGCGCAAGGCTATTGATGATATAGCTTTTGCCATAGCTATGCTGTATTTAGATGTTTTGCAAGCTCAAGAAAACGTACATATAAGACGTAAGGAAGTATCATTCTATCAAAGTTTAAAACATGCCTACGCTTTACGTTTTGAGGCAGGCGAAAGCTCTATTTCTGATGTTCAGAAAATGGACGTTTCTTTGCAGACAGCAGAAAGTCAGCTTGTTGGAGCATTGCAGAGACTGCGCATGTCAAAGGACTCTCTTGAAACATTGCTTGACGAAGAAAGACTGGGCATTTTTGAAGTAGATCCGCAACTATTTGTTAAGATAATGAATGCGCCTCTTGATTCATTGATAGATGCCGCTGAAAAGGCCAGTTTTGCTATCATTGCTGTACAGCACGATATTCATGCAACTCAGCTTAAGATAGACAGTTTGGAACGAGATAAATTGCCTAAATTCGGTTATAAATTAAGCACCGCTGGCGATGGTGAAGAAGAAAAACCAACAGTCAACTATGCAGCTCAGGCTACAGTTGCTTGGGTATTTTCAGATGGCGGTCAACGCGAAGGTCAAATAGTTAAAGTTAAAGCTCTTTTGCGTCGTTATAAGTCACAAGAGAAATCAATAAAAATACAATTAACTGATCGTGTAAAAAATGCATATAATGACTATCAAGCGGCCAGTAAAGAGCTAGAACTTGCAAGAAATGCAAAAGAAGCTAGCATTCTTCTGACCAATAACTATTTTCAAGAAATAGATCTTGGAGTACGCACGTTGTTGGACTTGGTTTCTGCAAAAGAGGGTGAAGTACAAGCTGAATTGCGCGAAACCAATACACGTTTTAGAAGGGTAAGTGCCTTAATGAGGCTTTACTTAGAAGTGGGGCTTCTTTCAGACTTCTTACCAATATCTGAAAGTACAATCAGCGATATTATTAAGTCTTTTGGCATAAAACCTACACCTGATATGGTCAAAATCGACAAGGTTACTAGTACTGGAAATATAAGTGGTCCAGACTTTAATAAACAAGTTAAAAGTTATGAAAAGCTTTTCAATATAGGGGTAAGCAATGACACAAATTAGAGAAATAATAGAATCTTATCAGCGCGGATATAAGCGTTTCATCTATATCTTTTGTGCATTTATCTGTGTCTGTCTTTTTATGATTTTGATTAGTGCCGAATATTCAATGACACTGCTTGCAACATCCTATACTATTAACTTTGCAATATGTGGTATTATTATAATAGCAACAGTTACTGTTTTTGATGCCTTAAAGACAATAGATGAAGAATTTGTTGGTTTTTTGCGGCTTCGTTATGATTTTGAACAAGGTATCCCTTGTAATGAAAATAAGTTTGTCATGCTTTCGCTGCTTGCCAAAACTTGTAATGCCATTATGGAAAAAAAAGGAAAGTTTAGCATTGGCACAGTAACAGAGAAAATATCAATTCTTACCCTTGTAAGTGACTTTGTGGAAAACAAGGTTTTTTATCTGGGCTTTATGTCTGCTACATGTATATCTTTTGGTCTTTTCGGTACATTTTTAGGTTTGACAGAAACCATTACCTCTCTTGGTATCATTTTAGAAACTCTTTATGTTGGCTTAGAAGATGCTAACGCAGACATTTTGTCTACCATGGTACAACTTATTGGCGAATTAAAACTACCACTTCAAGGTATGGCTCTGGCATTTGGTACATCTCTAATAGGCCTGATAGGCAGTATTATTATTGGTATTGAACTGGTTATTTTAAATAAGTCTATTTCAGCGGCTATAGGTGACTTAGATGAGTGGTTTACTCAAAATATTGATGATGCTTACCGTGAAAGTGTAGAAAATAGTGTGTCACAAGAAAAGCAGATGATGAATATGTTTGCTGAATTAACCAATGCTGTAAGGCATGCTGGGGAAGAGCAAAAAGAGTTATTGTCGAGACTTATTGCCTTAGAGGAAGCTAAAAAAAAGTAAATGTTATGGTTTAGCTGATACCTTTAATGCACATTATGTGTAGTAATTGAATTAATTGTAAAAAAGTTATTTTGTAATTTACAAATATATGTTGTTATGAAACGGTTGTGCAAAGTCTTGTTTTTTAAATTAGACTGCAACATGTTCACCTTAGGAATTAAGATATGGCAAAATCAAAATTTGAAACTCCTTGGCAAACCTATGTGGACTGCTTATCTACCGTACTTGTTGTTGTTATATTCTTTTCTATTGTTCTTATTCTTTTGACAGCTATTTTGGCCTATACTCTTTCCTTACGACAAGAGGTAAAAGCCACATTTAAAAATAATTTAGAGACGGTGCAAGCCAAAGGTGACGTTCAGCAGGTTGATAATGAAGGTCTTGACCTTATGGAGTCTGAGGTAGATATAGAAGATAAAAATGACATGTTTGTTATTAATTACTCAGGTCTTGATGCAGAACCAACTGAACTTGTTTTGAGCGAATTTGAAAAATGGATTCAAAAAAGAGATCCAGCTGGTAAGCGGTCAATACATATTGAACAAATAATGACTGTTGATGGAACATCTTTTACAGATAGACGTGCCATAGCATTTAGACGTTATTATTATATAGCAAAAACCATGAGAAATAAATATAAGAATAAATCTATCATTACCATGCTCACTGTTATTCAAAATGAAAAAGGTGAGGCAAAGCTTGATAATATTAATAAGATGACCATATCTATTAATAGAGAATAGGTTTTTTATCTTATAAAATTATTTGTTTTGGAGTTGAGGGCAAATTATTTCGAATTTGCCCTTACATGATTTAATATTGCTTCGCTCATTAAAAGTATTACCAATATGATTCTTTGATGAATTTTTGTTCAAATTTACCCCTTAAATGAATTCCCATTTTTGTGTGCAAGAGCTTTGGCGGGTAGTATGAGTTTTTTTTACTAGTCAATAAACGCTGCACACACTATATGATCATTTAAAGGTATAAATTTTTTGAGTAAGTTGAAAAATATGAAGTTGATGGCTTATGGTGTTCACGCTAGAAGATTTCCAATTGTGTAAATTTTTATCAATGGCTTCATTTTTATAAAATTAAATGGTTTGTTAAGGCAGTTTTATAATATAATAATATTTCCAAGCATTTGCTTAGAACAAAAAGTAATGTGGTGAGTTTCTATAATAATATTCTTGAAAGAAATTAACTAAAAAATAACTATAGAGATTGTTAGTGCACAGGGTTTTTGAAAGTGCTGATTGTAACCTTAGAAATCTCACCAAAATTTTGAAAAAAGGAAATAAAATGGCAACATCTGTTATAATTTCTGGTGCCTGTGGCCGTATGGGTAAGACGCTTGTAGAGCTTGTGTTGGCAAATGATGAGTTTGAGTTGGTGGGATTATTGGAGCATGCCGACTATGCTCATTTAGTTCCTAAGTATGATTGTTTAGTCAGTTCTAAGGCGGAGGAAATGTTTTCAAAGTTAGGTGGGGCTGTGGTGATTGATTTTACATCACCAGAATCGAGCCTTTCCATGGCTAAGCTTGCTGCAGAACATGGTGTATTAATGGTTATTGGTACAACTGGTTTTACAGAGGAGCAGAAGGCTGAACTTGCAAATTATGCTAAACGTACTCCAATTTTTTGGGCTCCGAATATGAGCATTGGTGTTAATGTATTATTGAAGGTGCTTCCAGAGCTCACGCAGATGCTTGGTGAAGATTATGATATAGATATGGTAGAGTTGCATCATAATAAAAAGAAGGATTCTCCAAGTGGCACTGCGTTAAAACTAGCAGAGTGCTTGGCTGAGGCTAGAAATTGGGATTTGGGAGAGGTTGCGTGTTATCATCGTGAGGGAATAATTGGTGAGCGACCTAAGAAGGAATTAGGCATTCAGACAATTCGCGGTGGTGATATTGTTGGTGTGCACACCATGTATTTTATGGGTGCTGGTGAGCGTATAGAAGTTACGCATCAGGCACATTCAAGGGAAACATTTGCTCAAGGTGCATTAAGGGCTGCCAAGTGGCTTGTGAACCAAAATGCAGGTGTAGTATATAATATGCAAAATATTTTTTAGTTAGTTTTATAGGAAATTTGTAGTAAGTATTTTTTTAGATAGAGATTGCAATACTTAAGAGAGAAAGGTAGTTACAAAAAAATATATAAAACTAGAACAGTTTAGCTTTTGCCAGATATTTTCTAGATTTTTTATTGTGTTTTTATTTACTTTTGTGTATAATCAGAAAACACGACAATTATTATTTTTTTTTATCCTTATTTGTATGGGATATTCAAAATGCTGTGTTATTTCGTTTACATTTAAGTGGGGTAATCATGCCGCAAGTAGCAGCTCGTATTAGTACTGACCAAGAACGTTGGCTAAAAGATTATTTTCGTACCAAGAGTGCCGGTGCAGAATTTATTTTGCCTTGGGCTGTTGATACTTTTTTTAGAGCAATTTCAGCTATTAAGGGTATTTTTAGTCCTGCAGAGCTTAAGGCCATAGTTGAGGCTCATAAAGACATTAGATTGTTGCCTGACCATACTCGTTTGTCTTATTTGCATTTACGCGTTATGGATGCTTGTGATGTGGGTAATGTGCATGTAAAGCACGGTGCAGCCAAGACTCACCTTGAGGCAAAGATTAAGCGACTAGACGACACTCAAGCAACAGCCCTTATGGTATGGGCATCTGCATTTTGGGTGAGTAAAAACTGTTCAACTGATAGTTTAGATGAATATGTTAAAGACTATTAGGCCTTTATTTTTGCTTGGGTAGTCTTGCATGTTAAATTATTTTAATTTGGTGCGTATAATTGGCCGACATTTATGTACAGACAAGATTTAATTACAAATTTACATATTAAATGCATAGAAAATAGTTAAAATAAGTATAAAATATAGTTTTCTAATAATTTCTTGAGAAAAAATAATTTTTCAATATACAAACAAAACCCCTCTTCATGAGGGGTTTTGTTTGTAATAATAAAGTAGTTGTCATAAAAAATTTTACTATTTAGTCGGCACTGAAAAAACACATAATACAACGAAAACAAATCATTTTTAACTAAAAATGAGCAAATAAAAATGCCAGAAACAAGCGTATAAAATACAACTTTCTGGCATTTTATGCTGCCAAAATACTGTTTCTTAGTGCCGACTACCGAAATTTTTCTGTAAGAAAAATTTCGCGTGCCGTAAAATAAGCCAGAATTCACTTCTGGCGTCCCCAAAGGGGTATTTGAAGGCAACGTGCCTCTCTGAACAGCACGCTAAAGCGTGTTGTTCAGCATCGACTATTTAAGACTCAGCACAATAGATTATAATCAGTCTTTATAGTGTTAAGGATTAGCTAAGTGAAAGCCGTATAGCAGCTAGGGGAAATGGATAATGACGTGTACCATGCGTGAGGCTTATAATAATTTGAGCAAAAGGTTTAAGCTTGCAAATAGTGATGCACCAAATATTTGTGCAAAGGTGCTTCTCATGCATGCACTTGAAGTTGACGCAATTTTTTTTGCAACAAATCCACAGCAAAAACTAAGTTCAAAGCAGTGGCTAGAGCTTGAAAGCTTAGCGTTGCGGCATGAAGCTGGCGAACCTTTGGCCTATATAATAGGTTATAAGGAATTTTATGGACGCAAATTTTTTCTTAATACTCACACCCTTATTCCAAGGCCTGAAAGTGAGGATATTTTAGATGCTGCCATAAAAGCTGTGCAAGTATCTGATGCAAAATTTTTAGATATAGG
The DNA here is from genome assembly GCA_964371835.1 of uncultured Desulfovibrionaceae bacterium. Classification (GTDB taxonomy): domain Bacteria; phylum Desulfobacterota; class Desulfovibrionia; order Desulfovibrionales; family Desulfovibrionaceae; genus CAYJAD01. The sequence goes on from CAYJOP010000047.1 coordinate 14,351, forward strand.
TACTGGTAGTGGCTGTTTGGGGTTAAGCTTTGCGGCAGAGCGACCAAAATCCAGAGGTATTTTGCTTGATATACAAGCTGGTGCATTAGCAATGGCTAGTAAGAATGCAAAAAACTTAAACCTTTCTAAGCAAGTTAATTTGGTTCAAGGTGATTTACGTCATTTAGGTATTATAAAAAATAGCCTTGACCTTATAATATCAAACCCTCCATACGTTAGTGAGGGTGAGTATGAAAATCTATTACCAAACGTGAAGAATTTTGAGCCAAAGATTGCCCTTGTGCCAAGAGCTTTATCTGACGAACATGATGAGCATGGACTTTTGCACATAAAATTAATTGCAAGTGTGGCTTATGACGCTCTTAAGAAAAATGGTGTTTGCATTGTGGAGCATGGAAGTTCTCAAGGCGAACATGTTCGTGAAATTTTCGAAAAAAATGGTAAATGGGATAGTGTCGAAACAGGGAATGATTTAGCATTATTAGAGCGATTTTGCATTTGTAAAAAGTAATTTTAAAAAAAAGTTTTAAAAAAGTTAATTTTTTACTTGCCAAGAGTCATAATATTCTGTAGATATCCCTTTCGTTGCTGGCGTAGCTCAATTGGTAGAGCAGCTGATTTGTAATCAGCAGGTTGCGGGTTCAAGTCCCATCGCCAGCTCCATAATTATTGGAAGTATCCGATATAAGTGGTGGAGTTCCCGAGTGGCCAAAGGGAACAGACTGTAAATCTGTCGTCGTACGACTTCGGT
>CAYJOP010000048.1:0-15076 GCA_964371835.1 uncultured Desulfovibrionaceae bacterium
GTCACGCCGGAGGCCGAGGGTTCGAGTCCCTTCCGCTCCGCCATAAAAATTCAAGCACTTACGAGAAATCGTAAGTGCTTTTTTGTTGAGCAAGCCTGCCCTATGATTTTAATCTTTTGCTTTATATTTTAGCATGGCAAAACCACTAAAAATATACATTTGTACTTTTAAGTGCAAAATCCACTTGTCAAACTCCAAAATTAAAATACATAACTCTTTACTTCTTTATCAGTATTTTGCATATTATTAGTCTGGTTTGCATGGATTTATCCTTGCCTGTATTTGATGCTGAAGAAAAACCTTGCCAAGCTGTTAAAAAAAGCTTTTGTCTTTTTGATTGGACAAGTAGCACAAAACAGCTTTAATAAAACGACTTACGAGAACTCGCAAGGCCTTTTTTGCAAATGCTCATTTATTTTTATAGCCTGTTTGCAAATTCGTTTATTATTGACACACACCACTATAAAGCATTAATATTATTAATCAGTAGTTAGTTTCACCTATTAATCACGGAAGACTTTATGCCTAAAATAACTGTAGCCATGGCTGTCTATAATGATGCCCAATACTTAAATGAAGCTATAGATTCAATACTGAATCAGAGTTTTAATGACTTTGAGCTGCTCATTATTAATGACGGCTCAACTGATGAAACTCCTGAATTAATTGAAAGTTATAACGACAAGCGTATAAAATCCATACATTTTAATAGCAATAAAGGTCGCCCTTTTGCCCGCAATGAAGCACTCATTCATGCCAACAGTCAGTACCTTGCATGGATGGATGGTGACGACATTTCCACGCACAATAGGCTTGAGTTACAAGTTAATTTTATGGATAAAAATCCTGACATTGCACTGTGCGGTGGACAAATGCAATGCTTTGGCGAGAGCAATCATCTTGTCAAACTTAAAAATTCAAAAGAAGCTGTAAAGGCTGGAATTATTTGGCATAGCAGTACCATTAATGGCACAAATTGCATGTGCCTTGAGCGAGTTCGTGAACATGGACTACACTTGCAAGAAGAACTTTTGCGTGTGGAGGATTATGCTTTTCTTGCAGAGCTTCTTTTAAGCACTCCACTTCAAGCTGTTAATATTCCACACATTTTATTGAATTGCCGCTATTTTTATCGCCCTACTACCCCAGTTTATCACGCAAAAGCTGCAAAGTATGCTTTACGCGCACTTAGCCTGCCCCATGATGAACTCTCATGCTACAAGCACACCATATTATCCATAGGGCCTCATGTCAGCTTACCGCAAGTTTCAACCACAGACGTTCTTTTCTGGGCAGATGAAGTTTATAATGCTGTTTTGAAACGCAGAGACATAGATATGCATCAATTTTTAAGAGTAACCCATGCAAAAATTGAAACTTTTTTACGTTCTACTTCTGACAGCCAACATGCTTTACGCAAATATGCGGCCCTTCCTCTTGGTAAAACTCATAACTTGAACAGACTATTTTAATTTCCACTCTACCATAATGGCCTTGTTTTATTTTCCGATTAATTTTTTATTCATTGCGAGTGTTTTAACTATTCATTGCAAAAACACTCTTGCACTCATTTTTCAATGGCAACTGTAGGGGAAAATATTTCCGGAACATTTATTGCATAAATTACAGTAAAATGCCTACAACGAGGTTAATATGAGCAATTTATCAATACTTGACCCTAATAACACTACAATTAATTCCAACTTAAATAGTTTATTTGCGTCTGCCACAGCGGAAGAAAAAACTTATAGTGAAGATGCTGTTACTATTTCAGATGAGGCCATTGAATTGCTTGAAGAATTGCGCTTTAAAGAAAATCAAACCTATGTCCTTACTGAAAATCAAAAAGCATTTGACAGAGTATCAAAAGCTTTGCCGGCGACTGATGGCTTTGACGACATGCTCACTTGGCTTAGCGAGCAAACGGGTGAAGATAGCCTGAGCATTGGTAACGGAGTTGAAGATGAGTATAACCGCAATGTTTATGAAAAAGACCCAGACAAATATGCAGACCTTTGGTCAAATATGTATAATCACTTCTCGGATCTTATGGAATCACTAGGCCTTGCCAATGATGAAACCATGAAAAGAGAAGTGCTAAGCAATGAAGACGTTTCTTTGGAACTTATGACTCGCTTTAAATCAAGCTTTAGCGACGAGACTAACGAGCTTTTGACATACTTTAACATAGAAGTATAATATTTTTGTAGCTGCACAGTTTGCTAGCGCTCAATGAATTGCATTTCTTTGAGGCCCACAACCCTTTTACGAAAGTTGTAAGTCCCATTAAGTATGGCTGATAAATCACCATTCATTTGTACTGTAAAGTTTGCACTCTCGTCGGCAACTTTTAGGTTTAACTCTCCTCTATCCCAATTAAAACCACCACTTCGCCCAGCCCCCAATTGTAGCTTAGAACTCAAAAGTACTGTGCCTGGGGACATTGTGTATGTGACCTCTCTTTTTAGGGCCTCAATCAATCTACCCATGGAAAGTGAGGCAATATCAGCTAAATCATGTAAATTTTTACTTTCGACTGTACCATACACATTGCGTACTAAAAACTTAGTGGAGTCAAATCTGTCTGCTTTTATTGTGGCGTTCAAGTATTGCCTTGGAATTTTATCCTCATCTAAAAATGACCTAAACTCTGAGCTAATGCCCACTCCGCTACCGCGCACGTTGCTACCAGTTATAAGACCAATCAAGCGCCAGCTGTCAACATCTATACTATATTTCCCATCTATCCATGGCCAATTCCTTTTTACAATGGGTAAGGCATACGCAAAACCAATATCAGCATCACCTTTGACACCTGGTATATTAAGTTCAAGGTCTTCCAACTGAAGTTGAAATATTCGTGATTCCTTATGCAATCCACCCATAAACCAATTCAACGTCATGCCACCCTTTCCAAAACCATGCACATCGCCAATGCGAGAAAATACCGTCCCCACAAGTCCGCGTGGGACACCTTGTTCTGTAAAATCCACATTCACTGTTCGACCTTGCTCTTGTGCTTTTTTAGCCACATCTTTATTCTTAAAAGCTGTGCCACTTGGGGCTTTTAATGCGTCCACAGACTTAGCATTAATACTAAAAAACACATCTTTTACGGCACCACTTGGCAATGTTAATTGAGGACTTGCAATCTTAATACGCATTTGCATGGCATCATCAGCTGGTGAGCTTGGCGGTAGCTTTGTCTTTTTAACTGCATTTGCGTTTACTACATACCCCTTTAAGCTTGAAATAGACGTAAACACAGAACGAACTGCTTGGCTGACATTCTTAGCAAGTATTGAAAAATCATAAGGAGAAACCATTAATCCTGGCATGGTTCGGCCCACTTGAATATTTGGTAAGGGCTTTGTCCACCATAACAAGTGCCTGCCACCACGAGTTATATAAGCGTCAATATCAAGACTACCGCCAATGGGTGTTTGGTCAAGATTTATATCAAACATACTGGCTATTATTCCAATGTCTTTTATGGAAATTTTAAGCTGCGTTCCTAGACTGTGTACAGGGTCTGTGCCCATGCCGCCCTTTATAAAAAAATTTGTATTTTTAATTGGGCTCAAGACATTAAAATCTCTAACTATAAATTGCTCGCCATTCCAAAATATTTGGCCTGATGCAAGTGACGCTCTAAGGCGAGACTTACCTTCCACAAATGACGCGCCAAAACGACTAACAAATTGCATTTGTAAAGGCTTTTCTACGGAGGGAGGCCAGACTGGCATATGAGCTAAAACACGAAATCGAGTCCAAAAACCATCTAAACCAGCAAGTGTTGCGGGCCCAATTAAGGTGTCTCGCCACTGCATACGAAAATCTGCATCACCCTCATTGTAGTCCAAGGAAAGGAAGCCAAGTAGCTTTTTTTCGGCAAAAAAATCCTTCGCTGAGCTTCGCATATTTGTCATTACTAAATTACTTTTTCCATGTAGCTCTCGCATGGATAGCGTAACATCTGCCGGTAAATCCTGAATATAGGGCAAAACCCATTGGCCTGAATTAGTCTTTTCTGCAAGAAAAGTACTTCTAAATCTTGCTTGTTTGGCATTGGCTTGAACTTGAAAACGAGCAGAAATAAAAACATCACGTCCAGTTGGTCCTAGTTGAAAATTAGCCAACTCAAATTCACCAACATCAAGGGCACACCATTCTGGCATGAGAGAAATGGCTGCACTTTCTACCACATCTTTGCCGGACACGTCCTCTAGGTAGCGAGGAAAACGTGGCATACGAACACCAACCAAAGTGCCAACCTCTATGCCAATACTAACCTTATCTTTTAACACATTGGAAGGCTCTAGCAAATTATCCATTAAATCAGGACTATATGGCACTGCGACCATGGGGGTTTGCTGTTTATTTAAGTTCTGAGCAGCCAAATTTGACTCAGCAACCTGATCGTCTTTTAATTTTTTTTCTGAATTCTCAGGCAACACTTCAATATCTTTAGCTCTTCCTCTATGCATGACCGCATTATATTCGCTGCTGCTATCTTTGTTGTAAATATGTTCTTTTTTATACTGGGTGCTTAAAGCCTCAGAATTGGTGTGTAGATATGAACCTACTGAACCTGTGCCTTGATATTGCACAACAGCAATAAGAGCACGCACAATACTACTCCATCTCGGATGTACTGTGCCTTCTTCCACATACAACCACGGCCCATATTTATCAAACACGCGCACGTCATATAGTTTTACAGCTCCGTCCCAAAGACCTCGCACTAAACCAATACGCACTCGTAAATCCAATGGCTCGCCTATGGAATTTACGCCTGCTTCAATCCAAGATGTTAGTGTTTGTTCAGCCATGGGAGAAGTAATATATAAAAAACTGCTGAAAATAATAGTCAAGGGAAGCACAACAAAGCAAGCAAATGCAAAAAAAACGCGCTTCCACAGTGGGCGTTTTTTCTTTGTGCTAAATGGCGTAGAGTTACTTTCCTTGGTGGCGTTTTCTCGCTCAGTCAAGGTTGCTTTCTCTGCCAACTCATTTAAAGACTGCAATTGCTTTTTGTGTTTGCGAGCTTCTTTGGCAGTAATTACGATATGCTTTATATGCGACATAGCATGAAACTATAACACAAATCGCTTTTATTGTACATAATGATAATGGGGGGGAAATTGGCCTGCATTTTAAGGCAAAAGAGTCAACACTGCTCGAAAATGAATATAGGAGTGACTTTGCTGCCAGTTAAACAGCTGCTTCCATTTCTTAACACTTGGTAGCCATACTTAGTCGAACCTGAACAACACATTTCCATGTATTGTTCTTAAAAGGCACGCGTACTCCAAATACCGCCTTGCGGTCGCCAGAAATGAATTCTGGCTCATTTTACGCCGCGCAACAATAACGGCACAAATTTCATGAATTGGCTTTGTAATAAAAGACGCCCCTGAAAAATCCAAGGGCGCCTATAAAACTATTATTTGTACACTATGTGGAACAAGTACCGCTACTGCTGCATCCACCACAAGCACTGCCAGCACTGGCTAGAGGCTTGCTCGGATTAACTTGAAAGCCCATATAGCCAAAATCAAGGCTAACGCCCTCAATTGTTTCTAACAATTCTTTATTCACACAAAAAGTAAAGCCCGACACATTAAAAGTACTATCTTCATCATTTGGCTCATCCAGAGCCAACGCTAAGCGTGGGCCGCTTCAGCCACCAGGTGCAAGATATATACGAATGGAGCCTTTTTCCTTACCAGCAAAATATGCTTCTAGTTCTTTACTAGCGCTTTCTGACACTTCTACCATAATTTTTTGCCTCCTAAGCAGTGTAGATAATAGCTAAACACAGGCAGATACTTTGTCAATACCTTTGTATACAAATTGTAATTCTATTATACGCGCACAGCCCAATTTTTTTGACTTTCTTTTAAGATTTTATTTATTATAATCAGACGTTGAGGGATATTCTTTAACTTCACTTTTATTTTTTAATACAGATTTATCATAACTTTTTTTGGGTAAAACATTAGCATTCCAATCAAAATAAAATTTTGAATAATTATTTGCATTGTCACTTGCTAATTTTGACAAATCTGGTTTTGTAACCATAAGTGGGGTTTCATAGTCAAACAATTCAACTTCTGACTCAACATTTAGATATTGGCTAACTTTAACAAATTTATCACAACCCATGGTGCGTAAAATAGTAATAATAAGTTTTATGTCACGCACTGTTCGTTTTTTTGTGTCATGAAAAAGAAATATTCCGCGCATTTCATCCTTACTCATGGGACGATTGAGAATATTTTGCATATTGCTATAATCTGGAGCACTCTCCCAATCACGGCTATCCACTGTCCACAACACAACCGACATGCCAAGCTTTTGGGCTTGATTGATTACCTCTTTATCATAACTACCGTAAGGGGGACGCAAAAAACGCGGCTTTACTCCAAGTTTATTTAAAACCTTATTGGTTTTTTTAAGATTTGCATAAATGGCATTGGGAGAAAGAACTTTTAAATCCGCATGGTCGTAGCTGTGATTTGCAACTTCATGGCCTTCATTTATCATGCGTGTTATCATGTACGGATAGCTTTCAGCCTGCATGCCAAGCACAAAAAATGTAGCTTTAACGTTTTCTTCCTTTAATGCGTCCAAAAACTGTGGAGATAAATGAGATGGCCCATCATCAAAGGTTAATGCACACATATTTGGGGCTGGATGGTCTATTATTCTATGTCCATTCCAAACTCTAGCCTCGCCACTGTTTGACATACATAATGTGTATAAAAATACGCAAAGACAAATAAACAATTTATAATTAACCATATAAAGAAATGCTCCCCTAACAAAAGCAATTATCACTAAAAATTATTCACATCAACACATAACACTCAAAAAATATAATTATCCATAATTGCAGATAATTATCACGTTTCAGCCTTGTGAAAGTCAATTCTGCCATTTGCCAAATGATTGGTTATGTATTATTATTATAGATTACATAAACAAGCCTTAATGCTAGATGGAGATTACATGTTTGGATATATTTTTAAAAAGATTTTTGGCAGCAAAAATGAACGCTACTTAAAGCGCAAAGCTGACCTAGTTACCGCAATCAATGCCCTTGAACCTGAAATGGAAGCACTCATTGATTCTGAACTACCAACGCGCCTTGCCCTATATAAAAAGCAAGTGCAAGAAGAAGGCAAAAGCCTTGATGATGTGCTTGTGCCTGTGTTTGCCTTGGTACGAGAAACCTCAAAGCGTGTTCTTGGCATGCGTCACTATGATGTACAGCTTCTAGGCGGTATGGTTTTACACAAGGGCAAAATTGCTGAGATGAAAACAGGCGAAGGAAAAACCCTTGTTGCAACCTTACCCGTTGTTTTAAATGCTCTTTCTGGCGATGGCGTACATGTCATTACTGTCAACGACTACCTTGCAAAACGTGATGCTGAATGGATGGGCCAAGTTTATTCTGCACTTGGTTTAACTACTGGCGTAATTGTGCACGGCCTTTCTGATGATGAACGCAAAAAAGCCTATGCAGCTGACATCACTTATGGCACAAACAATGAGTTTGGCTTTGACTATCTGCGTGATAATATGAAGTTTTATGTGGACCAACTTGCTCAACGTGGACATAATTTTGCCATCGTAGACGAAGTTGACTCCATCCTCATTGACGAGGCGCGTACACCATTAATTATTTCTGGTGCATCTGAAGAGTCTGTTGGGCAATACCGTATTATGGACGATGTTGTACGCAAACTTGAATTTGGCACACATTTTACCATTGACGAGAAAGCACGCTCTGCCATGTTAACAGAAGTTGGCGTTGCTTACTGCGAAAAACTGCTCAAAGTAGAAAATTTATTTGATTCAGCAAACATCACTGCCCAACACCACGTTTTACAAGCATTGAAGGCACACCATGTTTTCAAGCGCGACACTGACTATATTGTACAAGATAATCAGGTTGTTATCGTTGATGAATTTACAGGTCGCCTCATGCCAGGTCGTAGGTTTTCAGATGGGCTACACCAAGCACTTGAAGCAAAAGAGCGTGTAACGGTTGCCGCAGAAAATCAAACTCTTGCTTCTGTGACCTTCCAAAATTATTTTCGCCTGTATAATAAATTAAGCGGCATGACAGGAACTGCCGACACAGAGGCTGTTGAATTCCATGAAATTTACGGACTTGAAGTCATTGGTATTCCATCACATATGCCCATGGTGCGCAAAGATTATTCTGACCTCATCTATCGCACCAAGAAGGAAAAATTTACTGCAATTGTTGAAGCTATTATCGACTTACATAAAGTTGGCCAACCTGTGCTCGTGGGTACAATTTCCATTGAAAACTCTGAATTAATTTCTGATTTACTTAAAAAGCACAACATTCCGCACAATGTTCTGAATGCAAAGCATCACGAACAAGAAGCTGAAATTGTCTCCCAAGCAGGTCAACGTGGCAAAGTAACCATTGCCACCAACATGGCAGGACGTGGCACAGATATCGTACTTGGTGATGGTGTCACAGAACTTGGCGGATTGCACATTCTAGGCACAGAACGTCATGAAAGCCGCCGCATTGATAACCAGCTTCGTGGTCGCTCAGGTCGTCAAGGAGACCCTGGTTCATCTCGTTTTTACCTCTCCCTAGAAGATGATTTAATGCGTCTTTTTGGTTCAGAGCGCATCTCTGGTCTTATGCAAAAACTTGGCCTTGAAGAAGGTGAATCCATTGAAAACGCCATGGTCACCAAAGCAGTTGAAGGCGCACAAAAAAGGGTTGAAGCCCACCACTTTGAAATTCGTAAAAGTCTGCTTGATTATGACAATGTTATGAGCCAGCAAAGAGAAGTTACTTACTCCTTACGGCTTGACTTTATTAAAGAAGGCGATCATGAACCCATCTTGCAAGAATTTAAAAATGACCTGCTCGATGATATTTATGACCAAGTTGAAAGCCGTAAGGATAAAAGCATTACCGAAGAAGATAGTATTTTTATCCTTGGACGTTTGCGCGATATATTTAACATCGACCGTGTACTTGCTCAAACTGACATAGCGCCTAGCCGTGAAGATGCAGCCAAATACATTGATGAAATTTTGGCTGAACTTGAATCTGATGCACCTGATATGTATAAAGATGTTATACGCTATTTCCTCTTAGAAGAACTTGACCGCTGCTGGAAGGAACATTTGCGTAATATGGACTCATTGCGAGATGGCATTGGTTTGCGTGGATATGGACAAAAAGACCCAAAACTTGAATATAAACGTGAAGGCTTTGAGCTGTTTCAAGACATGATTTTCCGTATTCGTGAGGGTGTTTTCAAAGCCTTAACCCGTATTCGTATTCAGAACGAAGAAAATAACACAGAAGATGCATTTAAACATAAAACTGATACATCCGACGTTGAATACTCTGGACCAACTGACGCTGAACAAGATAAACATACACCCATTCGAACTGAAAAACGCGCTGGACGAAATGAACCTTGCCCCTGTGGAAGTGGAAGAAAATACAAAAAATGCTGCGGATTATAGTAATTACATTTACCCATAAAACTCCATCTAACTGCTTTAGGTGGAGTTTTACTCAAGTCAGATGAAAACAAATAACTCATCTTCTAAAAGTACCACTGGTTAAATGTTTACTTTATTGACAATTTATAAAATTGATTTGAGGATTTTATGAAAATTTTATTTAAATCTATTATATTAATGTCTTGTATCATTTTGCCAGTTTTAAGCCAAGCTGACGCCTTAACTCAGGCAAACCTTGCCATTGAAAAACAAGATTATGAGACGGCTTACAAGTTACTGCTCCCTCTTGCAAAAGAAGGTAATGCCGAAGCCATGTATTTTATTGGTCGTTTTTTTGAGGAAGGACAAGCAGTTAAAAAAAATATTCGTAATGCCGTAATTTTATATGAAAAGGCTGCTAAAGCTGGTGACATTAGTGCACAAAATAGTTTTGGTGGCGCCCTTGCCAGCGGTAATGGTGTAAAAAAAGATTACTATGCGGCTGTTAATTGGTTCAAAAAAGCCGCTGAAGGTGGTCACGCAGTTGCGCAATACAATCTAGGCTACATGTATGCGCAAGGTCGCGGGCTTAAAAAAAATGAGGCTGAAGCCATTAAATATTATGAAAAAGCCGCTGAACAAGGCCTTGCAGAAGCTCAATATTCTCTTGGTTGGATGCACTTAAATGCAAAAGGCACTGAGAAAAGTTACACCAAAGCTGTATACTGGTTTCAAAAAGCTGCTGACCAGGGGCACATGCAAGCACTTAATAACATAGGGTTTATGTATCTAGAAGGTCGTGGTTATCCGCTAGATATACAAAAAGGCATAGAATACTACCAAAAAGCTGCAGATTTAGGCTACGCGCCTGCTCAATACAATCTTGGACTTTTATATGAAGAAGGTAAAGGGGTTAAACAAGACTACGCCGTTGCTGTTGACTGGTACCAAAAAGCAGCACGGCAAGACGATGCCGCTGCTCAATTTAGCCTTGGCTACATGCATGAACAGGGCACAGGTGTTAAACGCGACCTTATTGAAGCCGAAAAATGGTACAAGCTAGCCGCGAAAAACGGGGACAGTAATGCAAAAAAAGTTCTTGAACAAATGAATAAAAAACAACCCAGAAACAAATAGTAATTTTTTTATTTTTTATATTAGAACATGTACTTTCAAGGGTTATCACTGTCTTATTGTATCACCCTTTTCCCCTTTTTATGGCTGAAATCCTTGCTTCGTGGCAGCCTGCAACCCCCCCATAGAATTAGTTACATTCTCAAAGCCATTATTTTTCAAAATCAAATTAGCATCATAAGCCCGAAGACCAGTATTACAAATAAGGGCCACAGGGCGGTCTTTTGGAATTTCGTTTAGGCGTGCCTCAATTTCTTCCAATGGTATAAAATGCCATGCAGAATCACGCTCTTGTATGGCTGCTCCAGCATTGCCTGGGCGTGTGTCCACAAAGAATGTATCATGCTCGGCCCTTGTTTCCCAAAGTTTGGCAAATTCTTCTGCCTTCATGGGCATAAAACGTCCTGCAAGCACATTGTCTGCCACATTGGCAACGGCATTAACAACGTCCATAGCAGAAGCAATGGGCGGAGTGTAGGCAATTTCTAAGTTGGAAATATCATCCACTGTGGGTTTACCAAATTGCAAAGCCACTGCCACAGCATCAATGCGTGCTTTTAGGGCGTCACCTGCCTCGCAAACACCTTGCATGCCAAGTACACGGCGGCTTGATTTTTCAACCACAAGCTCTAACCCCATCATATGCTTTTCAGGATAAAAATGCGCGCGGTCTAATTGTTCAATATGTACGCTAATGGCGTCAAAACCCTCGGTCTTTGCCCTTTCAAGACTTAGGCCTGTACCACAAAATGTTAGCCCAAATAGCTTTACACCCCAAGTGCCAACCACGCCATCAAAGCGACTTTTGCCACCAGCTAGGTTTGTGCCAATGACTCTCCCTTGGCGGTTTGCCATGGAACCTAATGGTAAAAAACTTAATTTATCAGTGACTAAATGACGAATGGCAACACAATCTCCGCCAGCATAAATATTAGGGTCAGAAGTTTGCATATATTCATTAACCGCAATGCCACCAAATGGTGCAACTTCAAGCCCTGCATCCTTTGCCAGCTGTCCATTGGGTATAAAACCGGCTGCTAAAATAACAACTTGGGCCTCAAGGCTTTGTTTGTCGGTAACAACCCTACATGCTTTGCCATTTTCGCCTTCAATGCGCATGAGTTTTTCATTGGTAAAAACGTGAACATCATTGTCACGGCAATCTTTTTCAGCCACAAATGCCATGCCAGCAGACAGCGCACCAGGTAGTATGGAACTTGCCATCTCCACAATACTAACCTCAACACCCCACATTTCAGCAAGGGCCACGGCACACTCAAGGCCTATAAAACCACCACCAATGATAACAGCCTTGTTAATTTCGCCTTGCTCGCAAGCTTTGCGAATGTCATATACAGCCTCAAGGCGAGTCACAGCAAAAACATTATCAAGCTCAACTCCTTCAACTTGCGGAATACGAGGTGAAGCACCAGTGGCAATTACTAATTCGTCATATGCTAAAGTTTCTTGCTGGTTGTTACTTAAATTTTCCACAAGTACAGTTTTAGCCTTGGGGTCAATGCTCAAAGCTCTAGTTCTTGTGCGCACGTTAACACCTTTGATTTCTTCAAAAAAAGATGCATCACGAATGCGATGATAGGGCGTTGCCCTTAAGTCATCTAAATTGTTAATCTCACCAGAAAGATAGAAGGGCATACCGCAACCACCATATGAAATGAGCTCATTTTCATCAATCATGGTAACATTGGCATCTGGCATAAGCCTCTTACAGCGGCAAGCCGCCTTGGGCCCAAGGGCCACCCCACCAATTACAAGAATATTCTTAGACATATCATTCTCCTAAAATTTATGATTGCAGCAGCATAAATTATTTTCAGTAATTATTCACTGTGTCGTCCTCGCCATTGACGGCGATCACCTACCCTCATAGTAATTTTTTCCCTATCCATATATTCAAGTAAAGCAATTAAGTATTTGCGAGAAATACCGCCCAGTATTTCCTTAAGATTTGCCACATCAAGGTCATCGTGGTTTTCAAACCAAGCTCGCACTTTTTCACGTATATCGTGAATAATATCAGTAGAATAATACAAGCCATCCTTGACCTTAACTAGCTGTTTTTCATCCAATAATACTTTTAATATGGGTGCGGCTTCTTTTGCATTCACACCAAGTTCTTCCAAAACATCTTTTAAGTTTGGTGGTGTTAGCCCAGCTTTCATATGAGCATCAAGCAAGCCTTGGCGCAAATCTAACTTGTTACTATCAAGCTCCACCTTATGCGATGCAAGGCGCAGACCATCGCCCTCAGCTACTAAGCTACCAGCTTTAAGGCAACGCTCAATAATTAAATGAGCAAGCTTTGGCTTTTGCTTGGGGCAAAGCACACCACGCGCCATGCCAGCTTTCAAAGGGTCACGCATGTGGAAATGTTCTGCTTGCTCAAGGCATTGTTGCATGAGCATATTCACTGCCTGCATGTGAATCCATTGGCGCTCATCCTTATCAAAGCATAAAATTTCGCCTCTATTGCTAAGTAATTGTAAAGCCTTTTCAAGCTTCTTATCATGGGCATTACATAGCACCATAAGTGCCGCAAAGCTTGTGCCTTCATCGCCCACCAGTAACAGTTGAGCCAAAAGCTTTTCTTCTAAATTATCAGCATTTTGTAATGAGCAGAGTAATTCAAAACGCTCTTGAAAATTTGCATCCTTTCGCTGCAATTTTGCATCCATGGGTAGCACAACACTACCACCAGCCACAGTGCGCAATGGCGAATAGGCCCTAACCACACAACGATCACCCCAAACCCCCACCATGGGCGTATTAAAGCGAACTTCAGTTAAAGCGCTCTCACCAGGTTGCAAGCGGTCACGGTCAAAAAAGTATAGTCTTGCAGTAACTTCTCTTGCGCCGTGGTGAAAATGTATTTCAGTCCTTGCCCTAATGGCCCTTGGAGCAGAGGATAAACAATGCAACATTACCATCCAACGAGTAGACGGAAAAAGCGTATTGGGGTGTGCAAGCACAGAACCTCTATCCACCTCACCCACTTCAATATTTTGCACATTAATGGCGCAACGCTGCCCAGCACCAGCAGCATCTGCAGAGGAATTGTGCCACTGCAAGCCACGCACCTTGGTTTCCACCTCATCGGGCATGAAAACAGCCTCATCGCCAACCTTGACCTCACCAGCAATGAGTGTTCCTGTAACAACTGTACCATGACCCTTCATGCTGAAAATACGATCCACTGGCAGGCGAAAAAGATTGCTCTCTCTATCAGGCTCAAGCTCCTTGGTGCAAGCAAATATATGCTCGCGCATGGGGTCAAGGCCCTCTTTTGTCATGGAAGATACAGGAAAAATAGGCGCATCTTGTAAGAACGTGCCTTGCAAAAATGCCTTAATATCTTCTTGTACAAGGCCAATCCACTCAGCATCCACCATATCAATCTTGGTTAAAGCAACAAAGCCGTGCTTAATGCCAAGTAGTGCACATATTTCAAGATGCTCTCGTGTTTGCGGCATAACGCCTTCATCTGCCGCAATAATTAACATTACAAAATCAATGCCAGCAGCACCTGCCACCATATTTTTTACAAAACGCTCATGGCCTGGTACGTCCACAATGCCAAGGCGCTCGCCATCTGGCATGGGTAAGTGAGCAAAGCCAAGTTCAATGGTTATACCACGGCGTTTTTCTTCTTCTAACCTATCACAGTCAATACCTGTAAGTGCACGCACAAGTGAGGTTTTGCCGTGGTCAATATGGCCTGCTGTACCAAGTACTAAGGGCATATATGCTCCTCTTACTTGCCCTTGGGCAAGTCTTAATATAGAATTGAGCTGGTAGAATACTTTTCATTTTGCTATGGCGCAAGTTGAAAATTTAAATGCATAATAGCTGTCACGGAACTTTATTTTAGCGGCCTTACGGCATTTTCCTTATGTTTAGGCGCAATTGACCTATTAATAGCAATATAAAATGCAAATGAAATCATATGAAGGCGGTAAAAATGGAAAAAATCAGTATAAGCACACAAACTCGTAGTGAATTTGTGGATATTACAAGGCAAGTGCAAACTTTAGTTAAAGAGAAAAATGTGCAAAGTGGGGCTTTGTTGCTTTATTGTCCGCATACCACCTGCGCACTTACAGTAAATGAAGGTGCAGACCCTGACGTGGCCCGTGACATGACTAATTTTTTCAATGCGCTCGTACCCAAGGACGGCCCATTTCGACACGCTGAAGGCAATAGCGATGCGCATATAAAAACAAGCATGCTTGGGCCGTCGCTTATGCTCATTATTGAAGATGGCAGGGTGCAGCTTGGCACTTGGCAACATATTTACCTTTGTGAAGGTGATGGGCCGAGGCAGCGGCAGGTATGGGCACAATTTTTGGGGTAGAGTGTTGAATTTTCTGGGGGAAAACCTTTTTTGTGAACAAAAAAGAGTTTTCCC
>CAYJOP010000049.1:0-14788 GCA_964371835.1 uncultured Desulfovibrionaceae bacterium
TTTGCTTGCGTTGGCGGCACAAACGCCCATAAGGGGGGTTTGTCATCAGTCTGAAACCCCACTGTTTTTGACAGTGGGGTTTTATAGTGCTGACAAAGTAATGCTGGTTTAGATGATGTAGTTTTTTGCAGTTTTTGACAGTGGGGTTTTTTGTTGTGCAAATTGTAAAATGAAGGTTATTAAAAACATTCATAATTGCTTTTTTAGCCATACGGATATGGCATAAATTCAACACTATATCAAGGTGTTAATTTAGAATTATAAGGTTTTATTTTTCAAGAATTTATATTGCTATGATAGCTTTCAAAATCCATGAAGTCAACGCCACAAAGTTGTAATGCCTGCTCAAGTAAGTTGCAAAAATCTGGGCGTGCAATGCATGTTGCACCCATTTCTAGCATATGCGGAGTTTCTTGCTGACAGTCGAACAATATAAAACCTTGTGTTTTTAGTAAGTTGACTAAATAAGATAGAGCAATTTTAGAGGCATCTGGCACAAGATGAAACATGGATTCACCAAAAAATGCCTTACCTAGCGCAACACCGTAAACACCACCCACCAAGGTTTCACCCTTCCAACATTCAACAGAGTAAGCAAAGCCAAGCAAATGCAACACCCTATAAGCATCTTGCATTTCTGGTAAAATCCAAGTACCGCTTTGTTTTGGCCTTGACACAGTGGCGCAATTTTTTATTACCAAATCGAAAGCTTTATTAAGAGTGCAATGAAAAGGTCCATTTCTAATTTTACGCTTCAAACGGCTTGATATGTAGAATTTATCCAGCGGCAAAACACATCTTGGTTCAGGCGACCACCAAAGAATGGGGCTATGTTCATCATACCAAGGAAAAATGCCCTGAGCATAACCAAATAATAGTCGCTCAGGGCTTAAATCTCCCCCCACTGCCACAAGGCCATCTTCTGCCTTGTGAACAGGGGGGAACCATGTTTCATCATTTAGTAATGCAACCATTAAGTTAAGCCATAACTAAATTTTAAACCTTCTTCTCCAGCATCAACAGTCACAACACCACCCTTAGTTAACTCGCCAAACAATAGTTCTTGGGCCAGCACATCTTCAAGCTCAGTGCGTAAAAGTCTCTGCAAAGGCCTTGCTCCATAGATTGGGTCAAAACCTTTTTCAGCAAGCCACTCTTGCGCATTAGATGTAAGGACAATTTTAACTTTGCGTGAGCTTAGGCTTTGGGCCAATTGCCCCACAAATTTATTAACAATATAGCCCATAAGTTCAGCACTTAGGCCATTAAATGGAATTATGGCATCAAGTCTATTTCTAAACTCAGGTGAGAAAATATTTTCTACAGCTTTTAAGCCTTTTTCTGCCATATTTTCAGGACGTTGGTCGCCAAAACCCAAGTTATTTTTAGCCATTTCTCGAACACCAGCATTGGAGGTCATAATTAAAATAACATTACGAAAATCAGCCTTGCGCCCAGTATTGTCTGTTAAAGTACCGTAGTCCATAACTTGCAAGAGCACGTTATAAATATCTTCATGTGCCTTCTCAATTTCATCAAGTAAGATCAATGAGTACGGAGCCTTGCGTATAGCTTCAGTGAGCTGACCACCTTGCTCAAAGCCAACATATCCTGGAGGTGCACCAATAAAGCGTGATACGGCGTGTTTTTCCATATATTCACTCATATCGTAGCGCAAAAACTGCACTCCAAGACAATCTGCAAGCTGCTTTGCAAGTTCAGTCTTGCCAACTCCAGTTGGTCCATAAAATAAAAAACAGCCAGCCGGTCTTTGTTCTTGATTAAGACCAGCCCTTGCTCGTAAAATTGCTTTTACAGTTTGGCTAACTGCCGTATCTTGGCCAAAAACACGCTCTTTTAAATCTTGCTCAAGGGTAGAGAGGCGTTCCTTCTCCCTACCAGAAACTGAACGTTCAGGAATACCAGCCATGCGAGCAACAACTCGCTCAATATCAGCAACACTTACTCTGGCCTTTTTCTTTCCACTGCTTTTAAGGCGCACAGCAGCACCTGCTTCATCCATAATATCTATTGCTTTGTCAGGCAAAAGCCTATCTTGCAAATGCCTTGCGGAAAGATCCACAGCTGCCTTTAAGCTTGTATTTGGATAACTAACGTTATGATGCTCAGCATAACGACTCTGTAAACCTTGTAAGATTGCATAGCATTCAACCTCGGATGGCTCTCGAATATCAATGCGTTGAAAACGCCTTGAAAGCGCCCTATCTTTTTCCAGTTGATTTCTAAATTCTTCATGTGTGGTTGAACCCATACAACGAATTGCACCACTGGCAAGCACTGGTTTTAATAAATTTGAAGCATCAAGCGAACCACCAGAAGTTGAACCTGCTCCAACAATTGTATGAATTTCATCTATAAACAAAATGGCATTGGGGACTTTTTTGAGTGACTTAATCACTCCCTTCAATCTATTTTCAAAGTCACCACGGTAACGAGCACCAGCAAGCAAACTACCCATATCTAGTGCAAAAATCCTTGCATTTTTAAATTCTTCTGGCACTTTTTGTTCAAAAATGCGTAAAGCTAGACCTTCAGCAATGGCAGTTTTACCAACACCTGGCTCACCTACAAATAAAGGATTATTCTTACGCCTGCGGCATAAAACCTCTACAGTTCTATCAAGTTCAAGCTCACGCCCAACCAGTGGGTCAATATCACCAGCGGCAGCCTTTGCAGTAAGCTCCTGAGCAAATTTGGCTAAAGGATCGGAATTTTCTTTGCCTTGCTCAACACCTTGTGAGCCATTGCCGTCTTCACCATGCGAGATATACTCTAAAACATTTGCACGGGTAAGACCCTGTTTTTTCAGATAATAACTAGCGTAAGTTTCATCTTCTTCCATAATAGCGGCAAGCACATCGCCAAGCTCCACTTGCTCACGCCCTGCAGAACGAATATGGCTTACAGCATTTTCAAGCACTCGCTGTACTCCATCAGTTTGTATAACATCTTTGGCATTTTTGCCTTCATTTAGCTCTAAATATTGAGAAAAAAACTCCTCCAATTGCTCGCGCAAGACCATGGTGTCAGCCCCACAACCTTCTAGCAAGTTGCGCCCCTGATCCTCTGTAGTTATGGCATAGAGCAAGTGCTCAAGAGTTAAAAACTCATGATTTCTTCGTTGCACATCTTGCAAAGCAAAATGCAAGACTTTTTGTAAACTTCTACCAAGCATATATAATCCTAAGATACAAAATTATTCAGCAATTTCTAAAGTGCAACGCAATGGAAAACCAGCCTCACGAGCCATATGACGCGTTTGTCTTACTTTTGTTTCTGCAATTTCATGAGTATAAACTCCACATAAACCTATGCCATGCTCATGCACGGCAAGCATAATTTGTGTTGCATCATCCTCACTTTTACGAAAAACCCTAACTAATACATGCACCACAAAATCCATACTAGTATAATCATCATTGTGCAAAAGCACCTTGTACATTTTAGGCTCTTGCACGTCATCCTCAAGCAAGCTTAAATTTTCCTGCTCAACGTCTAAACGCGGATTGGTCATAAATAATCCTTTAATTTGTACATAAGGCCTTAATTTGTGCTTAAAAAACTAAACACTAACGCCCTATATGCAGACGCATAGCACGGCTAAAAAACGATAGCAAGAAGTAAAAAAGAAAAAAGTTTTATCAAATCAGTATAATAAGAAAAAAGTTTTTATTATCTTTTGGAAAATAGATTTTTTTGTAACTGCATGACTGTTGTCATACCATTCTTATTAGCATCAGGATGATAAATGGGAGAATAACCAAGCCGACTAGCTTGGGCAAAACGAATTTCTTGAGCATTGACTGGGCGCACTTGACCGTTTAAGTCCACTTCACCCCAAAATACTGCACGTTCAGGCAAAGAAATGTCATAAAATGATGATAACACCGCTGCCACAAGAGCCAAATCCATGCCTGGGTCATCAAGGCGCATGCCTCCACCAACCTTTGCATAAATATCAACTTGCCCAAAGTTTAGTTTAAGCCTCTTTTCAAGCACGGCTAGCAATAAATGTAAGCGGTTTGTATCAAAACCAAGGGCGGTACGTCTAGGAATTGCTAAATATGTCTTTGACACAAGGGCCTGCACTTCCACAGCAAAAGGCCTATGACCATCTACAGCCATGACCACAGCCGTACCACTTAAGGATGCATCTCTTGCTCCAAGGAAAAATGTTGATGGATCCTCCACCAACTCCATGCCATTATTAGTCATATGAAAAACAAGCAATTCTTCGTTGGGACCAAAGCGATTTTTAAAAACCCTAAGCAGCCTAAACATTTGCCGTCTATCGCCCTCAAGAGAAATCACAGTGTCAACCATATGTTCAAGCAAACGAGGGCCTGCCAATGTGCCCTCCTTGGTCACATGCCCCACAAGCACAAGACAAGTGCCAGCACTGCGGCATTTTTCAATCAAATCCGTAGCAACTGCACGCACTTGGCTAACATTGCCCGGCAAACCTTCAGCCTCCATACTAGTTAAAGTTTGTACAGAGTCCACAATCAACAAAGCTGGCGGAGTTTTGCTTAACACACCGTGCAAATCTTCCACATGTGACGTTGCAAGAGCCAGCAAATTTTCATGTAAGATATTTAATCGCTCTGCCCTGCCTTTAATTTGCGGCAAAGATTCCTCTCCACTGGCATAAACCACAGGTAAGCCAGATGCCGCCACATAGCCAGCAAGCTGCAAAAGCAATGTGGACTTACCAACTCCTGGTTCACCACCCATTAAAAGCGCAGAACCAGGCACAAAACCCTGACCAAGCACCCTATCAAGAGGCTCAAGGCCAGAGCCAAAGGCTGCAAAGCCATGTTCACTAACAGATTGTAATGGTATGGGATTTTTATTTGAATGAGCTGTTTTTTGCTTGGACTTAACGCTAGAAACTAAGGCCACCTCCAATGTATTCCACGCTTGACAAGAAGGACACTGCCCACGCCATTGCGCACTCTGCGCCCCACACGCTGAACATACATAATTTTCACGAACCTTAGCCATAACTGCCTTTATGGTATTATCTTATTAAAATTTTATTGGAAACAAAACAAGGCCTTCCCCTAATACCTCGATAATAATGTTTCGTTGACGATGCAGATTATGCTTATTAAATGACCTACTCTTTGACTGTGTCTTTGGCACTAACAATCTTGACCCCAAACTCCGCCACTTCAGGTGATGGATTATAAAAAAGCACCATGAAGGGCACTTCACCCATGGGGGCAACATCAGTATTTTTGGTTAGTATTTCAATTTGATTACTTAAAAAAGCCTCTAGCTCTTCCTCGCCAAGCACTTGTAATTGAAATAATGAAAGTACAGCTCCACACAATTGCCTTTTAGCCATAAGTGTTGACTTATCTTTGGCATAAACTGCGGCCTCAACTTCAATTAAGTCCTTTGCCACTGGAAATTCATTAACCACAATACCTTCAATTACAAAAATAGAACCAACTTTTTCATTTTGCACATAATACTGACGCACATTACGCATGGTCATAAGCTCAACACTTTTATCCTGAGCTTTTGAGTCTTCAACTACATCGGTTGTGGTCAATATCTTAGTGTAATACCACCAACCACCAACACCAATAGCCCCAAGTAATAAAAGCATAAAAATTAATGAAAAAACTTTTCCTTTCTTAGATTTTGGTTCTCCTGGTGAATCTAGGTCATTAATATCAATACCATTTGATTTATCAAGGTCCGTTGACATATCATCAAGGTCAGTGTTTAAACCTTCCTTACCATTTGCAAGGGATGCTTCAATGCTAAAAACATTTTTGCAAACAGAACAACGCAATTTTGCATTGGCCTTTACAGCACTATCAGCAAGGTTAAACCTGCTTTCGCAATTAGGGCATGTTACTTCCATAATACTACTCTACAATTAGTTCATAAAGTCCAGGTAAGCTACGGTATTGCTCCGCAAAATCCAGACCATAGCCAACAATAAAACCACCAAAAATGCGAAAACACACAAAATCGGGGGAAAAGTCCACTTCACGACGCTCATGCTTATTAATCAGCACAGCAGAACGCACTGATAATGCACCACAATTTTCAAAGCGTTGCATCAAAAATTGCATGCTACGCCCTGTGTCCACAATATCTTCAACCACAAGAACATGCTTGCCCGCAAGGTCTGTGCTTATGTCTTTAGAAAATTCAATATTTCCAGATGATGTTTGCCCCATGCCATAACTGGAAAGGCACACAAAATCAATTTCAACACTCTTTCTACCAAGGGCACGCAAAAGATCTGCACAAAAAACAACAGCCCCTTTTAACACACCAACAAGCACAAGTGGTTCATCTCTATACAATAAATCTATTTGCTTGCCCAATGCTCTAACTTGGGCTGAAATTTCTTCAGCTGAAAAAAGTTCTCGAACTTCAACTACATTCATATGTCACCTAAAGCTTTAGTAAAACAGCAGTTTCATCACAGTCAGGGTACTTTGGACAGTGTACGCAATCTGCCCAAATCTTTTGCGGCAATACATCTTTATCCACAACGCTAAAACCAAGACATTTGAAAAAATCTTCCTGATAGGTTAGCGCAAAAGCTGTATCAATACCAAGCTCTGCACAATCCTTTAGGCAAACTTCGACGATTTTACGTCCAAGACCTTGTTTTCTATGCTCATCTGCTACAACGAGTGAGCATATTTCTGCTAAATTATCCCACATAGGTGAAAGTGCACAGCAAGCTAGCATCTTTCCATCAGGATTTTCAGCAATATAAAAATCGCGAATATGCCTGTATAAATGACTTAAAGCCCTTGGCAACAAAAGTCCTTGGCTAGCACATCCCATTAACAAGGCATGGATGCCTTTAACATCCGCCATATTAGCCCTACGAATTGTCACGTTTTGCATCGGCATCTTCCTCTAAAAGCATATTGATAAACTTTTTTAACTCATCTTCGGTTACAAATCCTGCTGCATTGGCCACTATTTTTCCATTTTTATCATAAACTAAATTATGCGGTATTGTGTACACCTTAAAAAAACTAAGTAAGTCCATTTCTGCTAATAGCACGGAATAATTTACATTCATTTCTTTCAAAAATGGAGCGATTTTTGTTACATCTTCATCTCCAGAAATACCAATTACCACCACATCTTTAGACATTGTTTTGGCAATGGATACAAGGCCTGGTATTTCATCTCGACAAGGGGGACACCAAGTGGCAAAAAAATTCACCACTACAATCTTGCCCTTATGTTCGGCAATGAAATCATTATATTCCTGTAAATTTATTGCAGTAAACTTTTCATTAGCTTCAACTTTACCGCTAACGCCAAATATCAGCGTAGTTACACAAAAAACCAAGCAAAACATGTATATGAATAACTTCTTCATAAATATAATCCTATAACAAAGTTTTAGCAAGGCGAACAGCACCAACTGCATCCGCAGAATAACCATGGGCAGCAATAGAATCTGCAAAGGCTTGAGTTACAACAGCACCACCAATCATTATCTTAAAAGGTAGCTTTTGCTCTTGCACTATCTTAACAGTATCTTCCATGCGCACCATGGTTGTGGTCATAAGAGCGGAAAGCCCAATAATACTTGCTTTGTGTTTAATAGCCACCTTAACAATATCTTCTGCCTTGACATCCTTACCAGCATCAACAACCTCAAAACCATGATTGCCGAGCAATAAAGCTACAATATTTTTACCAATATCGTGAATATCACCTTCAACTGTGGCTAGCACAATAACTGGGCGTTCCTCCTTGCCACGCATTTGTTCAAGCAATGGCTTTACATGACCAAATGCCTTTTGCATGGTTTCAGCTGAACGTATAAGTTGCGGTAAAAAATACTCACGTTTTTCATACTTTACACCCACTTCGGTGATGGCAGGGATTAACTTTTCCTGTACTAAAGCCATGGGGTCAGCACCATTATCAAGCTCAGCTTGCACAAAGCCAATCACATTATCTTTATCCCCAAGCAATACAGCGTCATACAATGAAGTAATTGTAGTTTGGGTTTTGTTTTGCATGTGAGAACTGCTAGTAACTGCACCACTGGTCCATTGGGCATAATTTTCAATAAAGTTTTGAGCGTCCTTATCTTTATTTAATAACACCGCCGAGGCATCTCTAACCTCGCAAAGACGTACATTATCAGGATTGCCAATGCATGATGAAAGCCCAGCCCCCACACAAAGCGAAAGATAGGTAGAATTCAAAAGCTCCCTTGCTGGTAAACCAAAAGAAACATTAGAAAGACCAATGGTTGTGGGCAATCCATTACGCATGCACCAACGTATGGTTTCAAGGCACTCCTTACCAGCCTCTGCCTTGGAAGATACTGCAAGGGCAAGCACGTCCACCATAACCAAACGGCGAGGAATTCCTAATAAATCTACTTGCTCCAATAAATTTTCCAAAATTGCTATGCGCTCTGACGCAAGCACAGGAAGATTGCGCCCCTGCAAAGGCAATAGTATAAATGGTGCTCCAAAATCCCTACAAACTGGCCCCAATTCTTCCATGCGTCCTTTTTCACCACTAATGGAGTTTACAAGAGCAGAACCAGGACAATAGGGCAATGCGGCATTAATAGCGGAAATATTAGAAGAATCAAGAGAAAGTGGCACTTCATATCTGCCCACTAAATTTTTTACAAGCTCTGGCAACAGTATGGCTTCATCCACCAAGGGAGCACCAACGTTTACATCAAGCATTGGAGCACCAGCTGTAATCTGCTCTTGAGCATAGCGCATGGCAAGGCCAAATTCTTGAGCTTGCAATTCAGCTGTTAGTTGTTTTTTTCCAGTAGGATTTATGCGCTCACCAATGATGGTTAGGGGATAATCTTCACCAATGCGCACAATGGAAGATCGGGTGGTTAAAACAATATTATTTGTTTTTGAAACAGTGTGCTTGTTTAACTCAATACCATTAACAGCTTGTTTTAATGCGGCAATATGGTCTGGGCTTGTGCCACAGCAACCACCAAGTATGCTAACGCCAGCTTTAGCAAAAACTGCTGTTTTTTGTGCAAAGCTTTCAGGGTCAAGACGAAATACAGTTTGGCCATCTACAAGCTCGGGTAAGCCAGCATTGGGCTCAATTAAGATGGGAACATTGGCAAACTTAAGCATTTCATCAATAACGCCTACCATTTGCTCAGGTCCAGCACTGCAATTTGTACCCACTGCTGTAACGCCTAAGTTTTGCATGGTTTCCACAAAAATCTCTGGCGTTGAACCTGTTAAACTAACCCCTTGCTCAAAGGTCATGGACACCATAACTGGCAAATTGCATTCGCGCCTTACGGCAATTACAGCAGCCCTTGCCTCGGCCAAATCAAACTGAGTTTCAATGAAAATTACATCCACTCCGCCACGCACAAGTCCACGCACTTGCTCAGCATAAGCATCAATTAAATCTTGTGGTTCAATATCACCCAAGGGGCGCACAAAATGGCCTGTGGGGCCAAGGTTTCCTGCGATATAAATTTCTCGCCCAGCACCCTTTGAAGCAGACCGGGCAACTTGAGCCATTTTTTCATTAAAGTTTATAACATCAAGCCCTTGAGGTAGTTTATATTTATTCCCACCAAAGGTGCATGTAGTTAGAATATCAGACCCCGCTTGCACATAGGCTTTATGTATGCCCTCCAATACATCAGGGCGCTCCATACAAAAAAATTCAGGACTAACACCAGCAGGCAATCCAGCAGATTGAAGCATGGTACCCATAGCACCATCTAAAAACAATAATTTACCAGATTGTAATGATAAATCTAACATTCTTGCTCCTTCAACATGAAATCTTTAACAAAAACAATGGTTAACATAAACGCAATTTGCCTCTGTGCAAAGCATTTACTTTGTGTTAGAGTAAAACAAATAGGTCAGAATTTGAAAAATATGGCATTTATAACGCACCAAATTACTAAATAAATATACTTACGTCTGACCTGCAAAGAATGTATATATGAAAAAAAATAAAAAAGAAACTTCAAAAACTACCCCTACCCCGCATGAAAAACAAAATGTGGATATTGAGGTATTACATTCTATAGATGATATAGACAATGACGAGCTAGGCAATAATGATTTTGACAATGATGACTCAGACTTAGAACTTGAAGATGATGACATCATTGACATAACTGACTCTGGAGATGACACTTCAAACGTACCCACCATTGCCCCAACTACCTTGCCAAGCACTACTCTTAGCAAGGATAGCTTGCATCTTTATTTGAAAGAAGTAAGCCGCTTCCCCATGTTAAAACCTGAAGAAGAACAAATGCTTGCCAAGCGTGTTCGTGACCACAATGACACAGACGCAGCCTTTAGGCTGGTTTCATCACATTTGCGCTTGGTTGTAAAAATAGCCATGGATTTTCAACGTCGCTGGATGCAAAATGTGCTTGATTTAATTCAAGAGGGCAATGTTGGCCTTATGCGAGCTGTAAATAAATTTGACCCAGATAAGGGCATTAAATTTTCTTATTATGCTGCATTTTGGGTTAAAGCATATATACTTAAATTTATTATGAATAACTGGCGCATGGTTAAAATTGGTACCACTCAAGTACAACGTAAACTTTTTTATAACTTAAATAAAGAACGACAAAAACTCATAGCACAAGGCTTTGACCCCGATGCGGCCATGCTTTCAGAAAAACTAGGAGTTAGCGTTGAGCAAATAAATGAAATGGACCAAAGACTTGCAGCATCTGATATGTCGCTTGATATGCAAATTAATGATGATTCTGGCGGTGCTACACGCATGGACTTTTTGCCAGCTCTTGGTCCTGGCGTTGAGGATAGTATTGCAAGTGGTGAAATTGCAGGACTTATCCAAGACCATTTGCGTACAATTTTACCAAAACTTAACGAAAAAGAAACATATATCTTACAAAACAGACTGCTTACCGACGAGCCTGCCACCTTGCGTGAAATTGGTGAAAAGTATAATGTAACTAGAGAGCGAGTGCGGCAATTGGAAGCACGCTTGCTTGAAAAATTGCGTAAACATTTAAGTAATGATATTAAAGACTTCTCTGAAGACTGGATTAATAAATAATATGAAAAATTTTAAGCCATTATACATTATATCCCTACTTTTATTAATTTTTTCATCCTGCTTTTTGTTGGGTTGTGGCGGTTGTGCCACGCAAGACAAAACATCTGAAAAAACAAATGATAGCTCAAGCAATGTGCAATGGAATTTGAGTGCAAATGCTACTACAACTTATTTGTTTTTGCTTTATGACCAATCTTTACGCCAAGATGATAGAGCGACCTTGGTTTACGCCTTAAAAGAACTTGCCAATTTTAATCCGCCAGTTACTGTATATATTGAAGCTGGTATTTTATTCATGGATGGCGACCCAGCACCCATCATACCAATTTTGCAAGAAGGGCTACAAAAATATCCAGACAACATTTCATTGAACTTGCTAAATGCTGAATTATTACAAAAGGCTGGCCAAAGTGCAGAGGCAATTAAGCGCATTCGTGCATTTGGCAAACGTCACCCTAAAAATATTGATGCAAAGCTAGAGCTAGCCTTGCTGCTTGTGAACTCTAACCAGCATGCCGAAGCTGAAGGTATTTTGCACAACATTACAGGTGCTGAACGCACAGCCTTGGTTGAGTATTACCACGCAAGAGCTTTAATTGGCATGAATAGATCTAGTGAAGCTGTGCCTTATCTAGAAAAAGCCATCATCGAGATGCCAAGCTTCACAGAAGCTTTAATTGCCATTGCAAATATTTATGAGCAGGAAAATAAACTTGAACAAGCCTGTGATATTTATGAAAAAATTATTGATAATCAAGGTTATAACCCCGAAGTTCTTTTACGCCTTGTGCATATATCTCTTCGCCTAAACGAACCAGAAAGGGCCTTGGAGTACTATGAGGAAGGCCCCATAACACCTGTAATTTCTGCAACAATTGCCAGTATGCTTGTGGAATCAGCTTACTATGACCTTGCCGAGCCAATTTTGCAAAAACTACTCACTCTGCCTGACGCACCGCAAGAGTTATTCTTTTATTTGGCTGCCATCTCCTATGAGCGAGATAAGAACCCTCAAAAAACATACGATTTTTTAAGCAATATAAAGGACAACCATGCCGACTATACAAAAGCGCTTCTTTTGCGCTTGCAATTGTTAATTGACATGGAGAAGTATAAAGAAGCTCTTAATTTATCAGCCATTGGAAAAGATGCAGATCCTAATAAAAAAGAATTTCAATTAGCTGAAATCCGCCTTTTAGCTACACTTGAGCGCATGGATGAAGCCATTGATAGCTCCAGTGAACTCATGAAAAAACTTCCTGATGATGTAGAAATTGCATTTTTACACGCATCATTGCTTGATGAAAACGGTGACAAAGATGAAGCTTTCAAAGTTATGGAAAATATTATTAAAACCAATCCAGAACATTATCAAGCTTTGAACTACATTGGCTATACCTTAGCTGAAGAAAATCGTGAACTTAAGCGAGCTTTAGAGCTTTTACGAAAAGCCGTCTCGCTTTCACCAAATAGTGATTATATTTTAGACTCCCTTGCTTGGGTTTTGTACAAATCCAAGCAATTTGATGAGGCTTGGGAGATTATATCTAAAGTTGTTACGATGAGCCAGCCCAGAGATCCTGTCATCTGGGAGCATTATGGTGACATTGCAAAGGCCCTTGGCAAAAAAATTGAAGCCCGCAAAGGTTATGAAAATGCCCTTGAATTAAAGCCAAATAATGCCGACGATTTACGTCGCAGAATTTCCAATCTTTAATCACCAATAAATATTAAAATGTATAATAATTTTATCAAATTATCACTTATTTGTTTCTTCCTATTTCTTTGTGCTTGCTCCAAACAGCCGCATGTGTCTGAAGCAGACCTTGGTCAAGATAGCATACCCATTTCTGCAAAAGCTGAAAATATTTGGCAAAGTTACGTTAAAAGTGGCGCAAGTAAAATTAATCCCTTCAGGACTCAAATGAGTTTGCGCTATGGCACTGAGGGCGACACAAGGCGTGTTACTGCTTTACTTTGGGGAAATAATACTCAAGAAATTCGCCTTGATGTAAATGCCGGCATTGGCGTTAACATAGCTAAGATATATGAAAATAAAAACATTTTCATTGTTTTTGTTCCTCGAGAAGAAGTAGGATATTATCATCAAGGTGAGCAAAAGCCACTTTTCAATACTGGAGTTCCAGTTCCTTTTAATTTACAACAACTTACACAGCTAATTGAAGGTAAATTCAGTAACGTTTTTGGCACAGAAAATAACGGTTCCATGCGCTACACGCGTGATGATAATTCTGACCAATTGGCGAATATTTTTACCCTTAATCATAATAAATTTGCAGGCTCACTCACCTTAAATCATATGGGTTTGCCCATTTTTTGGCAAGAAGTAAACCCAAGAGGCTGGAGCTTAAGCCTAAGTTATAGAGATGGAGGTACAACTCCATACAAATTAACCATGATTCATGAGTTAGATGGTAAAAAAGCAATTTTACTCATAAAAAATCGTGAATATTCATTAATGCCCTTTACCTCTCAACAAATGATACTTATATTACCAGATGAAACACCAATGTTGCCTCTAACACAGTATAGAGAACAACTGTAAACTGGCTATTTTTACTTTCTCAATGCTTAAAATGGAGTTCTTATGTCACAATTAATACATATTGCTTGCGATCATGCTGGGCTAAATCTTAAAAATTCCATAATTAAACATCTTGAAAGCAAGGGTTATGACATTAAAAACCATGGAACCAATGATGCCACAAGTTGTGACTATCCTATCTTTGCAAAAGCCCTTTGCGCTGGTGTAAAAAAAGTTGGTGGTTTGGGCATTTTAATTTGTGGAACAGGCATTGGCATGTCCATTATGGCCAACCGCATTCATGGTATTCGAGCAGCCCTTTGTAGTAGTGAGTTTCAGGCAAAAGCCACAAAAGCACATAATGACGCTAACGTTCTTTGCCTTGGAGAGCGCACAACTGGTTTGGGAATTGCCCTTGAAATAGTTGATATTTTTATAAATACACCTTTTGAAGGTGGCAGACATGAAAAACGCATAGCTTTATTTGACAATTAAAACATTGGGACAATATAATGCAACTATACAACACACTTACTAGAAAAAAAGAAGATTTTATACCCGTTCATGCTGGCAAGGTTTCCATGTATGTTTGCGGCATAACAGCCTATGATTACTGTCACATTGGCCACGCTCGCTCGGCATTGGTTTTTGATGTCTTGGTGCGTTATTTTAAGCATAAAGATTATGACGTGCGCTTTGTGCGCAATTTCACAGACATTGATGATAAAATTATCAATCGTGCTAATGCTGAAGGGCGCGACTGGCGAGAAGTTGCAACAACCTATATGAAGGCATTTCATGAAGACATGGATGCACTTGGCATTTTGCGCGCTGATGAAGAACCATGCGCCACAGATTATATTCCACAAATGCAAGAAATTTGTCAAAAACTCATTGCCGATGACAAGGCTTATGCAACTCCATCTGGTGATGTTTACTTTAAGGTGCGTGCTTATGCTCCATATGGTAAACTTTCAGGGCGTAGCCTTGATGACTTGCAGTCTGGTGCTCGCGTTGCCCCAGGCGAGGAAAAACTAGACCCACTGGACTTTGCACTCTGGAAAGCCGCAAAGCCAGGTGAACCTTTTTGGGAAAGCCCGTGGGGTAAGGGTCGCCCTGGTTGGCACATTGAATGCTCTGCCATGAGCGAAA
>CAYJOP010000050.1:0-14786 GCA_964371835.1 uncultured Desulfovibrionaceae bacterium
ACAATATCTGCGCGCACCACCTGACCTGGTAGGCCATCTTGTACAAAAACAACTTGTTTTTGATCTTCGTTGGTGACTATGCGGCCAATGGCTCTACCATCGTGGGATAAGGATGTGAGCTTAAGCTCTAATGTTTGTTTTGTCATGCACTCAGTATATAGTGCTTAAGAAAAAAATAAAATCAGTATTTTAATGAATTTTAAAATTGAATTTTCATATGTTTAAAAAGCCCATATGGTATTTGAAAGTTGGCCTAGTGGTTGTTTTTACTTGGTTTGCCAAATGATGTAATGAGATGTGAGGGGATTATTTAGCTGACAAAACACCTTAAGATGCTTTGTCAGCTAAATAAACAAAGGTTTATTTTACAGTAAGCTTTTGAACTGATTCAATAATACTGTTACCTGGTGTACATGACACGGCTAGGTTAATATTATCTTGATTACTCAAAAACGAGTTGAGAGCATCTGGTAAATTCATGGGACTTGTAGGCGTAGAATTAAACTTCAAAGTGCCTGGTTTATCAATACATTGATATAATGTTTCAATATCGTCTTCTTTTAAGAAGGGTAGTTGTGCTTTGGCTAACTCGGTGAGTTTGGGGGAATTTTGTTGCCAAAATTCTATTGGATCTTGGTTTTTTTGCGTGCTTAAGAGCAATAAAATCCTAGAGAGCATGCTTTCATCTTTTGCTATTTTTTCAATACTTACGAGTTTAGTGTTTTCAAACCAGCGTTCAAAGTCATCTGCATCAAGTTCGGAAAATTTTGTTTTACTAAAAAGACTTGGAAGTACGTCGTCTGGCAAGTTTGCATCAATTTTTGTTTGTATATGCATGCCATTTTGTATGCCAAGTTCAAGCTTTAGATTGCTTGGCTTTTTTTCAGCTAAATTTATGGTAGCAGATATGTCTAAAAGAGCTGTTTTATCTAACAAAACAGAAAGTTGTGCTGCTAAATCTGAAGGCAACGCTAAATTATCGATATATACAGTGGCACCTTTGATTTTTGCATCTAAATTAATATAGCTTTGTTTTTCACTATCAATATTGCTAGCTAAGGAAAACTTTTGCAATGCCAAAGAGTTTTCTGCTGCACCAAGTTTTAGATTTAATTGTTCAGCATCAAAATTAGTTTTGGTAAATGTTTTGGCATACTCACCAAATACAGAAAATAAATCCTTTTCTTGCTCATCTGTGAGGGTTCCATCTGTTATATTTGGTAGAATATTCATAATTGCCACCCAAAATGAAGGTGCAGGTGCTGGAATATTTTTAATATTAAAGTTTTTAATGGTGTATGATATCAGGGGTGTTTGCCCACTTGTCAAAGTGGTTGCTATATTTTCATTGTAAAATTCATCAATATTAGTTGGGCTTAATCCTTTCATGCTCACTTGCCCAGTTTTTGTAATGCTGTCGACGGTTATGCCATCAGTAATAGTTTGAGCTTGTTCTATACAGTTAACATAGACAACTTCATCGGCGAAGCTATCCATTAATGCAATGAAAAACTCTTCATTATAACCTTGTTTTTTAAGTTCAAGTATTTTGCCAATGTTTTGTTTCCAATTGCTGATGCTTAAGGATTCATATGAAATTTTTTGAGCTAAGCCTGCAATATCATATGAAAAATAAGTATTTTTTGATGTTAACTGTTTAGCCACAAGTGGATGCCCTGTGGTTTTGGGGTCAAAGGCTTCAGCATTGGGGTGATGTGCTATTAATTCGTCAATATATAGTTTGCTACCTGAAAAAATAAAATCATTAACTTCAAAGCCTTTAATGGTGAGCGTTTCAGTATCTAAATTGTAGTTAACTTGTTTAGCTTGAATGTTATGTGATGCCAAAGCGGAAGAAAATTTATTTTCAATATCACTTTCAACATATTTTACATATAGAAATGATGCAGCCAATAAAGCTAAGGCAATGCTTACAATAATAATTAGTATTTTTTTCATTTTATATCCATATATTAAATTAAAAATTAATCAAAATCTTCATTTATACCTGAAAGGGCTTTACGAATTCCACGAATGGCTTGCTTGGTGCGAAGTTCATTTTCAATTAAGGCAAAACGAACGTAGTCATCACCATATGAGCCAAAACCAAGACCAGGAGAAACTGCCACCTGTCCTTCATTTAATAGTAGTTTTGAAAACTCTACTGAACCCATATGTCTAAATTCTTCAGGTATTTGTGCCCAAACAAACATGGTAGCCCTTGGTGAAGGAACATGCCAACCAATGCGGTTTAAGCCGTCAATTAGCACATCACGGCGTGTCTTATAGATATCGCAAATTTCCTTTACGCAGTCGTTAGGGCCGTTAAGGGCAACAGTTGAGGCAATTTGTATGGGTTGAAAAATTCCATAATCCAAATAACTCTTAATACGAGTAAGAGCGTCCACAAGTGCTGGATTTCCAACACAAAACCCCATTCTCCAGCCTGGCATGGAGTAGCTTTTGGAAAGGGTGTAAAATTCAACACCAATGTCTTTTGCGCCCTCAACTTGCATAAAGCTTGGGGCTTTATAGCCATCAAACACTAAGTCAGCATAAGCTAGGTCATGAACGACCCATATTTTATGCTCTTTGGCAAATTCCACAACTTTTTTGAAAAACTCAATGTCAGTAACTTCAGTTGTTGGATTATGTGGGTAACATAGAAATAGCAACTTGGGCTTAGGCCAAGCTTGACGTACTGCTGTGGTTAAATCCTCAAAAAAATCACGACCTGGACCAATGGGTATGGAGCGAACATCAGCACCAGCAATAATTGGAGCATAAGCATGGATTGGATATGTTGGGTCAGGAGCAAGCACAACATCACCGGGTGAAAGCATGGCAAGGGATAGGTGAGCTAAGCCTTCTTTTGATCCCATGGTAACAACAGCTTCTGTTTCTGGGTCAAGGTCCACATTGTAGCTACGTTTATACCAATCACAAATGGCCTTGCGTAGGTTTGGAATGCCACGCGATACAGAGTAACGGTGGTTTGCAGGCTTTTGTGCAGCTTCAGTTAATTTGTCAACAATATGTTGTGGAGTTGGGATATCAGGATTACCCATGCTCATGTCAACAATGTCAATATTTTGGTGACGAAGTTCCATTTTAAGCTTACCCACAACAGCAAAAACATAGGGTGGCAAGCGATGCATGCGAGGAAATTGTGTGTTCATAAAAAAGCCTTGGTTGAATTTATATCATTTATGTATTTTAATTTCGAGCGAAATTATAGCTTAAAATATGTATGTTTGTAAATACACTATGTGATTTTAATTTGCTGTTGATTGTAATTTGATAGTGTTGTCGTAATATATTAAAATTTATGTTTTTTTACTAAGTGTGGTTGTGTTATTTATCTCGATTTAAACTAAGTTTCTATGTTGTTGATGATATAGTATTTTGTGCCTTTTGTTCTGCCTAAATAAAATTTAAAAAATGAAATTTGTTATAAAAGCACAAAAAAACACTAAAAAATGATTTTGCAAGACCCGTATGTTTGACATTTATATTAATTTCCTATATTATTCATACTGGTTAATGATATATTTGTAATTTTTTTATAATGATAGGGTG
The DNA here is from genome assembly GCA_964371835.1 of uncultured Desulfovibrionaceae bacterium. Taxonomy (GTDB): domain Bacteria; phylum Desulfobacterota; class Desulfovibrionia; order Desulfovibrionales; family Desulfovibrionaceae; genus CAYJAD01. Next base: position 3,580 of record CAYJOP010000050.1, read on the forward strand.
TTATGTAATTGTAACTGTGTTGAAGTGTTTTTAATGTAGATATTTGCGCGGAGCTTATATGCCTAAAACTCACTTAAATGTTGAACAACGCTCTTTTAATCAAGAATATATGGAAATGTGTTTACGCATCTCCTCTCGCATGTTAGCGTCTGCTAGCAAAGAAATCTTTATAAATGAAACGCTTGCTGATATTGGTAAGGTAATGCAAGCTAGCCGTACCTATGTTTTTAGACGGAATGGCGATTTTTGGAGTAATACCAATGAATGGGTTGCGCAAGGCGTAACAGCTCATAGTAGTGAGCTACAAAATATACATTTTAGTGGTTTTGCAACAGATGAAAATGACCTTTTTTCAACCTTAGTTGCTGGTAAAACCTATGTAGTTAATGATATTCAAACAATCTCCAACGACATTCTTCGTAATATTTGCACTAAGCAAGGTGTTAAGAGCATGATTGCAATACCACTATTTGCAAAGGACGAAATTGTAGGTATGTTTGGCCTTGATCAAAGTAAGGATGCTTTTGTTTGGACTGAGGAAAGTATAAATATAGCAATTATTATAGGCAACTTTCTTAGTAATGCTAATGCATTTTTTCAAACACAACGCAAACTTGACAACAAAAAGAGGCAAATTCAAGAATTATTTGATGTGTTTCCATTTCCCATATATGTTTCAGATATGAATGATTATTCAATTCTTTTTTGTAATAAAATCATTCGAGATCTGTTTGATATATCTTCACTGGGCACTTTACCTTGTTATAAAGCATTGCAGGGTTTAGATGAACCTTGCCCATTTTGTACCAATGATAAACTTGCAGAAGGTAATCCGCCATATATATGGCATCATCACAATCACCTTGTTGGTAAAGACTATAAGGTGATTGATCGCCAGATGACTTGGGAGCATGTTAAAAGAGCTAGACTCTCCATTGCTCTTGATATTACAGAGTCTTTGCGCTTGCAGCGTGAGCAAATTCTTGAACGTGAGGCCAATGTTGCCAAGGGGCTTTTTGTGGCAAATATGAGCCATGAACTGCGCACCCCACTCAATGGTATTATTGGCATGACCTATCTTGCTGAAAGGACAAACGCTGATGCAACTATCGGTGATTATTTAGATAAAATTCAACTTTCTTCAAAAAATCTTCTTGCAATTATCAATGATATTTTGGATTTTTCTAAAATTGAAGATAAAGAAATAAGCATTGAGCATTTACCTTTGAGTTTTTCAGAAATTCTCTTTGAAACACAGGCCATTTTACAAACGGCAGCTGAAAATAAAGGTATTTACTTAAAATGTGTGGTGGATGAAAACATTCCACATAAGTTGCAAGGCGACGCGTTGCGTTTGTCACAAATTATTCTAAATCTAGCAAATAACGCCATTAAGTTTACTAAGAGTGGTGGTGTTACCCTTGAGGTGAGCAAAGGTAAGTCTGTTGGAGATGTTCAATATGTTAATATTACAGTAAAAGATACAGGAATTGGTATTTCTGAGGAAAATGTTAAAAATTTATTTACGGAATTTTCTCAAGCTGAAACGTCAATTTCAAGAAATTTTGGTGGAACAGGTCTTGGCCTTTCCATTGTTAAAAAGTTGGTTGAACTTTTGGAGGGTCAAATTTATGTGGAAAGCAAACTTGGCGTAGGTTCAACTTTTACTTGTGATATTCCTTTTACAAAACTCTCTGATCAAAATATTAATAAAGACGAGGATGGTTTGGTTGATGAAGCTGAAGAATTTGATATTTCAGGAGTTCGAGTTTTATTAGTTGAGGATAATGAAATAAATACACTTATTGCCACTGAAGTGCTTGAGCAATTTGGCTGCACAGTAGACCACGCTGAAGATGGGGCCATTGGCTTAACTAAACTTACTAAAAATACTTATGATATCATTATTATGGATATTCAAATGCCTAATATGGATGGCCTTGAGGCCACAGAATATATTCGCAACAAGTCAAAATATAACAATATTCCCATTGTAGCCATGTCTGCCCATGCCATGGTTCAAGATCGTGAAAAAAGCCTTGCAGCTGGCATGCAAGAACACATTACAAAACCTTTTGCGCCGCAAGAATTGCGTAACACAATTTACAAATATACAAGTCAAACATTTATTTTTAATAAGCAGCAGATTTAATTATTTTTATATAAGGCTTTTAGGGACGCTTTATGAAAAATCTTTCAAATGAAATTAGCAAGAGCATCATAGATCTTTTTTTAAGGCTCTCAAGCTCAATGCTTTCATATAATAATCAAGACGATTTTATTAAAAATTCCTTGGGTGAAATAGGTTTTGCCTTAAATGTTGAGCGTGCATATACATTTGAGCTTGTTGATAATAATTGGCGAAATATTTTTTCATGGGAAAAACCTAATTGGAAAGAATTTAAGAACTTAATTAATGTTGGGCAAAGTGTATATAAAGCTTTTGTTGCAGATGGAATGTCAGATAATTTTAGTGCTGGCAGGCCATATATATTATATTCACTTGATCAAATTGCATGTGATGAAGCGCGCGGATTTTTAAAGGGTCAAGAAATTGATAGCTTGGTTTTAGTGCCATTATTTTCCAATGGAAAGCTTACGTCTTTTTTTGGAGTAGACCAATGTAAAAATGTTGATAATTGGGCGAATAGCATTACCAACACCATGGTAACCATTGGTTATTTATTAAATAATGCAATCCACTACTTTAATGCCATTGATAATCTACAAAAAAAGGAAGAAGAAGCTCAATCTTTACTTGATGTTTTGCCATTTCCTATTTTTATTACAAATCCAAATACAAATAACTTTCTTTGTTATAACAAATCATTAACTGAATATGCAGAAGGGGAGGATGTGTCATCTTCTACTTGTCATAAGATAATGTATGACTTAGATGAGCCTTGCCTTTTTTGTAAATCGAAAATTCCCCCCATCAAGGGAGAGTCCATTGTTTGGGACAGTTACAACTCTAAATTTAATATGGATTTTAAAGTTATAAATAGTAGTATTACTTGGGATGAAATAGAAAATGCACGACTGACCATTGCCCTTGATATTAGTGATTCATTGCGCTTGCAGCGTGAACAAGTGCTTGAGCGTGAATCTTCCATTGCAAAAGGGCGTTTTTTGGCAAATATGAGCCATGAGCTGCGCACACCCTTAAATGGTATAATTGGCATGACGCATCTTGCCATACAGAACAATAAAGAACTAAGCGTCGGAAATTATTTAAAAAAAATAAAAGAATCATCTAAAAAATTGCTTGTTATTATAAATGATATTTTAGATTTTTCTAAAATGGAGGCAGGCAAACTTGAGCTTGAGCAACATGCATTTAGTCCGCTTGATGTATTTACAAATATTAAAGAACAGCTACTACAAGATGCAAAAATTAAAAATATAGCCTTAAATTTTGTGGTTGATGATAACGTACCCCCTTTGCTTGTGGGTGATTCATTGCGATTATCACAAATTATTTGCCACCTTGTAGAAAACGCCATTAAATTTACTGAAGTGAAAGGGCATGTTACTTACACTCTAAAAATGCATCATAAGCAAAATAACAGTGAGGCAAAAGTTTTGTGCCTAACTGTTCAAGACACAGGCATTGGCATTTCTCACGAAAACTTACAAAATCTTTTCGTGGGCTTTAGTCAGGCAGATGCTTCAAGTACCAGAAGGTATGGTGGTACAGGCCTTGGATTGGCCATAGTTGAAGGATTAGTTGAACTTATGAGCGGGAGCATTTCTGTATTCAGTACAGAGGGAGAAGGCACAGTATTTACTTGTATTATTCCATTTATGCTGCCTGATGAAACTGAGCTTTACACCTCATTACTACCAACTGACTTAAAAATTGAGGGATTATGTATACTTTTAGCTGAGGATAATGATATAAATAGCCTAATTGCTTATGAAATGCTTAAACAGGCTGGTTGCACTGTGGATTGTGTACAAAATGGTCAAGAAGTTTTAAATGCCATTAATAAAACGAAATATGATGTCATATTGATGGATGTACAAATGCCAATTATGGACGGTATTGAAGCCACAAAGCACATTCGTGAGAGTAAAGCTTTTGATAGCTTACCAATAATTGCTTTAACTGCTCATATTTTAAAGGAAGAAATTGATAAATGCTATGATGCTGGAATGCAAAGCCATGTTCATAAACCTATTTCTACCAATGCTTTGTATCAAAATATTGCAAAATATACACAAGGTGATTTTAAATTTGAGCGTTAATTAACTGAATTCTGGACAAAAGAGTATATTACTGTTATAAGTTTGTTGAGTTTTTTTGTATTTGTTTTTAAAATATACACTATAAGTGAGGTTTTCATGGATTTATTACATGCAATTAGAAGCAGATATTCTTATCGCGGAACTTTTTTAGATGAAGTGCCATCGCAAGATGATATTCACACAATTGTTGATGCTGCAATTGCAGCACCAGCTGGCCTTAACGTTCGCACCACTTCCTATGTGGTTGTAACTGATAAAGATTTACTTGCAGAACTTCAAAAAGCCACTAAGCTACCTCTCGCACCATTGGCAATTTTAATGCTATCTGAGGACATTCCCAACAAATTACGCCGTAATTTTGAAGTAGAAAACTACTGTGTTGCTGCCCAAAACCTATTGCTAGCTGTAACATCATTAGGATATGCAACTGTATTAAATGATATAATTTTCTCTTACAGTGAAATTAATAAAGCTGTTCGTAAAGTGTTAAATGTTCCCAAAAATAAGAAAATTAAGGCTATTTTTAATATTGGTAAACCAGAAAACGCTGGTGAGGCACTTCCAAAGCCGCTTAGAGATACATTAGTTCAGTATAACGCTTTTTAATTTTGCCAGTTTATGTAGTTAGTGCCTGTTTAGCGGGCGTTTTGTGCCGTTATGATGGCGGGCATAACTCGTGTGACTTTGTGGTAGAGCTTGTGAGGCAAGGTTATGCTCTTGCCCTTTGTCCTGAAGTCTTGGGTGGTCTGCCAACCCCTCGCAATCCTTGTGAAATACAAGGAGGCTTAATATGCAGTAATTATGGGCAAAACTTCACCCATGAATTTTCAAAAGGTGCAAAAATAGCCTTGGAGCAAAGCCTTGCGGCTGGATGTTCCAAGGCTATTTTAAAAACTCGCTCTCCCTCTTGTGGGCGTGATAGTATTTATGACGGCACATTTTCACGCAAACTTGTGCAAGGGCAGGGAGTTTGGGCAAAGCTTTTACAAGAAAATGGCTTTGAAATATTCACTGAGGAAGATTTGCCTACACATATTTGATTAGCCCACATTGAAATGTTGAACAAGTATTTGTAATTATAGATTTAAGAAGTTAAATGCAAATAGTTATTGTCAAAAAACAAATATAAACTGCTTTTTTTAGGCACAATTAACTTTTTTCAATTGATGGCTAGCGCAAATTTTTAGAAAATAATCTCATGCCGCAAAATGAGCCAGAATTGTTTATGTAATATTTTCGTAAGACTTACCTTGATTGACGAGAACATATATTTGTTGGCAATTTCTGACCTCCAGAAGGGATGGTTTTAGTTCATATGCCCTAAAAAGCAGCTATAAATAAGGTTTTTAAAATCCTATAATCAATAATGAGGCAAGTTTATGGCAGTAATTTCTCTTGAGCATCCATTTGTAAAACATCGCCTTGGGCAATTGCGTGCTCGCCCCGCAAATCCAATTTTTAGAAACAATGTTAGAGATTTATGTAGATGTTTAGCCTATGAAGCCACACGCAACTTTGAATTAAAAGATGTTTATGTTGATGGTTTTGCAGGAAATATTAAAGTGCAAGAATTTAAGCATAAAAGTCCATCAGCCGTGCCAATTTTAAGAGCAGGCTTTGGCATGCTTGACGGTTTTTTGGATGTTTTTCCAGATGCACCCATAAGCACTGTTGGTATTTTTAGAAATGAAGAAACACTTGAGCCTGTTAGTTATTACAATAGTTTAGTTCCAGATATTCATGAGCGTGTAGCTTTTATCCTTGATCCCATGTTAGCCACTGGAGGCAGTTTGATTGCCACCATAGAGCTACTGAAAAAAGCTAATTGTCAAACAATTTATGGACTTTTTCTTGTGGCCTCTGCTCAAGGTGTTGAAAAAATACAAAAAATTTACCCTGATGTGCATATTTATGCTTGTAGTATAGATGCAGAACTTAATGACAAAGGCTACATTGTGCCTGGGCTAGGTGATGCTGGAGATTTAATTTTTGGAACATATTAGCTTTATAAAGAAAACTTGAAACCCGATGAAAAAAATTTCATCGGGTTTCATTATAGTTAATGTGTTAGTTTAATCAATGCTAATAATCAAACTATTACTGTGATGCATTAAGAGTCCAGTCATATTCTATCCAAGACACATTGTAATTGTCAAAATTAACATTGTTATATTTGTTTACAAAATGAGGTATGGAAAAAAAGTCCTTTTTGTGCCACTTAAATACCTTTGATAAAGATATTTTCTTATTATGATGGTCAATGAGAATGCCCTGTGGACTTGTAAAATATAGCTTGCCTTGTTCATCTAATTGTTCATGTAAGGCGTTGCCTTCATAAGCTTCGGATCGTAGTGGGGGGCAACTAATGGTAGAGCGAACTAAAGCTAAATGAACACGCGGTTCATGATACTGCCTTGTAATCAGTTTGTATTCTAACGTTTCAAGGCTGGTAACATTGTTAAATATGCGTACTACCTTCATCTTCCATGGGCTTAGAAATATTGTTTCAGTATTTTTTAATGAAACTATAGGTTTATTGTTAATAGTTAGTTGTAAAGTTGTAGCATTATAGATGTTTATAAGAAAAGCCAGTTGGTCTGGTTTGGACCAAGATTCAAATTGATTTTTTGTAATTTTTGATAAAGAGTTAAGATATTCGTCCAGTATTATACGTTCTTGCTTTAATCCGTCATAATTAACACTGCCACTTTCAACATATTTATTTAATAGTAAGGAATACGGCTTATGTATTGATGATGCATAAGCCGCATTGAGTTGAGTTGTCATAAGCAAAATGCCTATAATATAAAGTACTTTTTGCATGAATCCTCTCAATTTACAAGTGCATGCTGACGATAACAAACTACACTATCTTTGCAAAGTACTTTTTTCGTAACCATAAAGAAACGTGCACAAGTCCTATCAGTACAGGCACTTCCACCAATGGGCCTATGACTGCCACAAAGGCTTCTCCTGAATTTAGGCCAAAAACAGCAATGGCAACAGCAATGGCTAACTCAAAGTTATTAGATGCTGCAGTGAAAGATAGGGTGGCAGACTCTTCGTATGTGGCACCAGATTTATATGATAAATAAAATGATACCAGAAACATAAGTGTAAAATAAATTAATAAAGGTATGGCAACTTTTATCACATCCAAGGGTAATTCTACAATATATTCACCTTTTAGCGAAAACATGACCACAATGGTGAAAAGTAGGGCGCGCAAAGTCCAAGGGCTAATCATAGGGATGAAAACATTTTCATACCAATCTAGTCCCTTGACTTTTAGCCCATATAGACGAGAAAGTACGCCACCAATAAAGGGTATACCAAGGTAAATGAATACACTTTCAGCAATTTGCCCCATGCTAATATTAACTATTGCGCCAGATAAGCCAAACCAACTTGGTAAAATAGTAATAAAAACATATGCATAAACTGAAAAAAATATCACTTGAAATACTGAGTTAAAGGCCACAAGACCAGCGCAATATTCCCTATCGCCACCAGCTAGGTCATTCCAAACAATAACCATGGCAATGCAGCGCGCAAGGCCAATTAAAATAAGGCCCACCATATAGCTATTATCACCAGATAAAAATGTAATAGCCAATAAAAACATAAGAATAGGCCCAATAATCCAGTTTTGAACTAATGATAAAAACAAAACTTTGCCATTTTTAAACACATGAGCCAATTGTTCATATTTTACTTTAGCTAATGGAGGATACATCATTAATATCAGACCAATAGCTATGGGAATATTGGTTGTGCCCACTTGAAAATAGTTAATAACATCCTTTACTTCTGGGGTGGACCAGCCAAGCCCCACCCCAATTCCCATGGCCAAAAAAATCCAAACGGTCAAATACCTATCAAGAAATGACAATTTCTGTAAAGCTGAACTCATAATAATTATGTCCTTACTTTATAACGCTTGGTCTTCCCCAATGACCCAATCAAAAACATTATCTGATACAGTAGATGGTGCTTTTTGGGGTAGTCTATCTACTTGCCGTCAAGCCATATAGCTATCTCATCCCTACTGGGGGTGCGGCCAGTGACCTTTACCACACCATTCACAGACACAGCAGGGGTGGAAAGAATGCCAGCTGCCATCATTTCTTTAAGGTCGCTTACCTTGGTGATGTTTGCCGCAACACCTTTTTCTGCGGCCACGTCACGCACTAATTTTTCTGCTGCTTCACAAGTGGGGCAACCTGGTCCAAATACTTTAATGTCCATGATGTTTTCCTTTTGTTAAATGTTAAATAATATATGGTTCAAGGGCGTTAAGCACCCAGCCAATTAAGGTTAATATTACTGCTAAATAAGCAATAAAAGCCGCTTGAAGTTTTATGGTCATAATTTGTCTAAGCAACATAACTTCTGGTAAGCTTGCCGCCACTGAACTCATGCAAAAAGCCATGGTTGTACCAAGGGCAAGGCCTTTAGTTAGCAAACTTTGCATGATTGGCACAATGCCAGTTACATTGGAGTAGAGCGGAATACCTACAAGCACAGCCACAGGCACTGTCCACCACTGACCAGCTCCTAAATTTTCAGCAAACCAATTGGCAGGTACATAGCCGTGCAAGGCTGCGCCAATACCCACACCAATGATAACCCATTTCCAAATTCTTTTGAAAATAGTTTGCATTTCATTGTAGGCAAAGTTATGCCTATCTTTTATGCTAAATTTTTTAATTTCGCCATCAGAAGTGACTTGATTAGCTGGGGCATTTTGCATGGCCTCAAGCACAAATGGCTGTAACCAACGTTCAGCTTTTAAGCCATCCATTACAAAACCACCCACAATACCAGCTGTCATACCAATGGTTACATAAACTAAGGTAAACTTCCAACCCAAAAGACCCCACAGCAAAACCACTGCAATTTCATTAATTAGAGGTGAAGTAATAAGAAATGACATGGTTATGCCCACTGGAATACGGGCCATGGTAAAGCCTAAAAAAAGCGGAATGCTTGAACATGAACAAAATGGTGTTATTGCACCAAACATAGAACCAAAAAAATAACCCACACCACGATTTTTTTTGACCAAATAATCTCGTACTCGCTCAACATTTAACGATGCTCGAACCCAGGCTATACAATAAATTAAAGCAACCAAGAGCATGAGGATTTTTACAGTATCATAGATAAAAAATTCCAATGCATGTGCAAGATGCTCATTTTCTGTTAAGCCTATGAGTTCATAAACAATAAAGTGTGCTGCATCTAGTGTAAATATGTACACAATAGTCCAAATACTCGCTAAAACAAGCATTGTTAAAAAATATTTATTATTCCATGTATTGTTGCTGTTCATGATTTTATCCTTTAATAATTTGAATTTATAAACTTTTTGCAATAGAAGCTAGGTGTTCACCTAATGCTTTATTATTTATAGTATCTAAAGGCACATCCAAAAGTTTGCCAATACGCATTTTTAAAATGTTAAAGCATTGCTTGAAAGCTTTGTCAGGATTTTCATTGTTGGCGGGGTCTTCCATGTCCCAATGAACTGACAAAGCGTTGCCAAAATAGCTTGGGCAAGTCTCACCTTGGGCAGAGGCGCAAAGGGTAATTATAATGTCTGGTAAAGGATTAAGATTATCCCATGATTTACTAGCTAGCCCATTGGTTGCAATATGATGCATTTGTAGAGTTTCTAGGGCTTTAGGGTGAACAAAACCAGTGGGATTGCTACCCGCACTTTGCACATTGAAATGCTCTGGTGCCATATTTTTAAGTATTGCTTCTGCCATTATGGATCGACACGAATTTCCAGTGCATAAAAATAATACATTCATATAGTTACCATTTATTTAATATTTGTTGAAGTGTTGATGTTTAAGCATAAAAAAAGGGTTATGCTTTGTTAATTACAGGTAAAATACCTGGTTGTACTAAGCTATTTTCTCTAAAACGTTGACATTGTTCTGGGTCACCTGCACAACATTTCTCAGTCAAAAAGGCCACAATTTCAAGCATTAGTGGAATATTTGCCTTATATCGCATGAATCGTCCTTCGCGCTCCACAAAAGCTAGCCCACTTTGAACAATGGCTTTGAGGTGAAATGATAAATTTGTGGAAGGAATGTCCAAAATTTTAGCAATATCACCAGCCACAAGACCTTCAGGTGCACTTTTTACCAAGAGCTTAAAAAGATCAAGGCGCACATCGGAGGAGAGTGCTTCAAAAATTATACTTGCTTGCTTGGTTTCCATAATTCAATAATTCAACATTATTTGAAGTTTGTCAAGGGTATAGGCAAAAAAATATTTATATTAAAAACAAATAATTACCGAGAATGCATACTTGGACTATGTTATTGATTGATTGTTTTCTGCGGTGATTGTGCTTGTATTATCTGATTATTTTGAAATTGTTCTGGAGGTAATTGTTCGTCCGGTGATAGTTTTGGGTCTTTGAAAATAAATTTTTTATAAAAGAAAAATTTAATAATAGTAGTGATGGTTTGCACAACAAGAAATACATAGAAGTAATAAAAGTTTAGTAATTCAACACAGATGGTAAACACGCTAAACTCAACAATTCTAAAGACCATAGAAGATGAAACAAACTTCCAGTATTGTTTGAAGAATTTTTCTCTTTCAGAATGCTTAAATACAAAATATCTACAAACTAAAAATGAGGCAGATGTTGCTGAAAATACAGCAAGAGCATAGGCTAGAGGTTCTGGAAAGTTAAGGAGCTCAACGCAGGTAGTTAATACAACAAGGTTGGTTATAAAGGCTACCAAGGATGAATGTAAAAATTTATAAATTCTTACAATTATAGGTATTAATTTTTCTTTATTAATTTTAGACTTTAACTTCATATTAAATACTAGTTATATTTTCGTTTAAAATACAGGGTTTCTATTTTAACTATATCAAGGGTCCTGCACAATTATTTTTTAGTTCTATTTTTGTGCTTTTGCAGTAAA
>CAYJOP010000051.1:0-3309 GCA_964371835.1 uncultured Desulfovibrionaceae bacterium
AGTGTATGAATAAATTATAAAAAGTAAGTGAAAAATGTGAATTTTTCGGTATTTTAGTATTGTTTTTCGGAGGATATATGCAAGAACGCATCATGATGCAAGAAGATGAAATGTCACGCATTTTAGAGAGACTTACCTCGCAAATTGTGGAAGCACACGGAGTGTGTGAAGAGTTAATGCTTGTGGGTATTCAAAGGCGTGGTGTTGATATAGCGCAAAGACTGCAAAATTTTTTGGAAAAACGCCTTGGAGTGAGCGTTGCCTTTGGCTCCTTGGATATAAATTTATATCGTGATGACTGGACAAGCCTTGATGCAACGCCATACATAGGGCAATCAAGTATTGGGCATTCTGTGGATGGTAAAAATATTATCTTAGTTGATGATGTGCTTTATACAGGCAGGACCATTCGTGCTGCATTGGAGGCTTTGCTTGACTATGGTCGACCAAATAGTGTTGAACTACTAGTTTTAATTGATCGTGGGCATAGGGAGCTACCCATTGAGGCAAAATACGTCGGTCGTTGTATTGGTACACAAAAAAATGAACATATTAACGTGCTTATAAAGGAGCGCGACGGTAAAGACGAAGTTTCACTAGCTCAAGGTTAAGTAAGCTATATAAGCGAAATCATATGCGAGACAAATAATCATTTTTTTATGCGTAAGGCTGGAACTCCAACGCCCATTTTTTGAGCTTTAGTTATTAGTGCATCACTTTCAGGTCTAAACCAAGTTTGCCCATCTAGTTTATATTCTTTGGCTATAATTGCTTCTCCATCCATGTTAACTTCACCTGTTTTGCGTGGTAAAATATGCCTTGTGAGCGTGCTTTCGCGTATACCAAGGGTGTGGGTATGTGTAAAAAATGCGGCGCGAACTTTGGCTAGGTGATTAGGCTTGCAAAGCACTCTTAAAAGCCCAGCAGGACGATTTTTTTTACCAATACCGTTTAACCAAAGTACATCTAACACTTCGGACAGACTACTTAATGTATTGATGGCTGCTCCAATTTCTTCAGCCGTTAAGTGGTCCACATGGCTTTCCAGCTGAGCTATGTTTTCAGCCATGTTCTCATGTTTTTTGCACTCACCCTCCACAAGGTAAATTCTTAATCCTGATGGGGCCTTGCGGCTACCATAGCCTGTACCCATGCGCATGAGTGTGCCGTGTGGGGCATTTTCAAAGCGTGAGCAAAGGCCATGCACAAGGGCAGCACCTGTGGGAGTTACAAGCTCAGTGGTTGCATTGGTTTGGCGTATGGGTTTTTGCATGAGAAGGTACGCAGTGGCTGGTGCTGGCAGGGGCAGAATTCCGTGTTCACATTCAACAGTGCCAGAAAACCAAGGTAGAGGTGAGCATATAATATGGTCAATCCCCATTTGCTCAAGGCCCCAAGCTGCACCAAGAATATCGAACAAGGTGTCAATGGCACCTACCTCATGAAAATGCACTTCTTCAGGTTTAATTTGATGGGCGTGGGCTTCAGCAATGGTTAGGGCATTGAGCACTGCCAAGGCATTTTTGCGTACATTATCTGAAACATCTACCTTATGAAAAATATCTGCAATGTCTTTAGGATGACGTAAAGGTTGGGCTTTAGGCCAACTAACATCAACTCTAAAACCTGGTCCTGCTTCACGATTTTCTTGCCATGCTTTAAATTGGCAATCAATGCCAGCTTTGGTCAAGTTTTTTTGCAATGGGGCAAGGTCTAGACCAAGGTGACAAAGAGCGGCTAAAAACATATCTCCACTAACGCCAGACATGCAGTCACAATAAGCATACATGAGCAAAACTCCATAAAAAATAAATTTTTTTTTATAAAACTGGTTTAGTCACTTGAAGAGCAACGAAAGTAAGTATATAAGAGAGGTGAGAGCAAAGCAAATGCTTATTGTTTTAAAATTAAACTATAATTATTGCTTTGTTTTATCGAAAAAGGAGGCTGTATGCGCATTCGTACTTGGATGACTAGTGATGTTATAACTGTGACCCCAGAAACATCTGTAAGCAGGGCTGATAAGCTCATGAAAACTCATGACATTAAATCTTTACCTGTTGTTGATAATCAAATGAATGTTGTGGGCTTGGTGTCATATAGTGACATTAAGGCGGCATCACCTTCTGCCGCAACGTCCCTTGATATGCACGAGGTGCAATATTTGCTTGCAGAGCTTAAAGTTAAAGATATAATGACCATTAAACCAAGGTGCATTAAACCAGATGACTCAGTTGAAAATGTTGCTATTTTGATGGAAGAAAATGGCTTTGGAAGCTTGCCAGTGATTGATGACGATAAAATAGTTGGTATTATCACTGATCATGATGTATTTAAAGTGCTTATTAGCATTACAGGTGCAAGGCATGCTGGTACAAAATTCGCATTTGCATTTGATGATGACTCCATTAGAGGTACAGATATTTTTAATGTGCTTAATGAACATGGTGCAAGGCTAATATCTGTTTTGTCACACTATGAGGATGTTGCCTCTACGCGTAAGTATTTTATAAGAATTCACGCGATGGAGTCGCAAGAAAAGCTTGAGGCTTTAGTTGAAGTATTAAAACAACAATGCAAGCTATTGTACTGGATGTGATAAAGTCAATCTAACATGGCTGTATAGTTATAAAAATTGGGTCTCAAAAAAAATTGGCAAGTTGCTTGCCATTTACTTGAGAATGTGTCAATGTGTGCTCACTGTTTGGGAACAAATAAATTTAAATCCCATGACTTTGTTGAGGCATAGTGCTTGCGAACTTGGTTTGCAGGTTTAGTGTTAACGGCTATTACCATCATATTTTCCAGATGGTGAAAAATTGCAAGAAAATGTCCAAGGAGGACAAGTATGGCTGAAATTACTTATAAAGGTAAAAGTTTTGAGGTTGATGAAGATGGCTTTTTACTCCGTTTTGACGACTGGTGCCCAGAGTGGATGGAGTATGTAAAAGAATCTGAAGGTATCACTGACATCAACGCTGATCACCAAAAAATTCTTGACTTCCTACAAGACTACTACAAGAAGAATGGTATTGCTCCTATGGTGCGTATCCTTTCTAAGAACACAGGTTACAAGTTGAAAGAAGTTTACGAACTATTCCCGTCTGGCCCTGGTAAGGGTGCTTGTAAAATGGCTGGCTTACCTAAGCCTACTGGCTGTGTATAGTCATTAAGTTTATAAAAAAAAGCCCTTTGCACAATAGTGCAAAGGGCTTTTTTTGTAGTGCAGACTTTGTCAGCACTACCGATAAATCAAGAGTAGGCGCAACTTACTTGCGCTGTTAAGTGTGTGATTTTCGTGCCTTATTG
>CAYJOP010000051.1:3409-14739 GCA_964371835.1 uncultured Desulfovibrionaceae bacterium
AGATGAAAGTGCTTAAAATCAGCATGAGTAAAATTGTGAAGGCTAAGCTTTGCTTGCGCTGTTAAGTGTGTGATTTTCGTGCCTTATTGTCTAATCTATGTCAATTCGCTTTATTGATATTGCCCATTAAAATTTATTATTATTTTTGTATTTAGTAATTTGTATCAATATTACTTTGTGTTGAGTGCTTTTCTTTTGGACACTGTTGCGATATTTTCCTTTTTTCCGCTCGCTTCGTCAAAATCAACTTTTGAAACGCACGTATATGTATACGTTCTGCCTTCCAAAAGTTAATTTTTCCTTGCGAGCGAAAAAAATCAAAAATATACACAACATTGCCCAAAAACGTGACACACACATTTTTATTGCGTGCTTCGCACTTATAAAAATGGTGTCTCCCGAAGGGTGTTTTAAACTTATTTTGGCAGATGAAAGTGCTTAAAATCAGCATGAGTAAAATTGTGAAGGCTAAGCTTTGCTTCGCTGTTAAACCTTTAATTTACTCTGCTGCTTCCATCTTCCACGTCAATCCCCTTAGGAGGGGTGAAGCTGAAGGTATTTTTGTTAATGCCAGAATTTATTTTAATACTGGTAAACTGCATGGTATTAATATTACCGTAAAAATCCACAATGCTAGCTTTTTTTATGAGCATATTTTTAGTGTCAATGCCAATAATGGCCTCCACCATTTCAGGTTTTGGCTCATAGGGGAAAAGCTGTAATACAGTTAGCTCCCCTTCTTTGCCAACGTGTTTAACTTCAAAGTCTTCACCAAGTTTGGCTTGGCCTGTAATTACTTCCACCAAGGCTTGTATGTCTTGCATTAGATTTGGTTTATATTTATAGGCAATTTCTTCATCTGGTAAATAATTCCAAATAACTTTGTCTGTTATAAGTAGTAGTTCTGGGTAAGGGTTTTGAGTTTCCCATCGAACATTCAATGGTTTTTGAAAGCTTAGAGTACCATTTCTTTGTTCAACGCTTCCACTTTCTTTATGGGTTAATTTTTGAGTAAATGTTGTATGTAATGAATTAATATTTTGGTATTTTTTTTGTAGTTCATCTTCCAAATTGCTTACAGCTTTAGCGTCATTTATAAGTATAAAACTGAGTAATATAAAATATATTATGAATTGTTTCATGATGTCCTCTGTTCATTTAATTTTCAACAGTTTTACATAATACATAAAAAACATAAAGAAAATAATTTTAGTTTTAGGCTATGCTTAATCTTGTGTATGTAAAGCACTGGTGATATGTTGCCTTGTAGGTTAAGTGCATTGAACATGTAATGTATTTGTTTTATTTCTAAATTAGGAGAAATTATAATGAAAATAGGTTGCCCAAAAGAAGTTAAAAATAATGAAAATAGAATTGGTCTAACTCCCAACGCTGTCCGTGCTTATGTGGGTGCTGGCCATGAGGTGTTTATTCAAAAGGACGCTGGTCTTGGAACTGGCTGCCCTGATGAAGAATACATTGCTGCTGGCGCTAAAATACTTTCCACTGCCGATGAGGTTTGGGCTGCTGCTGATATGATTGTCAAAGTTAAAGAACCCATGCCTGAAGAATATGAAAGAATGCGTGAAAATCAACTTGTTTACACATATTTTCACTTTGCTGCTGATGAAAAACTGACCAAGGCTTGTTTGGATAAAAAAATTATTGCACTTGCTTATGAAACTGTTGAAGAAGGCAGTGCCTTACCACTACTTAAGCCCATGAGCGAAGTGGCTGGTCGTATGGCCTCATTAATGGGTGCATACTATCTTGCCAAAACCCAAGGCGGCCGTGGTCTTTTGCCCATGGGTGTAACAGGTGTTGCTCCTGCTGAAGTGCTTGTTGTTGGTGGTGGTGTTGTTGGTACTCACGCAGCAAGGGTTGCCGCAGGCCTTGGCGCTAAGGTAACTATTCTAGATATCAATTTAAATCGCCTTGAGTATCTTGGTGAAATTATGGACGCCAACGTGCTTCCGTTATATAGTGATCCACTGAACTTGGAAAATTGCTTAAAAACTGCTGACATAGTTGTGGGTGCTGTGCTTATTCCTGGTGCTGTTGCACCAAAGTTAATTAAGCGTGAGCATCTTAAGATGATGAAACCGGGGTCAGTTTTGGTGGACGTTGCCATTGACCAAGGCGGTTGTTGCGAGACTTCAAAGGCAACTACACATAGTGACCCTGTTTATGTGGTTGACGACGTAATTCACTATTGTGTTGCCAACATGCCCGGTGCTTATGCTCGTACATCTGCCTTTGCATTAAATAATGCCACCATTAAATACGGCCTTATGCTTGCAAATAAAGGCGTTGAGCAAGCTTGCAAAGACGATTATGGCTTAAAAATGGGCCTTAACACTTATAAGGGCATCATTACATATAAAGCCGTGGCTGATGCTTTTGGTATGCAGTCATTATATAAAGACGTGGACAGCGTCTTAGGATAGCAATTCCCCTTTAGTTCAAAAAACCCTGCCCTGAATATATCAGAGTGGGGTTTTATTTTTTAAAAGCATTGCCCAAGTGGAGCGCAAGGCATACACAAGGTTATGCCTCATCTACACAATTTATTGTGCTGAGTCTTTTGTAGCGTTGACGACAGTCAATGCGACCAAAAATCAAGAATAGGCGGAGCTTTGCTTCTGCGTTAACTGATTGATTTTTCCTGCCCTAGTGGTGCCACGAAGTGGCATAGCCGTTAGGCGAGGAACGAGCCTTACGGATACAGAGAGCAGAGATGTGGCTTTTGTCCTGCACAGCTAAATTTTCTAGCACATGCAAATTAACTGCAAAAGCACAAAAATAAAGTTAAAAAATAATTGTGCAGGACTTTTAGGTTATGATAAAAACAAAATCCCACAGTATTCTCATTGCCGTTTGTGCGGCCATGTTTTTTTTGCCCTTCATGATGGCAGGGGTAAATTCTGTTTTGCCGCCCATTGGTCTTGCCACAGGTGCTAGTGCAAAAGAGCTTAGCCTTATTACTACTTTTTATGCCTTGGGTCTTGCCACATTTCAGTTAACCACAGGCCGCATGGGTGATATCTGGGGTAGAAAGCGTATTTTTCTTTGTGGCATGGGTATTTTTATTTTTACTAGTTTTATTTTGGGTTTTCTGAATAATATTGCACTCATGCAAACTTTACGTTTTGTGCAAGGCGCAGGTGCTGCCATGTTTTCAGCCAGTGGGCTTGCCATATTGGCAGTGGCTGCACCTGAGGGTAAGCGTAGCCAATATATAGGTTATTCTGCCGCTGTTGTTTATGCTGGTGTGGCTTGTGGGCCGCCGGTGGCAGGTCTTATTGCAGGGACTATTGGCTGGCAGTGGATATTTTGGAGCAATGGTATTTTAGCAAGCCTTGCTTGGGCGCTTATGTACTTTACAGTACATGAGGAGTGGTATCAAGGCAAGGGCGAGCCATTTGATTGGTGGGGTGGTTTTATTTATGGTGCAGGTATGGCAACACTTACAATTGGTAGTACGCTTTTACAAAGACTACCATTTGAGGGTGGTTTGCTTTTGTGTACTGGTTTAGGGCTATTAGCTATCTATATTATGCTTGAATTACGAACCAAGTATCCCTTGCTTGATATAAGACTGCTTAGCACCAATAGAGTTTTTGCCTTGTCTTCACTGGCGGCATTTATTAATTACAGCGCCTTGTTTGGAATGATACTATTTTTTAGTTTGTATTTACAGGTGGTAAAAGGCATGAGCGTTACTGCCTCTGGTTTGTTTTTGGCTTCACAATTTTTAGTGCAAGCATTTACAACGCCATATGCTAGCCGTTTGGCTGACAAATACGGAGCAGGGCGAATAAGTGCCATTGGCATATCCTTATGTGGGCTTGGACTTTGTGCCTGTGCCTTCTTGGGTAGGGATAGTCATCTGGGTTTTTTTGTTTTAGCACAAATGATGCTTGGTCTTGGCATGAGCTTTTTTGCAGCGCCCAATACTTCAGTAATTATGGAAAGTGTGGATGAAGCTCATGTAGGGCAAGCAGCGGCCATTGTTGGGACAATGCGCACCAGCGGAGCATTGGTTAATACTTCAATTATTAGTGTAACTCTTGGTTATTATTTGGGTAATTCGCCAGTAACAGTAGATAATATTGACGAATTTCTTATGAGTATGAAAACGGACTTAATTCTTTTTGGAATATTTAACCTTGCGGCCATTGGTTGCGCCTTGGGTCGTGAAAATATACTTAAAAAATCTAAAAATTAGTTAATTTAATCAACTTTCAAAGAACCACGCAATTCATCAAGGCTTTTAATATTATATTCTTCGCATAGTTTTGGAATTTCATCCACCAAATCAAAACAAATGCTAGGCTGAATAAAGTTTGCCGTACCCACTTGTACTGCATGCGCTCCAGCTACTATAAATTCAAGAACATCAGTGGCATTGCTAATTCCACCAAGGCCAATTACAGGGATTTTGACGGCATTTGCCACCTGCCAAACACATCTTAAAGCCACAGGTTTAATGGCAGGTCCAGACAAACCTCCGATTATATTGGCTAACATTGGCTTACGCGTGCTAAGGTTAATGCCCATGCCCGCAAGAGTGTTTATGCATGCAACTGCATCTGCGCCAGCACCCTCCACAGCACGCGCAATGGAGGCTATGTCAGTAACATTTGGAGATAGTTTAATAATCACATATTTGTCCCCAGCGGCTTTGCGCACAGCCTCAGTCACCATGGCAGCCATGCGAGGGTCTTGTCCAAAGAGTATTCCCCCTTCTTTCACATTGGGGCAAGAAATGTTTACTTCTAGTGCCGCAATGCCTTTCTCTGCTGCTAGTATGCCTGCAAGTTCTGCAAATTCTTGTGGCTCAGTAGCGTATATGTTGGCAATAATAGCAGTTTCTTGCCATGGTAAACGAGGTAGTTTTTCTTTAACAAATGATTCAACACCGTCATTTTGTAAGCCAACGGCATTTAACATTCCAGAGGTAGTTTCGGCAATGCGAGGTGTTTTGTTACCTGCTCGTGGCTTTAAGGAAAGGCCCTTAACTACAATTCCACCAAGCTTTTTAAGGTCGCCATATGTGGCAAACTCCACACCATAACCAAATGTGCCAGAAGCTGGAATGATGGGATTTTTTAAATTTAAGGGATTTTTACCATGTAGGGTGATGTTAGTATTCATAAAAAACTCTTTTAATCTAGTACAATATGTTCAGACCAGAATACAGGGCCATGATTACAGACTTGCACGGGCCAATTTTTTTTATCTTCCACTGGCCACTGATTTGTGGTGGTTGTAACACAACCAAGACAAGCTCCAACGCCGCAAGCCATGCGAGACTCAAGTGAAAGTTGCGTGCGTACAGATAATTCTGCGGCAAATTTTTGTACTGTTTTTAAGAAAGGTTGCGGGCCGCAGGCAAGCACAACGCCCTTATGCTCGGCATATTCTTTCATGCGCTCGCGCATGGTAAAAATAAAATGCTCAAGGTCGTTGGAATTATTTTCGCGAAATGTTTCAAAATTTATTTTTTCATTAATATTATCAAGTGGATAGCAGTTTGAATCCCCTCTGTGACCAAAGAGCATGGTCACATTCCAGGGTTTGGGATGTTCGTGCACATACCCCACAAAGGGGACAATACCAATGCCCCCAGCTAAAAGCAGGGTTGGTGTGTCAGTCTCCATGGCAAAGCTATTGCCAAGTGGACCCCAAACATTGACGATGTCGTCTGGTTGAAGTTTTGACATTCGTTCAGTACCTTTGCCCACAACTTGAAAAAAACAAACTAAGTGAGCGTCGGTAACTTGGCAAATGCCAAAAGGTCTAGCCCAAGGTATTTCAAGACCAAAGGACTGAGGTCTAAGCATGACAAATTGTCCTGGTTTCCAAGAGTCCCACTTGGGGCTTTCAAGGCGAAGGGCAAAAAAACTGCGTAAGTTAATGCCTTCTTGTCCAAATGGTACTAGGTCAAGAACTCTGAGTTGTGACATTGTAGGCTTTGACATATAATTCTCATTGCTTGTGTTTTTTGTAACAATACTACCTTACTACTATGTTTTAAATGGGTCAAGGTTTTAAGTAGTGCTTTAAAAATATACTTTCTAAATTCACTATAATCTTTGTATGAGATAATTCTATTAACTTGTATATATTTAAAATGTTTATAATTTTTTACATTTATAGTCTTGAGAAAGGTTTTGATGATTTTTACTAAATATAATGATATGTATTTTGTCCTTAGGGAGTTAGACAATGAATAATAAAGAAATATACAGCCAAAGACGCGAAAAAATTCGTGAAAAAATGTACGCATTGGGTCTTGATGCTTTGTTGATTAGCCATGCTGCCAATAGATTTTATCTTTCTGGTTTTGAATTGCACGACCCTCAATGTAATGAAAGTTCGGGTTATCTTTTAATAACTAAGAGCGGTAAAGATTGGATTTGTACTGATTCACGCTATTTAGATGCTGCTAAACGCATTTGGGATGAAGATTTAATTTTCATCTATGGCAGTGGTGCTGCAAGGGCTTTGCGCAAATTTATTCGTGAAAAGGTTGGGGGTCGCATTGGCATTGAGCAAAATAGCTTAAGTATAAGTTTTTACCGTGAGCTTAGCCTTGGGTTAGCCTTAACCTCTGCTAGAGATTTGGTGGAGTCTTTAAGAATTGTTAAAGATACTAATGAAATAGAGTTGATGAAGCGCTCTTGCGAGCTTAACCATAGACTTATGGAATGGGTTTATAATGAGCTTCATATTGGTCGCACTGAGGCTGACCTTTCATGGGGTATTGAAAAATTTTTCCGTGAAAATGGGGCTTCAGAACTTGCATTTTCAAATATTGTTGCCGTTGGGCCCAATGCTGCTTTGCCACATTATGAACCAGGAAAAACTAAAATTGTCGAAAACTGCCCAATTTTAATAGATGTTGGAGCAAGACTCAATAATTATTGTTCAGACCAAACTCGCACCTTTTGGGTGGGTGATGAAAATAGTGTTGATTTTATGCTAACTCAGCAAATTGTCAGAACAGCCCATGAGGCGGCGCTTTCTTCCATTCGAGCTGGGGTAAAATGCTCAGATGTGTATGCTGAAGCTTATAAAGTTTTTGAAGATGAAGGAGTTGCTGAAAATTTCACTCATTCCCTTGGGCATGGCATTGGACTTGAAACACATGAAGCTCCAAGCTTAAGCCCGCGCTGTCAAACTGTGTTACAAGCAGGCATGGTGGTGACTGTTGAGCCTGGTTTATATTATCCTGAGTGGGGCGGAGTTAGACGCGAATTTATGATTTTGGTGGAAGATGAAGGCTACAAAATTTTATAGTTTTTCATAATATATTAAAGATATAGAAAATTTAAAGGCAAAATTTATGACCAAAACAGCAGCCCTAATCCTAGCCGCAGGCAAGGGAACAAGAATGCATTCTGATAAGCCAAAAGTGCTTCAGACCATTTTGCAAACACCCATGCTAGGCTATGTTATTAAAGCCTTGCAACCATTTTACGCAAGCCATATATGGACCGTGGTTGGGCATCAGGCGGATATGATAAAAAAAATGTTTGATGATTCTATCACTAAATTCATATGGCAGGAAGAACAACGAGGCACAGGTCACGCACTGCAGGTGGCCTTGCCAACTCTTTTGCAAAATGGCTATGACTCTGTGCTTGTTGTCAATGGTGACGTTCCGCTTATTGATGAGGAGCTGCTAGAAGCATTTATAAAAAAATCTGAAAATGCCAGCTTGTCATTTGCAACGTTAAATATCGAAAATGCAGGCAGTTATGGTCGCGTTGTACGCAAGGATGGTAAGGTGCAGGCCATAGTTGAGGCCAAAGACTATGACGTGAAAGTTCATGGGATAGAAAGCGGCGAAGTAAATTCGGGTTTATATTATATTAACTTAAGTGTAGCTAAGGAATTTTTGCCAAAAATTACTTGTGCCAACAATAGTTCGGAATACTATATAACTGACCTTGTGGGCTTGCTTGTGGAAGCAAATATTGAAGTTCTTGGTATAAAGTGCGGTAATAATGCTAATTTATTAGGAGTAAACTCTCCATTGGAGTTGGTTAGCTCAGAAGATAATTTACGAAGGCAAATAGTACAAAAAGCACTGGAAAGTGGTGTTATAATACATAATAAAGATTTAGTTAGCCTTGGGCCAAATGTAACTGTTGAGCCAGGCGCGGAAATATTTGGTCCTTGCGAAATTTACGGTAAAAGTTATGTGGAGTGTGGCGCAAGTATACATTCTCACTGCGTTATAATTGAAAGTCACATTGCAAAAGGTGCAAAAATTTTGTCATTTAGCCATATTGAAAGCGCAAAACTTTCTAATGATGTGCAAGTTGGTCCATACGCTCGCTTGCGCCCTGGTGCTGAACTTTGTGAACAGTGTAAGGTGGGCAACTTTGTTGAAATTAAAAAATCCACATTGGAAAAAGGCGCAAAAGTTAGCCATTTGAGTTATATAGGCGATGCAAGTGTGGGTGAGAATGCAAATATTGGTGCTGGTACCATTACTTGTAATTATGACGGAAAAAATAAGTTCAAAACTCAAATTGGTAAAAAGGCTTTTGTAGGAAGCAATACCGCACTGGTTGCTCCTGTAGTTGTGGGTGATGGTGCTATTGTAGGTGCAGGTTCTGTTATTACAAAGGATGTACCAGACAATCAACTTGGTATTTCAAGGCAAAAACAAAAAAATTTGCCCTTGCGCAAGAAGGATTAACTGCTAAAATTTAATTTTTAATTGTTGCTACATTTTGCAAAATCACATTTTATAAAAAAAATACAAAAGTGCCAAAGACTTCTTGCATTTAACGTAGATGAGTGGTAAGATTTAGCTATGGATGTCTTTAATCAGATGGAAAGTCATGTATTACGCCTTATTTCTGAGGCTGAGCAAATGAAGCAAGAGAGCAGTATTTTGCTTCAAAATGCGGTAAATTCTGAGGCAGAGCTAGACTCCCTTAAAGAAGAAAATAGACTTCTTAAAGAAGCACTAATACAAGAACAGCAGATTAAAGATAATGTTTTAAAACGTGTTGATGGATTGTTGGAACGCCTTAAAGACCTTGAACAAGCATAGGGCTTAATGATATGCAAGATTATAACTTTAGCCTACTAGGTCTTGATATCTCTTTCAGAGCAGGAGTTGGGGAAGAGCGTATTGAAAGAGCAAAACAACTTGTTGAAGATCGTTTTGAAACACTAAAAGCCCGGGGGGAACGTAGTAGTAAGGAACTTTTGCTTACTTTTTTAGTTCTTGGGCTTGCGGATGACTTATTGCAAGCTAATAAGCAAATGGTTGACGTGCATGAGCGTACATCAGATTTGCTTAAGAAAATAGAAAATTTATCATTAATTGATTAAACTCCCTGGAGGGTTTGTGTAGCCTAATTGGTGCTAACCTTACAAGAAAAAAATTGGGAGCTAAGAATTTCGGCCGTGCGCATGCCTCACTTATTTATAAGGCGAGGAAACCTAAAGCTGAAATCAAGGCCCCCCCCTAGGAAACTAGGTTCTGCACCATATTATGCTCACGGCGTTCTGGGGATTTATAAATTCCTACTTGCAATTCCAACCGCATAAATCCCCCTAATAAATTGCTTAATACTGCCATGCGTATTGTATGGTCAAAATTACGCTACGGAACATAGGCTTAGCTTGTGCATTATTTTTGTGTATGTTCCGGTGCTTAATCGGGTTTAGTCCCGTTTTTATAGGAGGTTATGATGGATACGATGATGTGGGTCATTGTGGGGATTGTTGCTTTTTTATGTCTAGTTATTGGCATGTTAGTACAAAGGATGGTTGTTTCAAAACGCCTTGGTGATGCCAGTGACCTTGCTAAACGCATTGTTGAAGAGGCTCGTAAAGAAGCGCAAGCTCAGAAAAAAGAGATATTATTACAAGGTCAAGATGATCTGTTTAATCAGAAGCGTGAACTGGAAGGTGACTTAAAAGAGCGTGAGCGTGAAATTAAAACGCGTGAACGTAAGTTAGAAGAAATGAGTGGTCGCCTTGAAGAAAAACTTGAAAAAGCTACTTCAAGAGAGCGAGAAATATTAAATATTGAAAAAGATTTAGCTAAAAAAGAACGTTCCCTTGTGGAATCTGAAGAATACCTTAATCTACGCATAAATGAACAAGAAACACGTTTGCAAGAAGTTTCTGGCTTAACTGCAGATGAGGCCAAAGCACGCCTTTTTGAAGAAGTTGAAGCTCGCACTCGTCATGAAGCTGCGCGCATGATTAGACTAATTGAAACAGAAGCTAAAGAAACAGCTGACCGCAAAGCCAAAGAAATAATATGCAATGTTATTCAACGCTATGCCGGTGACTATGTGGGTGAGCAAACAGTTACTGCAGTAACTTTACCCAGTGAAGATATGAAAGGACGCATCATTGGGCGCGAAGGTAGAAATATCAGAGCTCTTGAAGCTGCAACTGGTGTTGATTTAATTATTGATGACACTCCAGAAACTGTTATTTTATCTGCTTACAGTCCACTGCGCCGCCAAATTGCGCGCATGGCTCTTGAGAGGCTTATCCAAGATGGACGCATACATCCAGCTCGCATTGAAGATATTGTTCAAAAATGTGAACAGGAGCTTGATGTACAAGTTAGAGAAATTGGCGAGCAAGCAACTTTTGATGCAGGTGTGCACGGCATCCATCCTGAAATTATTCGCTTGCTTGGGCAATTGCGTTATCGTACTTCATTCACTCAAAATGTGTTGCAACACTCACTTGAAGTGTCTGCCCTTTGTGGTATGATGGCAGCAGAGCTTGGAATGGATATTAAAAAGGCTAAGCGAGCAGGATTGTTACATGATATCGGTAAGGCAGTGGACCATGAAGTGGAAGGACCACACGCTCTTATAGGTGCAGATATTGCAAAAAAATTCAGCGAAGGCAAGGATATAATCCACTCCATAGCTGCTCACCACGAAGACCAGCGTCCATCAACTGCGCTTGCTGTATTGGTTCAAGCAGCTGACTCTATCTCTGGTGCTCGTCCAGGTGCTCGCAAAGAACTGCTTGAAAACTATGTAAAACGACTTGAAGACCTTGAAGGCATTGCAACAGGTTTTGAAGGTGTGGCAAAAGCATATGCCATACAGGCTGGGCGTGAAATCCGTGTTATGGTAAATTCTGAAAATGTGGATGATGACACAACCTATGTATTGTGCAAGGAAATTTCAGAGAAAATTGAAAAAAATATGACATATCCAGGCCAAATTCGCGTAACTGTAATTCGTGAACGTCGCGCCGTAGGCTATGCTAAATAGTCGGCACTGAAAAAGCACATAACACAACGAAAACAAAACATTTTTAAC
>CAYJOP010000052.1:0-14696 GCA_964371835.1 uncultured Desulfovibrionaceae bacterium
GGTCGCACTGACAATGTCAGCGCTCCAAAACCCCGCTTTGCTTTCGCATGCGGGGTTTTATCTAACAAATTCTAGTTGTCAAAATAATCTATTTTATTCGATTGTTATAGCTATTTTTCCTGATATAAACAAATGTGTTGTCACTAAGTTAAACATTTAAAAAATGCAGAATAAAGTAACAACAGTAATTAAGGGCTTATGCAGACTAATTAATCTAGTCCAACAACTATGGTGTAAACATTTAATCCACAAAGGAGTTCAGCTATGGACTTACAAACAAAATTTTCCATCTTCATTTCTTTTTGCTTTGTTGCAACCTTGGTTGCCACATCCATCGCAACTAATATGTATTATCAAAACATCTAGTTTTGTTGCATAGATATGCCAGAAAAGCCCATGAGTTTTGCTTATGGGCTTTTTAATTTAATATTCAATAGGTTATAAGTAAATATCAAAAATACTCATCAAATCTGGTTTGCCCCTCTTTTTGGTGAAGACCCCTAAATCCACAAAAAAGCTAAGCCCCACAAAGTTTTATATACTTTATGGGGCTTAGTGAATATGAAATTTGGTAGCAAGGAGAAGATTTGAACTTCCGACATCACGGGTATGAACCGTGCGCTCTGACCAACTGAGCTACCTTGCCATGTTTTGCCGTACAAAGCGACGAAGGTGTTTTTAACCAAAACAAGGAGGATTGGCAAGTATTTTTTTTGCTAAATTTAATTTTTTAATAAAGCATGAAGTAATATACCAGTGGCGCAAGTATTAAGCGGTATATTGCAAAAGGTACAAGTGTTACATGTGAAATTAAAGAAACAAAGACCTTTACTGCTAAAAGAGCAGCCACAAATGAGCCAAACATTCCTAAAGCAAAAAAGCCTATATCGTCCACTGTAAATAAATGCCAACTTTTTAAAACATCATATCCTGTGGCCGCAACCATTATGGGCACTGCCGCAATGAAGGAGTACTCAGCAGCCAATTGGCGCTTTGCACCAAGTAACATTCCGCCCATGATGGTTGATGCTGAACGTGAAAAACCAGGCCACAAGGCCAAACACTGAAAGCAGCCAATGCCAAATGCAAGCTTAACATTCATATCATCAAGGGTTTCAAATTTAACTTCATGTTTGCGCTTTTCCACAAAAATCATACAAATTGCACCCACAACCAAGGCCATGAGCACAGTTTCTGGCGTAAAAAGATATTTTTTAATGCTAGAATGCGTCAAAAGTCCAAAAACACAAGCAGGTATTGAGGTAATTATTAGTAAATAAATTCCACGCAAACCAGAAAACTTCATTTCTTGGCTTGGTACTAAAAGCCCCCAAAAGCGCTTCCAATAAAGCACCACAACTGCAAATATTGCCCCTAACTGTATGACAACATTAAAGGTATCGGCCTTTTCACCTGTAAAGTTAAGTAGCTCGCTAGCTAATATTAAATGCCCAGTTGATGAAACTGGCAAAAATTCTGTTAAGCCTTCAACTATGCTTAAAATTATTGCAATAAACCAATTTTCCATATTATTAAAACTAGCTTTGATTTTCTTTACTAAATAGTCGCCTTAAACTCTCGCTATCTGCAGGGCTAAGGTTAAAACGCATACCAGCCTCATCAATAATTGCAAGCAAATCTCGCTCAGGGTACTCGTTTAATGTTTCAGAAACGTACATTGCTGCACGTTTAACCAGTTCACTTTGACCTATTAATTGTGACATATTAGCACCTTATGCAATAAAACTACCGTCTGCCACAGGGGCCATTACGGTTAAT
Source organism: uncultured Desulfovibrionaceae bacterium (assembly GCA_964371835.1). Taxonomy (GTDB): domain Bacteria; phylum Desulfobacterota; class Desulfovibrionia; order Desulfovibrionales; family Desulfovibrionaceae; genus CAYJAD01. The sequence continues at coordinate 1,780 of CAYJOP010000052.1, forward strand.
AATTCCAGCTTGCCATCTTTTTCCGCTGTAAGCACCATGCCGTGTGATACAAGTCCACGAATTTTACGAGGAGCTAGATTTGCAACCACACACACTTGCTTACCAACCAAATCCTCTGGCTTAAAAAATTCCGCCAAACCAGACAGTATCTGCCTTGGAGCTTCTTCGCCAATATTAATCTCAAAACGTAACAGTTTATCGGCGTTGGGGTGTTTTTCAGCCACTAAAATGGTGCCAACTCGCATTTCAACCTTTTTAAAATCATCAAATTCCAGCGTGGGTGTTGTGGTTACATCTTGTGGCTTTACACAGTTTTGTTCAGACTTTTCAGCCTTTGCGGCCTTATCTGCCTTGGAAGCTTTTTCAGTCTTGTTGGTTTTTTCTGTCTTTTGCTCAGTTTTTGCAGTTTCAATACGAGGGAAGGTATTTGATGTTTCAGCAATTTGAGTTCCAACTTTTAGCTCGCCCCATACGGTGGCCAAAGCTGCTAAATCATTTGTAGGCGGTACATCTGCACTGGCCTGTGTACCAAGTTGCTCAAGCAATGTAGCAGAAGTAGCTGGCATAATAGGCCAAATGTATAAGGCCACCTTATGCAAACTTTCAAGCAAGGTGTACATAACAGCAGTCAAGCGCTCCATATTGCCTTGCTTTGCAAGGGCCCACGGAGCTTCTGTGTCCACATATTTATTTAAAGCGCGTACAAATTCCCATAATGAATCAATGGCTTGTGAAAAACGAGCTTGAGAAAATAATTGAACATAATTTTGCATGGCCTCAGTGCCAATGGCTTTAACTGCACTATCTTCCTCAAATTCACCCAAGGGTTGTGGCACAACACTATTAAAATATTTAGCGTTCATGGAAAGCACACGACTAAATAAATTTCCAAAACTATTGGATAAATCAGCATTGATCCGAGTTACCAGAGCTTCTTCACTAAAGGATGCGTCTGATCCAAAATTCATCTCTCGCAAAAGAAAATAGCGGAAAGAATCAAGACCAAATTGCTGACCCATTTGCAAAGGGTCAATAACATTACCCAATGACTTAGACATCTTAGTATCACGCACCAGCCAATAACCATGAACATTTAAATGCTCATAAAGTGGCAGGCCAGCAGACTTGAGCATGGTTGGCCAAAAAATTGCGTGAGGTTTTAAGATGTCCTTGGCCACCAAGTGTTGGCCTGGCCAAAATTTTTTAAACTCTTCGCCATCTGGCATGCCTAATACGCTTAAATAACTAAGCAATGCATCAAACCACACATAGCAAACATAGTCCGTATCAAAGGGTAGCTCAATGCCCCAAGTTAGGCGAGATTTTGGGCGTGAAATACAAAGGTCATCAAGCACCGCACCTTCAAGCATGGACATTACCTCAGTGCGGTAACGTTCAGGACGGATAAAACTTGGATTTTGTTCAATATACTCTTTTAACCAAGGTAAATATTTAGACATCTTAAAAAAATAATTTTTTTCACTAATGTATTCTGGCTTGGTTAAATGCTGTGGACAAAAGCCATCTTCAAGTTCTTTTTCAGTGTAAAAACGCTCACAACCATAGCAATAATGCCCACCAAACTCGCCATAATATATGTCACCAGCGTCATAAACTTTTTGCAAAAATGCTTGCACGCAAGCTTTGTGTTGTGGGTCTGAGGTACGCACAAATTTGTCATTACAAATATGCATATCTGCCCAAAGTTGTCTAAATTGTGCGCTTACTTCATCTGTAAATGCTTGCGGCTCGAGTCCTGCTTTTTCAGCAGCTTGAACAATTTTATCACCATGTTCGTCGGTACCTGTTAGAAACAGGCTGTCCACTCCCATGCACTTATGAAAACGAGTAAAAGCGTCGCCCACAATGGTCGTATAAGCATGACCCAGATGAGGTTTAGCATTAACATAATAAATTGGTGTTGTTACAAAAAAAGATGACACGGTTAATCCTCTAATTTAGCTTTATAGTGTATTATTTATTAGGTTACTTTTTCTTTGGAGCAAGTCCAAAAATACCACCAATATCTTGCTCGGCAGTATCTTCTTTATTTTCAGGTGTATCTGTGGATGCACTCTTGCTATCACATGTAAAATCAAGCTCATCGTCCAAAAGCTCGTCCATATTGTCTGGATCAACGCTTACAACCATGAGTTCATCATAAACCGGTTTTGGTTTTTCTTCACCCTTGGTAATGATTTTTGTCTGCTTATAATGCTCTGGACGACTTGGATTTAAGCTTTCCCATTCTTCAAGCGTAAACTCAATCTCCACATTCTCGTCATTTAATACAGAAACAGAATTGCGGAACATATTGCTTCGCAAAACCTTCATGTGGCCTTTTGTTGTTTGATATTTTTTGCCAAGCTTTGGGCATTGGTCATGGAAATTGTCATAAATTTCTTGCTCGTAGCTTAGACAACAAAGCAATCGCCCACAAACACCTGAAATTTTAGCAGGATTTAAGAATAAATTTTGTTCCTTTGCCATGCGGATAGTAACAGGTGCAAATTTACGCAAATAGCGTCTACAACAACAAACCATGCCGCAATTTCCTACTGCACCAATCATTTGTGTTTCGTGACGAACACCAATTTGACGAAGCTCAATACGAGCACGATATTCACGCACAAGATCTTTGACTAAATCTCTAAAGTCAATGCGGGCTGGCGCTGTAAAATAAAAAATAACCTTGCTGCGGTCGAAAAAAACTTCTACGTCCACAAGTTTCATATCCAACTGGCGTTCGATAATGCAATTTTTGCAAAATGCTAAAGCTTTTTTGGCAAGTTCTTCATTATCTTTTCCGGCCTTGCTATCTTCAGCACTGGCAATGCGAAGTATGGGAACAAGCTGTCCCTCGGGTATGTCTTCACTTTGCGGCAAGGTATCGCGTAAAAAACAAACCCTACCAAAGCCCTTGCCTTGTTCTGTTTCCACTATGACATCATTGCCAATTGCAAGTTCCATGTCTGCGGAAAAATAGTATATTTGCCCGTGAGGGCTAAAGCGTATTCCAGCTATCATCAATTTATTCCTTAAAGCGTATTCCAGCTATCATCAATTTATTCGTTAAAAGGTGTAAAAAGCCACCCATAATTTTTAGTGTATCCCTTCTCTTTTCGTTTAGATTTGCTAAACTGTCAACAAAGTATTTGCTAATATATGATATTTTACACGTTATTTTATTTTTATATGCTTGCTTTCCGCAGTGGACTGGAATATTCTCTGCTAAGTTAAATGTGTAAAAATCATGGTTACATCATCATAAAGGAGCTTGTATGCCACATATTAATAGAGAAGAAGCCCTTGAGCTCTTACATAACAACACAACTGAAGCGCACTTAATTCAACACGCCCTTGCTGCGGAAGCCGTTTTGATAGGTCTTGCACAGCATTTTAATGAAGATGAAAATATTTGGGGTCTAACTGGTCTTTTACATGACCTAGACTATTCACAAACTGCAAATGAGCATGAAAAGCACGGTCTTATCTCAGCAGAAATGCTTAAAGATTTATTACCACAAGAGTCTATTGAGGCCATAAAGGCACATAATGGCGAAATGAACGGCTCTAAACCAAGCACCAAACTTGATTTTGCCTTACGTTGCGGTGAAACAGTCACTGGACTAATTGTTACAGCAGCCCTTGTGCGCCCAACAGGAATTACTGACATGGCCACAAAAAGCTTAAAAAAGAAAATGAAGGACAAAGCCTTCGCCGCTAGTGTTAATCGCGAGACTATTCGAGAATGTTCAGAGCTTGGCCTTGAGCTTGACCAATTTTTGCAAATTTCCATTGATGCCATGACCACACGGGCCGCAGAAATTAAAATACCCACCGGAGGCTAGCCATGTCCAAATGCCTAACCAACCCAATTTCATTGGATATAACTCGCCTTGGACCATCAAAACTCACATCCACCCTACCCTATGATACTTGGGAGGATGATAAGGTTTTGAAAATATTTGTTGATTCTGAAATTTGCGAAGACATTAAAGAACCAACACTTATGGAGTTTGAGTCTGCAGGCCCCAGAAAAAACTTATATTTTGACCCCACACGAGCAAAGTGCGCCATTGTTACTTGTGGTGGCCTTTGCCCTGGCATTAATGACGTGATAAGGTCCATAGTGATGCAGGCGCACCATGCTTATAAAGTCCCAGGAATTTTAGGTTTCCGCTATGGACTTGAGGGTTTTATTGCAGAATATGGGCATGAAGTTGTTGAGCTTAAACCGCACATGGTTGCCGATAGCCACATGTTTGGTGGCACCTTGCTTGGCGCATCTCGTGGTCCGCAGTCATCTGAGGCTATTGTTGACACACTAGAGCGCATGAATATTAGTGCTTTATTTGTTGTTGGTGGTGATGGCACCATGCGTGCAGCCTCAAATATTAGCAAGGAAATTCTATCTCGAAATTTGCGTATTTCTGTTATTGGCATACCAAAAACCATTGATAATGATATACATTTTGTGCCTCAATCCTTTGGATTTGAAACAGCCGTGGATAAAGCAACTGAGGCCATTCAATCTGCCCATACTGAGGCTTGTTGTGCTCACAATGGCATTGGCATTGTGAAACTCATGGGCCGTGAATCTGGATTTATTGCGGCTCTTGCAACTCTTGCCTTAAAGGAAGTTAATTTTGTACTCATTCCTGAAGCACCATTTAGTTTGCATGGTGAAGGTGGGTTACTACAAGCTTTAAAAGAACGTATTTTGCAAAGGCAGCATGCTGTTATTGTTGTGGCAGAAGGCGCTGGACAAAATTTATTACCAAAATCAGCTGTGACGGACGCATCAGGAAATGCCATACTTGGTGACATTGGAGAATATTTGCAAGGTGAAATATCTGCATATTTTAAGAAAGAAAAAGTCAAAGCTGTGCTCAAATTTATTGACCCAAGTTACATGATTCGCTCTATACCTGCTAATGCAACTGACCGTGTATATTGTGGATTGCTTGGCCAATGCGCTGTTCATGCGGCTATGGCTGGGCGCACACATATGGTTGTTGCAAAAATTCAAAGCCGTTTTGTACACCTACCCCTTGACCTTGTGACCAAACAGCGCCGTAGATTGAATATACAATCAGACCTTTGGCGAGCTGTTTTGGAATCCACAGGGCAAGGACGCTTGGTTGCAAACACAAAAGACAAAAAATAGGCCTCATATGCATTATACACCAAGCATGCATCAGGTGAAGGCCTCTGCTGGTTCTGGAAAAACTCACGATATTACAGGCCGCTTTCTTGATTATCTTTCTGGATTAAACCCCAGTGAGCATAGCCCTAGTTGCGCTCTAAGCTATGATGCAACTTATGGTAATTGGGCAGATATATTAGCAATTACCTTTACCAATGCAGCAGCATCTGAAATGAAAGAGCGCGTCATAACACGCCTTAAAAGAATTGCGCTTGAAAAAGAAAGTAGTCCAAATATTACCCCAGAAATAGCAAAGATGTGGGTTCATACCATATTACGCCAATATGGCTCGCTAAACATTCGCACCATTGATAGCTTATTGCATCGTATTGTGCGCACAGCTGCCCTTGATCTTGGGCTACCACCAGATTTTGAAATAAGCTTCGCAACAGATGACACCTTGCAACCTATTTTTGATGCTTTGCTTGAGCGAGCATGGCAGGATGATAAAATAATTAAGGCCATGCTTGAAAAAATTTGCCTGTCCATACTACTTAGAGAAAAAAGTTCAGGCTTTGGTACAGGGCAGCGTATTTTAGACTCCACTCGTCCATTGCTTGAAAAAGCCCTTGCTGGCACCCTTAGTGAAATTAGTAGCGTTCAAAGCATAAATGACTGTTACTATAATTTACAAGAAAATCTCATAAATTTAAGTACCCGTATGGTCGAATTAGCTGACACTGAAGATTTACAATTAAAAAAGAATATTTACGAAATTTTCATAGCTTGCACCCATGCGGACAGAAAAAAAGCAGACTCTGCCTATCTTAAAAAAGATTGCCTTAGCGAATTAATATTAAAAAAATTTCAAAATGATGTTTCAAATGATGCAAAAGCAACATATATTTTGCTAACTCGTGCAGCTCAAGCTTTTGTACAAGATGGACATATTTTGCGAAAGGCTCTTGAATGGCATCCTTTTGTAGAATTTACCAAACTTATTGCTTCAGAATTGCAAAAATTTCAACAAAAAGAGCACAAAGTAGCTGCTGCCACCATGCCACTAATGGCCAAAAATATCTTAAATTTTGAACACGGAGTTTCACAAGCATTATGTCGCCTTGGTAGCCGCACCCAGCATATTTTATTGGATGAATTTCAAGATACAAGCCATGAACAGTGGAATGCCTTAAGCCCTCTGGCGGAAGAAGCTCTTAGTACAGGCGGCTCGTTAACTTGGGTTGGCGATATTAAACAAGCAATTTACGGCTGGCGTGGAGGTGATTCTGACCTGTTTGATGAATTGCTTAAAATAGAAGAATTAACAAACATAGCTGGTGAGCCTCACAAAAAAACCTTGGCTGTAAATTGGCGTAGCCGTGAGCAAATTGTAAAGTTTAATAATAAATTATTTGGCCCTCTTGCTTATGAATCAACAGCAGGTGCAGTGCTTAGTGCCATGCTTTCAAAGGAATTTCCAGCACACCTTTTGCCAGATGCCACAAAAAAACTTTGCAATGCCTTTGCCGATGTTGAGCAAAAAGTAAAACCAGACAACTTTGCTGGTGGCTATGTGAGCATTGAAGAATTAGAGGCGGAAAAAAAAGAAGATTTAAGCAACTTAGTCTGTGAAAAATTAGATTTTTTAATTCATGACTTGATAAAAAGGCGAAATTTTAGTGACATAACCATACTAACTCGCTCCAACTCAGGTGCAGCCACCGTTGCTGAGTGGCTGATGGATTGGAACATACCTGTTATTACTGAAAATAGTTTGTTACTCAATTCTCACCCACTTATACAAGAAAGTCTTGCATTGCTAAGCTTTTTAAATACACCACACGATGATTTAAGCTTTTGGACTTTACTTACAGGCAAGATGCTAGCACCCCATATGGGCAAAGCAAATTATAGCCCAACCATGGAACAATTGCATACCTTAGCCCTAAAACGCACTCAACTCGCCAATAACTCCATATCATTAAGTGGTGATTTCCAAAAAGAATGGCCTGAATTTTGGGAAAATATTTTTGCTCCATTTTATAATACAGCACAGTTGGTAACACCTTATGACACCATGCAAGAATGGTATAGAGTCCTACAAGTATTTGAAATTTTTTCAAAAGACAATACGTTCTTACGGAGGTTTTTAGAAATTATTCATAATGCTGGCGAACATGGGCAAACAACTCTTAGTACATTTTTAGAATACTGGCTAAAGTACGGTGCAGACGAAAAAGCACCCATGCCCAATAAAATTAACGCTGTGCAAATTATGACCATACATAAGTCAAAAGGTCTTCAATTTAAGGTTGTTATACTACCATGGACTAGTTTTAGTCAAAAAAATAATGGCATACAGCCCATTGACTATAAGGTACAAGGATTAGACGTAATTGTCCCACGCTGTGCAGAGATGGGGGATGAATATTATAAGGCTCAAGTGGACAATGCCTTAGAATCCATGAATACATTTTATGTGGCTTGCACCAGAGCAGAAGAAGAATTACATATATTTAGTACGCATACACCATTTATCCACAGAAATAGACGCAACTTAGCCTGTGGTCTGATGCACTTATTGCCAGCTGCTGGGCTTACACTTCCTCTAAAAATTGGTTTGCCAGCAGACACAACAGACAATAGAGAATATGTTGAAGACATTACAGAACATGACAGCACAGACCACGAACAAACAAATATAAAAAATGTTTATATCTCAAGGCCCATGGAGTGGATGCCGAGATTAAAAATTTTCCGAAACCCTTTACAAGAATTAATTTTGACTGCACGTTTGCGCGGTCTATTAACCCACCATTGCCTTGAGCAATTTCAAAGTACAAATAATCCAGAACAAGATGCCATACGAGCAGTGGAATTTGGTTTACGCACATTTTCATTACCCATTACTCAAACTAAAACTCTATATGATGAGCTAGTTACAGCCTTAACTTGGTATGCAACCCTGCCAGACGTTTGGACAAAAAATGCCATTGCCGAGCAAAGCCTAATGGATGAAAATGGTAAGGTATTTCGTGCTGACTTATTACTACCGCCAGATCATGAATATGGTTGGCGAGTCATTGAGTTTAAGACTGGCGAGGAACATAAAAGCCACCTTGAGCAAATTAACAATTACCTTGATCTACTAAACAAGTTACAAAAAAATGACCAAGACTTACAAGATAAGGCATCTAGTCAAGGTGTACTTATCTACCTAGATTTACAACGTTGTTACATGATTAATGACGGAGTTACTTCAAATTCTATACCCTTTCCTAAATGGAAAAGAATAGGCGAAAACATATGAGCTTACGTCCTTTTGCTCTTTTTTCTTGGCATGAACCATTTTTACCAGCTCTATTAAATTATGTGTCTGAAAATACAAACAATACTCTTAGAAATAGTGTTATTATTTTACCACATAACAGACCAAAGCAATACTTGTCTGACATTATTAAAAAAAATACAAACATACCCAAACCGTTGCTTTTGCCGAGTATGTTTACCATGCATGAGATTATTGATTTATTTTGCGCTCAAGGTAAAAACTCACTACAAAATGCTTCACTTTTAGACCGAGTGCACTTGCTTTATGTTGCGGTAAAACAAGTTTCCAAAGAAAATGACCTTGTAGGTAAGCACTTTGCCAGCATGGATTTAGCAAACTTTCTGCCTTGGGGCACACGCCTTGCCGATTTATTTGAAGAATACATGCTAAACATGCAAGACATTGAAAACATACAGCATACTGAGGGTGAGGTTTCATCCCAAGCTGCGGCATTATTAAGTTCTCTAAACAAAATCCATCAAAACTACCTAGCATTACTAGAAAAAAAATCATGGACAACTCAAGGCTTAAATGCATTACTTGCAGCAACACACTTTGAAATTCCTCACACGCTGAACATTAAAACCACTGAGAATAAACAGATTTTTATAGCAGGCTTTTTGGCACCACATAAAGCTGAACAAAAAATACTTCATTCGCTTTGGCAAAATGGTGCCCATATTTGTTTACATAGTGACCCCAGACTTGGCGATGCAGCGTTAAATCAAAAAGCTCATTGGTCTTGTTTTGACCATAAGCAGTGGATAAAAGATTGGAATGCTAAGTATTATTCATACACTTCAAGTGACGAACCAAGCTCTACCAATTATGCCAAGAATCACTTTTTATCTGGACACGATATACATTCACAACTTCTTGCAGTAAAAAATCTTCTTAATAATCAGAGTAATACAATCAAAAAACCTTCAACTGCCATAATTTTAACAAGCCCAAGTTTACTTATGCCCATGCTTCATCATCTACCCGATGAGGAGTTTAATATATCCATGGGCTACCCCCTTAACAAATCTCCATTATTTGCCTTGCTTGACGCTATTATGAATTTGCACACCTCAAGCTTTGAGCGAAATACAACACTCCAATATTATTGGAAAAATGTCCTGCACTGTTTGCGGCATCCATATATTCAAATGTTAAAAACATTACCCTTACAAGCAGCCTTGGGGCAAGACCAGCATGAACAGGCTATGGACGAGCAATCAATTTTTGAGCAAGTTAAACCCATACGCAACATATTACATCAAATGGAACATGCATTGCGTCAAGGTAGCCGCTACGTTGAACTGCACGGCTTGGCCAACGAACATACAGCCATATGTAGCAAGGATGAGCGCAATTTAATTAATGATATTATTACAGCCTTAGTGGATAATTTTTCTAGCTTAAAAACTCCAGCAGACCTTGCACAAGCCTTAATGAATTTATGCCAACTTTTACTTAATTATGGCAATGACATATGGATTAATTCACCCTTAGATGCTGAAGCACTATATCGTCTTATGCAAAGAGTTATACCCACATTAAAGAGCAGTGCCATTGCAGATGAGCATTTGCCAATCTTAACACTTTTTAACCTTGTGCAGCATTTAATGCAGGCGGAGCGCGTTCCATTTGAGGCTGATCCCATTACTGGCTTGCAAATTTTGGGTTTGCTGGACACAAGGCTTTTGCACTTTGAACGCTTAATTGTGATTGATGCTACCGATGATGTTTTACCTGGTTTTGCAGCCCAAGACCCACTACTACCCGACGCTTTGCGCCATGTCTTAGGCCTTGCCGATGCAAATAAGCGTGAGCGCATTATTTCTTTCACTTTACACAGACTTATGGCGTCAGCAAAGGATGTTCATTTCTTTTGGCAGGAAGGTATTGCTCGTTCAAACTTATTTGACGGAAAAAAGAGCCGTAGCCGCTTCATAGATTCTGCCATTTGGCAGGAGGAGCAAGAAGTTGGGCATATAATTGAAAGTGGTAACGCTCCTTTAAGCGTTGCGCCATGCGTCATAAACCCCATTAAGCGCGAACCACAACACATTGTAGTTACAGATGAAATACGTCAAAAACTACTAAACATGCTAGCTAATGGCATATCTCCCACGAGGATTGATAATTATATTCAATGCCCTCAAAGCTTTGCATGGAAAAATATATATAAATTTACACCCTTAGAAGAAGTGAATGAAAATTATAATCCACTAATCGTTGGCGACTTGCTACACAAAATTTTACACAATTTATACAAAAATTTTGAGGGAAAAAGAGTATATAAAGAAGACATCAGCTCAGAAAATATACAAAGTTGCCTTAAAACACATTTTAAAAATGAAAAACTTGAAGAAATTTTACCTCCTGACAGTTTAATCATGCTAGAATTAGCGGCCCCCTTACGTTTGAAAAATTTTTTGAAAAATCAACCTGATAGCACACACATTATGGCTCTTGAAAAAACATTGCTTGCCCCCATCAAGACTAAACAAGCATTTAATTTTCAACTAAAAGGTATTTTGGACCGCCTAGATAGACGTACCATGCATGGCACACAGCAATTAATTGTACTTGATTACAAAACAGGCAAATTACCAAAACTAAAAGTCGATGTATGGGATGATGGTGAGTTTTGGGATGAGCTTGAAGCGTGGACACCAGAAGTTAACGATGGGCTAGAACTATTAAAACAAGTTTCCAACGCTTTTGAGTCCGTGCAACTGCCTTGCTATATACATCTTTGCCATGAAAATTATATGGAAAATGTTTTTGATGCGGCTTTTGTAAATCTTGGCGAAGATGGAGAAGAACGCTATCTACTTGGCGAAGAACCTAACGAAATATGGCGTGAATATGTGGTTAGAAAACAAATTCCCATCCTTTTAAGCTTTGTGCTAAGACATATGGCAACGGCCAGCACCCTGCCTCCCACTCAAGGAAACCACTGTAAATATTGCCATTACAATATACTTTGCATGAGGTAATATTTTTATCATTAAAGTGGCACTCTCGTAAAAAGAAGTCTTGCTCATTTTTTTAATTAGTTGTAAAAGATTTTTAACAACTTAACTGGAGTAAAAAAAATATGAGCTTTCCTGCATTACAAATTGGTGAATTAACTGCAACCATGCCTATTATTCAAGGCGGTATGGGAGTTGGTGTTTCTTTATCAGGACTTGCATCTGCTGTTGCCAATCAAGGTGGAGTTGGTGTTATTGCTGCTGCTATGATTGGTATGAAAGAGCCAGACGTTGCCAAAAATCCATTGGAGGCAAATTTACGAGCTCTTAGGCAAGAACTTCAAAAAGCTCGCGAAATTAGCCAAGGCATCATTGGTGTTAATATTATGGTTGCCTTGACCACATTTTCTGAAATGGTTAAAACTTCCATTGAAAATCGTGCCGATATTATATTTTCAGGGGCAGGTCTTCCTTTTGAATTACCTAAAATTTTGCGTGATGTTTGCGACCAAAAGAAACAAGAATTTCGTACCAAGCTTGTTCCCATTGTTTCATCTGCCCGTGCAGCTTCCATTATTGCAAAAAAATGGGCTAATCGCTCAGACTATACACCAGATGCTTTTGTGGTTGAAGGCCCAAAAGCTGGTGGTCATCTTGGTTTTAAAGCTGAAGACATCCAAAGCCCCAACTATGCTCTTGAGGAAATTGTACCACAGGTGGTGGACATTGCAAAAAACCTCGAAGATAAAACAGGCTACGCCATACCAGTCATAGCGGCTGGCGGCGTTTATAGCGGCGCTGACATCAAGCGTTTTATGGACCTTGGTGCATCTGGCGTTCAAATGGGCACACGCTTTGTGGCAACACATGAATGCGATGCTGATGAGCGTTTTAAGCAAAGCTATGTTGATGCATCTCAAGATGATATTACCATTATCAAAAGTCCTGTGGGCATGCCAGGGCGAGCGTTGCGCAATGGTTTTGTGGACGCCATGCGTAGCGGAAATAAAAAACCATTCAAATGCGTTTTCAAATGCGTAAGCACTTGTGAGCAAGAAAAAACTCCATATTGTATTGCCATGGCTTTAATTAATGCCATGCGAGGCAATTTGGAACGTGGTTTTGCTTTTTGCGGCTCCAACGTTTCAAAAATTGACCGCATTATCTCTGTGCGTGAGCTTATGGATTCTTTACAAAAGGAATTTGACGAAGCAGTGCAAAACTTAAATACTAGAGTTGAAAAATATCTACCTAACCGTGGATAATTTCACATTTTCAATTATATATAAAACCCCACTGTTTTTGACAGTGGGGTTTTATAGTGCTGACAAAGTCAGCACTACCGATAAATCAAGAGTAGGTGCAATTCACTTGCACCGTTAAACGATTGATTTTCGTGCCTTACTGCCCGCAAGCTTTGCTTGCGTTGGCGGCACAAACGCCCATAAGGGGGGTTTGTCATCAGTCTGAA
>CAYJOP010000053.1:0-14537 GCA_964371835.1 uncultured Desulfovibrionaceae bacterium
GTTTTGCCTTGGATGCTTCTTTTATTGATGAAAATTTTTCTTGAAATTTGATAAATACATCTTGTGTAATATCGTCTGCATCTTGCGTATTTTTTGTTTTTGAAAGAATAAAAAAATATAAATCACTTGAATGCAATTTCCATATATCTATTATAGTACTGTTCACACCTAAACTCCGAATGGATAACTTTCTTTACTATGTAAATTAGTTATGGAATCTGCCTCAATCTCAAATTCTTGGTTGATTCTTTCTTCAATATTTACTGTAAATTTCATGTGTTACTCCTAAGCGTTTCCGTAAGAACTCTGGCTTGCTGTGAGGCACTAGTGTATTTTTCTATTAGTGAGGAATTGAGGCTTAAATCCATAGCTTACTCAAAAAAATATTTTTTATCGAATATCAGATTTTATCTAGCTTGACAAGCAACTATTCACATAACGATTAAGACTTACTCCAGCTTCGGCTGAACGTATAGTAAGTTGGCGGTGAACTTCTGGCGTAGTGCGTACCATAAATTGCCCTGAATATTTACGCAAAGCAAGAGGGGAGGGGATTTCTTCACCACTGACTTGCATATCACTAATGACATTTCCAACAACATCAATAATGCCTGTTAGGGCTTCGCCTTGGTTATCAGCTAACCATGAAAGGCTAGGAAATTCAGTACAAAGGCCAACAAATTCTTGGTCTTCCTCTGACCATGTTACCCTATAAGTATATTTATTTGCTAAACTCATTGCTTCACTCCTGTTGAAGTAGTTTCTATTTTTTTTATAGCGGCTAACACCTGTCTTACTTGGTAAGGTTTTGCTTTGCCATTACTATTTTGTATATTTACTCTTGGGTCACCTTGCCAAGGTGTCTTAAAAACACAATGGCTTGTGCCCTTTTGCCTAGCTTCGCCAAAATAATGTTCACAAACAATTAACAATTCACTGAATCGCACATTTTGTGGGCTTTCTGACATAGCTTTGATGATTTTATCAAGTTTTCCCATGGTACTCCTTTTTAGTTACAATAATGATACCATTAACATTTGTCAAGCATAGTACATAATACCTTTTTTACATATCCAACGTCCTCAAAAACTTCGTATAAGCACCTTGGTCTTTTGGGGGGAACTTGCACTTCAATGGTTTGTGTAGCTTTGCATCAATTTTCCGCAAAAAGGTTGGAACGGGGGTTGGAACGGATTTTAAAGCAGAAAAAGGGTTTACAGCGTCTTGCTGTAAACCCTTGAAATTCTTGGTGGAGATGGAGGGAATTGAACCCACGGCCTCTTGAATGCCATTCAAGCGCTCTCCCAACTGAGCTACACCCCCGTTGTTGAAAGGGTAATGTGCATTAGAGTGGGGTGTTTTGTCAACATAAAAATTATATTTTTTTGAGTTTGCGGATATAAGTGTTTGTATTGTTGAATTTATATTTTGTAGCTATTGGGTGTTATTTTGCTTGCAGAATTGTGGTGTGCTGGCTAGATTAAGGCATGATGCAGCGTCCAGAATCAAAGTCCATTCCCACAACGCCTGGTGTGTATTTATTTAAGAATGCACAGGGGCGTATTTTGTATGTGGGCAAAGCCAGAATTTTACGAAACCGTTTACTCTCGTATTTTCGTGAAGATGGTTTGCCCATAAAAACTCAAGCTATGTTGCGTCATGCTGAGTCTGTGGACACCCTTTCCACCAACACAGAAAAGGAAGCCTTGCTGCTTGAAGCAAGCCTTATTAAAAAGCATCGCCCGCATTATAATATTGTTTTGCGTGATGATAAGCAGTATGTATTATTTAAGATTTCTCGTAAGCATGATTTCCCTCGATTGGAGGTAGTGCGCAGTACAAAGCGTGAGAAGGCTTGGTATTTTGGGCCATTTACCTCAGCAACTGCCGCTCGTGAAACTTGGAAATTATTGCATAAAGCCTTTGCCCTGCGCCGTTGTACAGATCGAGCCATGAAAAACAGAACAAGGGCTTGTTTATACCATTTTATGGGGCAATGCCCAGCGCCTTGCATGAATTTAATTACCAAGGAAGATTATGCCATAAATGTGCAAAAGGTAGTGGATGTGCTATCTGGGCGCACTGGCAATTTATTGCAAGACTTACAGGCGCAAATGCTCAAAGCATCCGATGATTTAGAGTTTGAGCGTGCAGCCATATTGCGTGATCAAGTGCAAGCCGTTAAGCGCACTGTTGAGCGCCAAGCAGCTGTGCTTCCTGGTGGTGGGGATATGGACGTAATCGGCCTACACCACGCAGAAAAGGGCATGGCCCTTGGTATATTATTTGTGCGTGAGGGTTTACTTATGGATGGGCGCACATATTTTTGGTCTGGCCTTGATTTTGACGATAGCCCAGAACTCATGCTTTCATTTTTAGCACAATTTTATGGGGTTATAACTCCGCCTGCACGCATCATTTTACCTTGGCTGCCAGAAAATGAAGATGATGGGCATATGTTACAAACTCTTGCCCAAAGCCTTGAGGATATAAGGGGCAGTGCTGTGCGCATTGCAGCACCGCGTAATAATGAGGAAAATAGCCTCGTGGACATGGCTTCCGCCAATGCTAGGGAGGAGGGCTTGCGCCGCAAAGAGCAACCCATTGAGGAGCGCTTAAGTCAAGCTTTGCATTTAACATATCCACCAAAACGCATTGAATGTGTTGATGTTTCACATACTTCTGGCATGCAAACTCGTGTGGGTATGGTGGTTTTTGAAGATGGCAAGCCGCAAAAGTCGGCCTATCGTAATTATGCCATGCCCGATGGCGACGGTGATGATTATGCAACGCTTGCGGCTTGGGTGGTGCGGCGTTTGGAGTCTGGCCCGCCTTGGCCTGATTTATTGCTCATAGATGGTGGTAAGGGTCAACTTAGTGCAGTGCTTCGGGCCTTAAAAGAAGCAGGGCAGGAGGGGCTTTTTGCCCTTGCAGCCATTGCAAAAGCCCGCCATGAAGATGGGCGAGCCGACAGGCGAGCTGGTAATGTTAGTGATAGAATATTTTTGCCAGAGCGTAGTAATCCCTTACCCTTGCGAGATGGTTCGCCTGAATTGCTATTTTTGCAATATGTGCGTGATTGCACACATAATTTTGCCCTTGGTAGGCATCGCAAAGCAAGGGCAGGGGCGGCACTTTCCAGCGAGCTTATGCGCATATCTGGTGTGGGTATGGCAACTGCTAAGCTTTTATGGGAACATTTTGAAAATACAGATGAAATGCGTAAAGCATCTGAGGCGGATTTAGTTAAAATACCCGGCATTGGCAAGGCCAAGGCCAAGAGTTTGCGTGAAAAATTGCAGAAATTATAATGCCTTAAATTGAAGATTATTCCTCAGTTACAATTCTAAATTGAAAATCCATTTGTTCATCTTTATAGGCATCATAGCGCAAAACTGAGGCTATGCTATTGTCTTTATTGAAGGTCAGCACGGCTGGTTTAATTTTGCATATATCTTCTGGTGAATTAACGTATTCTGAAGCGCCAACGATGATTTCATCCCCCACTTGGCAATGCCTTGCAGCAGCACCATTTAACACGCAACAATTGGAGCCGGCCTTACCAAATATAACGTATGTCGAAATGCGTGAGCCGTTGGATTTGTTCCAAATTTCTACAAATTCAAGTGGATAAATGCCAGCCTTTTTGCAGTGCAGTGGGTCAAGGGTGATGGAGCCTTGATAGTTTAGTGAACTGTCGGTGACGTGTATGCCGTGAAGTTTTGCTCTAATAATTTTTATCATATTTCCGCCTTTTAAGACTGCACAATCCATTGTGCGGAGTATTTCTTAGCGTTAACGCTAGTTAATGCGACCGAAAAACAAGAACAGGTGCAATTGCTTTGCGTGCGATTCTCGTAAGGCTCATTCTTCGCCTAACGGGAACACTACGTGCCAGTTGTGTCGAATTTGCACTATTAAGTGATTGATTTTCATGAATAACTGCTCGAAAACTTGTTTTCGTCAGTGCACAAACGCCCGAAAGGGGGGTTGTCATCAGTCTAAGCCAACGCATAATTATGCAGTGGTCTTTTTTTTGTCTTCTATAGTTTTTTAATTGCGATGTAAACATGTAGTTTGTCCTTGACTTATACTTTAAGCTCGCATAGACATTTCAAGCATTTTTAAAAATCAAAATGGGTGGATTTATGTCAAAAGTTATTACACGTTTTGCACCAAGCCCCACTGGGCATTTGCACATTGGCGGCGCTCGTACTGCAATTTTTTGTTGGTTGCTTGCCCGTCATTTTGGCGGTGAATTTATTTTGCGCATTGAGGACACAGACCTTGAGCGCTCAAAGCAAGAGTATACTGACTCAATCTTAGCTTCCATGACTTGGCTTGGCCTTGATTGGAATGCTGAGCCCATTTATCAAACCACTCGTACAGAAATTTACAATAAATACGTAGATATGCTCATTGAAAAGGGCCATGCTTATTGGTGCTCATGCACACCAGATGAAGTTGATGCCATGCGCGAACAAGCCAAGGCTAAGGGCCTAAAACCTCGTTATAACGGTAAATGTCGTGAAAAAAACATAGGCGCAGGTGAAGGGCATTGTGTACGTTTAAAAGCACCACTCACAGGCAAGGTGGTTTTTGATGATTTGGTAAAGGGAGTTGTGTCCGTTGATGTGGCAGAACTTGATGACATGATTGTACGACGCTCTGACGGTATGCCAACATATAATATGGCTGTGGTGGTGGATGATCATGACATGGGCATTAGCCATGTAATCCGTGGTGATGACCATGTGTCTAACACTCCACGCCAAATTTTAATTTATAATGCTCTCGATTTGCCCTTGCCACGCTTTGGGCATGTACCCATGATTTTAGGGCCAGATAGACAAAAATTATCCAAGCGTCACGGGGCAAGAGCAGCTATTGAGTATGAGCAAGATGGCCTTTTGCCAGAAGCATTGGTTAATTATTTGGTAAGGCTTGGCTGGTCACATGGCGACCAAGAAATTTTTTGCCTTGATGAATTAATAAAACTCTTTGATGGCAGCAACTTAAATGCCGCAGCTTCAGCCTTTGACCCAGATAAATTGCAATGGCTAAATGGGCATTATATACGTGCGCTGGACTTAAATGAACTTGCAAAGCGCACCATGCCCTTTGTGCAAAATTTGGGTTTTAATGCAGTTAGCGAGCAGGATTTATGTGTAATGGTGGGGCTTTTTCGTGAGCGTGCCGCAAATTTGGTGGACTTGGCAAAGGCACTTGTGCCACTGCTTGTAAAAAGCGCGAATCTTGAATATGACCCCAAGGCTTTGGAAAAAGCTCGCAATGATGAAAGTGTTAATATAATTAGGCAGTTAGCTGAAAGTTTCAGCAGGTGTGATGATTTTGTGGATAAAAAACTTGAAGCCATAATTCATGATTTTGTGGAGGCAAGTGGCCTTAAATTTAAACAAGTGGGCCCGCCATTGCGTGTGGCAGTGCTTGGTTATATGGGTGGGCCAGCCTTACCAGAGGTTATGGCTGTACTTGGTAAGGATGAATGCCTTGCGCGTTTAAGCCGTTTTATGAGTTTGTAAGCATTGTGAATTATTAGACTAGGCTTATGATTTACTCATAGCTTTAGTTTGTATAATTATATATTGCCAGATGTGGACCTTATGTGTATGGTGTGCGTCTGACATCGCATTTCATATGCGATAAAACAAAATTTAAGGAGTAGAAGAATGAAATTTGCTAAATATTTATTTTTGCTTGCTTTTGCACTGATGGCCTTTAGTGCAACTCCTGCTGTTGCAGCTGAACCCATTAAAATTGGTGTATACTTGCCTTTAACTGGCCAAAATGCCTTTGGTGGTCAGCTTGAACTTGAAGGCATACAACTAGCCCACAAACAAATGTCTAGCATTTTGGGTCGCCCTGTTGAGCTTGTTGTTGTGGATAATAAGTCCGATAAAGTTGAAGCAGCAAACGCTGTAAAGCGCCTAACCGAGCGTGACAAAGTTAACGCTATCATAGGCACCTATGGTTCTTCCCTTGCCATGGCTGGCGGTGAGGTTGCTGAAAAAGCCAAAACCCCAGTTGTGGGCACTTCCTGTACTAGCCCTCTAGTAACTCAAGGTAAAAAATACTATTTCCGCGCTTGCTTTATTGACCCATACCAAGGTCTAGGCGCTGCTCAATACGCTTTTGAAAATCTAGGTTACAAGAAAGCCGCTATTTTAATGGACGTTGCCAACGACTATGCTGTTGGTCTTGGTGCATTCTTTAAGCGTTCTTTCACCAAGCTTGGTGGCGAAATTGTTAGTGAAATGAAGTATAGCTCTGGCGATACTGACTTTACTGCTCAATTAACCGAACTTATTGCAAAAAAGCCTGACATCGTGTTCATGCCTGCATACTTTGCAGAAGGTGCTATCATCATGAAGCAAGCTCGTGAGCTTGGTGCTACCTTCCGTCTAATGGGTGCTGATGCTATGGATAACCCTGATACTCTAAAAATCGCAGGAGCTGCTGCTGAAGGTTTCTTACTAACTGCCTTCCCTTATGCTGCTAACATGCCTAATATGAGTGCAGAAGCTAAAAAGTACACCGATGCTTGGAATGCTGCTTATCCTAATAAAGAAACCAACATGAACGCAGCTCTTGGCTACACTAGCTACATGATGATCATGGACGCCATTAAGCGTGCTGGTAGTGCAGATCAAGAAGCTATTACTGCTAACCTTGCTACAACCAAAGACTTGTCCACTCCTTTTGGTGCGTTAAGTATTAACGCCACCCACGACGCTGAAATGCCTATCGGTATTATTGGCTACAAAGATGGCAAGCGTGTTTACCTAGGTGAAATTCAACCTAAGTAGTTTAGCCTTTTCTTGGGGCATGGTTCGCCATGCCCCTTTTTTTAGGGTTTCCCCTGCAAAAAATAGGCGTGTTTTGACATAGCCGTGACTAGGATAATAGCATGAGCCTTGAAATGTTCTTGCAGCATTTTTTTAATGCTCTCACCTTGGGTTCTCTCTACGCCCTCATTGCCATTGGTTATACAATGGTTTATGGCATTTTACGCCTAATAAATTTTGCCCACGGTGATATATTAATGGTGGGGGCTTATTTTGTATTTTTTGGTACTTTTTCCTTTGGCTTACCTTGGGCGCTTGCCGCAGTTATAGCCATTGCTGGTGCAAGCCTTCTTGGCATGTTGGTTGAGCGCATAGCTTATCGCCCCCTTCGTGAAGCACCAAGAATTTCTGCTTTAATTAGCGCCATTGCCGTATCCTTTTTCATTGAAAGCCTTGCAGTTGTTGTTTTTACTGGTCTTCCACGTCCAGTACTACAACCTGACTGGTTGCTTGAAAAGTGGAGTATTGGCAATGTGCACATATTGCCTTTAACAGCCTTTGTGCCAGGTGTAACCTTAATTTTGGTTAGTATTTTATTATATGTTGTTTACCGCACAAAGCCAGGCCTTGCCATGCGGGCCATCTCAAAAGACATCGAAACCACTCGTCTTTTAGGCGTAAAGGTTGATAATATTATTGCCTTAACCTTCTGTATTGGCTCAGCCCTTGCCGCTGCATCAGGCATCATGTGGGCTTTGCGCTATCCAAAAATTGACCCGTACATGGGCATTATTCCAGGATTTAAGGCTTTTATTGCCGCAGTTTTTGGTGGCATTGGCTCCATTCAAGGTGCTGTAATTGGCGGCATGCTCTTGGGCTTTATTGAAATTATGGCTGTGGCCTTTATGCCGCATCTATCAGGCTATCGAGATGCCTTTGCCTTTATTTTATTAGTATTCATCTTACTTGTGAAACCAACGGGTCTTTTTGGTGAACGCATGGAGGAAAAAATCTAATGCGCTTTAACAAGAATACTCTTGCATCTATAGTGCTTATGCTTCTTGGAGCGCTTTTCCTCTTTGATGTGGAGCGCTTTTTGGGGGCATATGAAGTTTACATCCTAAAGCTTATTTTTATTAACGCAATTTTAGCCTTGTCCTTAAACTTAATCTATGGTTATACAGGGCTGTTTTCGCTAGGCCATGCTGGTTTTATTGCCATTGGGGCCTATGTTTCGGCCCTTTGCATCTTAAGCCCTGAGCAAAAAGAAATCATGTGGCTACTTGAGCCCATGATGTGGCCATTTTCTGTAATATTTACACCATTTTGGGTGTCAGTACTTGCTGGCGGAATAGTGGCAGCATTTTTTGCATTGCTCATAGGCTTACCTGTATTACGCTTGGGCGATGACTATTTGGGCATTGCAACTCTTGGTTTTGCTGAAATTATTCGTGTGCTTATTGTTAATGCTAACCCCATTACCAATGGTTCGCTAGGTATTAAGGGCATACCAAGCTATGCAGACCTTGGCACTTGTTATTTTTGGCTGTTAGTTACCATCATCTTCATGGTGCGCTTTGTAAATAGTAATTATGGCAATGTGTTAAAATGTATTCGTGATAATGAAATTGCAGCAAAAGTTATGGGCATAAATGTATTTTCATACAAGGTGCTTTCGTTTTGCCTTGGTGCTTTTTTTGCTGGTATTGGTGGAGCCTTACTTGGTAGCCATCTTTCAACCATCGACCCCAAGATGTTTAACTTTTTGCTGACATTTAATGTGCTTATGTTTGTTGTGGCTGGTGGGCTTGGGTCCATTACTGGTTCATTGCTAGGGGCCACTGTAATTACTGTATTACTTGAATGGTTACGCATACTTGAAGAACCCATGGATTTAGGTATTTTTGAAATACCGGGCATTCCCGGCATGCGTATGGTTGTGTTTTCGTTAATCCTACTTGGCATCATACTCTTTAGGCGTGAAGGCATCATGGGAATGCGTGAAATTACATGGCAAAGTATTTTTGGTTTTTGGAGGAAAAAATGAGTAATTCCTTTGTAAAGCCAGAGCCAAAAGATGCAACACTTAGCGTGCAAAATGTTACCATGCGTTTTGGTGGTGTTGTTGCTGTAAATGAACTTAATATATGCATTCCCAAGGGTAGCATAGTGGGGCTTATTGGGCCAAACGGTGCAGGTAAAACCACAGCTTTTAACGTAATTAGCGGTTTTTATACCCCACAAGAAGGGAAAGTTGTTTTTAACGGTACTGAAATTACTGGCGCACCACCGCATAAGGTTTGTTCTGCTGGCATTGCAAGAACCTTTCAAAACATTCGTCTTTCACAGCATCTGTCTGCCTTGGAAAATGTAATGGTTGGTTGCCATGTGCGCCGTAAATGTCCGTGGTGGATGGTTCCCTTTGGTCTACCCATGCTCTTAAAGGAAGAAGACGCCATAAGAGAAAAAGCAACAAAACTCATTGAACGTCTTGATTTAAAAGCATATATCAATGAAAAAGCTAGTAGCTTGCCCTATGGTGCGCAACGTCGCCTTGAAATTGCACGAGCCCTTGCCACTGAGCCAAAATTTCTTTTGCTTGATGAACCTGCCGCTGGCATGAACCCGCAAGAAAGCATGGAACTCATGCACTTTATTGGATATATTCGTGATGAATTTAATGTAACCATACTTTTAATTGAGCATGATATGAAGGTGGTCATGGGAGTTTGCCAGTATATTTGGGTAATGGAGTATGGTTGCTTAATTGCTGAAGGTGAGCCTGAGGCTATTCGCAATAATCCTGAGGTTATTAAGGCATACCTCGGCGAAGACGCCATATAAGCAATAAGTTGAAAAATCATCATCTGCTGCGTCAGTAGCAAATTTTATTCAGGTCATGGGGGGAAGACCCCATTCCCCTCATAAAATTTACTACTTCCTTGCATCTAACGCTTTTTGAACTTATTGCTAAGATAATTTTCGAACTTGTAGCAAATATTATTTACAGCGAATTCGCTTAACAGGCATGTCACTGCGAGGAGAGCCGAGGAACGAGGGGTGACGTGTCCATACGGCCAGACTTCAGACGAAAAGGTTTTGTAATATGTTAAAAATAAATGATTTAAAAGTACGTTATGGTGGTATTGAGGCCGTGCAGGGTGTGGATTTGCACATTCCTCGTGGTAGTATTGTTACTTTAATTGGCGCCAACGGTGCTGGTAAAAGTAGTACTATTCGCTCCATTGCTGGCTTAAATAAGAATGTTAGCGGTGAGATTTTATATTCTCGCCATGAAGACTCAAGCCCAATTTCTCTGCTTGGACTAACGCCTGAAACCATGGTTCGTCATGGTATTTCACTCTCCCCTGAAGGTCGCAGGATTTTACCCCATTTAACAGTGGAAGAAAATTTACAATTGGGCGCTTATAGTCGCAATGACAAAGTGGGTATAGCCGATGACATGGATTGGGTGTATTCATTATTCCCACGCTTGAAAGAGCGTCTTTGGCAAAAGGGCGGCACTCTTTCAGGTGGTGAGCAACAAATGCTTGCCGTTGGACGGGCTTTAATGAGTAAGCCAAACTTGCTCATGCTTGATGAACCATCCCTTGGTTTGGCACCGCTTCTTGTTAAGGAAATATTTAATATTATTACAAAAATTAACAGTGAAGGCACAACAATTTTGCTGGTTGAGCAAAATGCCTTTGCGGCCTTATCCATTGCTCACCATGCCTATATTTTAGAAGTAGGGCGCATTGTGCTTGAAGGCAGTGGTGAGGAGTTGCTTGCTAATCCTCGCGTTAAGGAAGCCTATTTGGGAGGTTAATAGCATTACGTTGAAAAAGTATCATCTGCGTCGTCACCAAAAAATTTTAGTTGGGTCGAGTGGGGAAGACCACACTCCCCTCCTAAAATTCCTTGCTTCCTTGCATCTGACACTTTTTGAACTGATTGTATGACGCTTGGTCGCATGTCCTATGCGACACAAGCTATCGCAAGCGTCGTCTGCACATGAAGTGAATTCATGTTTGACTTTGGCTTGCTCCCCTGCGGGGCTTGCCACATCCTGTGGCATTCAGTTCTTTTTGAACGTAATACTAAGTAGTTAAGTGGAAAATTTTTTTTATCCTCGCCTCTTACCTATTTTGAACGTATTACATAATTTGACTTGGTCTTTATAATTTCGTAAAAGCTTTGTACTGTTTCTGTGCATAAAAATATTATTAAATTAGGAGTTATCATGGCAAAATCACAAGTGTTTTTTACCGATATGCGATGTAAAGTGGGAACAAGCCTACAAATGAAGCTAAAAAAGCTCATTACCAAGGCTGGCATTAATACCATGGATAATAATGGCAAATATGTGGCCATTAAAATTCACTTTGGTGAGCCTGGCAATCTTTCTTTTTTGCGTCCTAATTTTTCTAAAACCGTGGTTGATGTTTTACTAAAGCAAAAAGCAAAGCCTTTTTTGACTGATTGTAACACTCTTTATGTGGGGCGCCGCAAGGATGCCTTGGAGCACATTACTGCTGCCTACGAGAATGGTTATTCTCCATTTTCCACAGGTTGTCACATTCTCATTGGTGATGGTTTAAAAGGCACAGACGATGTGGAAATTCCACTAGAAGGCACAACTTATTGCAAGAGCGCTCGCATTGGTCGCGCTGTAATGGATGCTGATGTATTCATCTCATTAAACCACTTCAAAGGCCATGAGATGACAGGCTTTGGCGGTGCCATTAAAAATATTGGCATGGGCTGTGGCAGCCGTGCAGGCAAAATGCACATGCATAGCGATGGTAAACCCACTGTGAATGACAATTGCCGTGGTTGTGGTGTTTGTTCAAATTACTGCGCTCATGAGGCCATTAGCTATGATTCTGCCAAAAAAGCTAGCATAAATCATGATAATTGCGTGGGTTGCGGTCGATGTATGGGTGTTTGTAACTTTGATTCCATTGATGCACCATTTGATACTGACCCCAATGTATTAAATAGCCGCATGGCAGAATATGCCTTGGCAGTTATTAAAGATAGACCGCATTTTCACATTAGCATAGTAAACCAAGTGTCACCATATTGCGATTGCCATAGCGAAAATGACGCCGCCGTTGTGCCAGACATTGGCATGTTTGCAAGCTTTGACCCTGTGGCCCTTGATAAAGCATGTATTGACGCAGTTAACGCTGCCCCTGCCATCGGCAATAGCATTATGCAGGATTGTGGCTGCAAGCACGGACAAATTGGTGACCACTTCAAATCAATTCACCCAGGCACAAATTGGCTAAGTCAGCTAACCCACGCCGAAAGCATTGGTCTTGGCAATATTGAATATGATTTAATTACAGTAAAATAATTAGCTAACACTGAAAAATCCATTGAAAAATGAGTTTTTCAGTGCCGATTAAATAAAACCCCCAAGAGTAGTTGCTTTTGGGGGTTTTGTTGTTTGTACAAGCAGTAGAAAATTTGTAAAATTGAGATTTTTTCTAGAAAATATATTTTTTAATTTTAATATATTACAGGGATTGATTGTAAAATTATATATAATTGTACCTAAAGAAAGTTATAGTTGTGACGATGAAGCTTGTAACACTGTCATGAAAATATGAGGCAAAGCATGTTAGACTATTATTGTTTTCAAAAAATCCAGCATTTTTTTCGTCAAGGCAAAACAGATGCAGCATTACAAACTCTTATGGAGCTACAAGCACGCTACATTGCATTGCAAGATGAGGCTCGAAGTTTGAAGGACCGTGTTCAAGAGCTTGAGGATATAATATTTTTATCAAAGACCTTGTATTTTGATGAGCAATTTTACTGGATTAAGATTGCATCAATAACTCAAGGGCCATTTTGCCCAAGCTGTTATGAGCGTGATGGAACATTGTTTCGCTTGCATATGCATCAAAATTCAATGTGCTGCGCTTACTGTGGAGCTGAGTATATGTTAAATGCTCGTGCAGTTGGTGAGTCTGCACCAATTCATAAACCTAGAGCTGCAAAAGTATTTTCATTTGCAAATGCATTAAAAAAATAATTGTGCAAGACCAGTAGTTAAGGATGTTTTAAAGGTAAGAGTATGCAAAATTTAGCCCAGCAAAAAAACAACCAAGCCTCGCATTTTGGCGGTATTTTTGCACCACTTGCACAATATCCAGGAGCAAGTTATGCTAAGATATTGTCTGACAAAATAGAAAAGCATTCTTACACCCCAAGAAATACTAAACGTGAAAAAACTTATGTGCGCTCTCAAGGGCACTATTTAAGAAATATGCCAAATAATACACTGCCCTTTAAATCTGCCTTGCTTCTAGTTGATATGGAAAGCAATGCTTCTCTAGATCGCACTGCATTGCGTGATGCGGGCATTAAACATGTGCGTGTATTAACCTCTGGTTTAGAAGCTGCAAAAATTTTAAGTGTTAAAAATAATGAAACTTTAGATGAAGATGCTTCTGTTGATATTGTCTTTTGTCACTCTCGTTTTGAAGATATGTCTGCTGTACAGTGGATAGAGTTAATTCGTACTCATCCAGCATTAAAAGAGCTGCCCATAGTAGCTCTTGTGGGTAGTGTGGTGGAAGAAGAATTTTTTCAAAACTTAGATTTTACGGCTCTTATGAGTAGGCCTTACTCTCCTAAAATTTTGCATGATAAGCTTGCCCATATTGAACTTGCAGAAAATGTATCACATGATGAAACTAGTTCTGCCTTTGATGCTGCTCTGCATCGTTATGAATGTTGTAAAACAGAAGAGGGCAGAGCTAGCTTTTATATTGAAGAAGGACTGCGTTTTGTGCAGCAAAAGCAGTGGGATAATGCCATTCAATCATTTAATAGGGCCATTGCCTATCCTTCACAACAAGGTGATGCAGAGCTTGGCCTTGCGGCGGCTTGGCGTGGCAAACAAAATTTAGAAAAATTTCGCTACTACGTATATGAGGCTGGTTTAACTTTTACTCGTACAGCACAATGGACCAAGGCTCGCTCGGCTTATATTTATATGTTAAAAGTATTGCCAAAAGCTCCAAGCCCATTTGTGCGCACAGCTCAGTCATATGTTAGGGCAGGGGCATTTGCTAAAGCTGCCATGGTTTTGGTTAAAGGCATTGACTTAAGTCCGCATGAAAATGTAGCAAAACATATTGCAAATGCTTGTTTATACACAGAAGACCCACCGCATACTCTAAAAAAAATAAAGCAAACCTTTGTTGATAAATCTTTGGAGG
This sequence comes from uncultured Desulfovibrionaceae bacterium, assembly GCA_964371835.1. Lineage (GTDB taxonomy): Bacteria > Desulfobacterota > Desulfovibrionia > Desulfovibrionales > Desulfovibrionaceae > CAYJAD01. The sequence continues at coordinate 14,045 of CAYJOP010000053.1, forward strand.
ATGTGGTTAAGGCTTTGGACAAAAACTTACATGAAGCCTTTGTTTCTCGCCAAAATACAGTGAGCAAAGGTCGTGAAGAAAGGGCAAAACTTGAGCAAAAAGTTATGGCCCATAGGGCCAGTCAAGAACAGGCAAATATTCAAACAGTGATTTCGCTTGAGTCTGAGCTTGAGTATGATGATGGATTAGCAAATTTAAATTATGATGATGAGGAAATAAGTATTTTAGAGACAATTCCTGGCAATCCAAGTCTTATGCAAGATGACTATGTTAGAAAAAATGCACAAGGTGCTGCCATTGATCTTTTGCAAGAGAGTGATGTGGAGTCACAAATGTTTACAAGTTTTCCAAAATTAAATGAAGCGGCAACAGTTATCAAAACTACCTTCAAACTTTTGAAAAAATAATCACCCTACATTTTGAATGTGCAGACAGTTTCTGTTTTGGCAGTAAGGCACAAAAATCAATCATTTAACGGCGAAGCAAAGCTCCG
>CAYJOP010000054.1:0-14516 GCA_964371835.1 uncultured Desulfovibrionaceae bacterium
TTACCGCTTCCGCATATATCCATTCATAACCAACCCACCATCTAGGACTTCTGTATGTACATGGTTGAATTTTAAAGGGGCATCAAGTTCGCCGAAAAGGGATATGCCACCACCTAATATTTCTGGTATGAGCGTTAGTGTCATGCTGTCGATTAAGTCAAGTTGCATAAAGCTTTGTACCACTTTTCCGCCATCAATATATAGCTCGTTGTAGCCTTTACGAAAGGCGTTTAGCAGTACATCTTTTACATTATGCTTACTTAATTTGGCCTTGCCGTCGTAGCCATCTGGTAGTGCGTTTAGTGATTGGCTCATGACTATAACTGGTTTTGTGTAAGGCCATACACCAAAGGAGTGAACGGTTTCAAAGGTATTTCGCCCCATTATTATGGCGTCCATGTTTTCAATAAATTTGGCAAAGGCTGAGTCTGGCCCGTGTTCTTGTGGATAGGCTGAAAGCCAGTCAACGCTATTATTTTTGTCTGCAATATAACCATCGAGGCTTATGCCCATGAAGATGTGATTTGCCATAAAAGTTCTATCCTTTTAGTAGTTTAATGTATTTTGGAAGTAGTATCTTTTCATCATATTTTTCAAGCACAGTTTTACGAGCATTAAGGCGCATATTTTCTAAATTGTTATGATTTTTAAGAGCATAGCAAACAGTTTCTGCTAATTTATTTTCATCATGAAAATCAGTTAGTAATGCATTTTGTTCATGTTTTACTACTTCATGCACTGTGGGTGTGTCTGATACAACCATGGTACAACCGCAGCTCATGGATTCAAGCAATGACCAAGAAAGCGTAAAAGGCACTGTAAAATAGATATGAACAGAGGACATTTGTAAAATGGATTTATAAATATCATAACCTACTAGAGGTAAAAAATGTACACGAGATAAGTCCACCTGCACTTCTTCTTGTATTAGTTGCAAGTAGGTTTTTCCGTCTGGTGGTGGGTTTGAGTAGGTGTGCTCTGTGTTTCCAACAATTATCACATGCGCGTTGGGTCTTTCTTTCAAAATCTTTGGAATACTACGATAAAATGTTATAAATCCACGATGTGGTTCAAGGGAGCGGGCAGTATATGTAATTATTTCCTTACCTTTTAATTTTACAATGTTTTCTGGTAAATTTTGAGGGATATCTGGTTTGAAATATTCTGTGTTAATACCATTGTGTGCACATTGAATTTTACTGTGATATTCTTTAGGGAATTGCGATTTTTGCCATTCTGTTGCGGAAATGGCAACGTCAACCATATCCAGTGCTCCGATGCTTAAGATATTACATTGTCTTTGCTGAATGGATAAAGCTTGTTTTGGATTTTTATCTATATAATGAATTTGTCTTTCAGTTTCTATTGAGTATAGCCACTCAAAAAAACCAGTTTGCCTTGCATTTGGGAAAATTTCCTTAGTATAATTCATAGTGCCAAAATTTGCATGAGCATGTATTATGTCTGGACTAAGCCCATTTTTTTTCAACATATTTTGGCTTTCTGCAAAGATTAGTGATTGTTCATAGAAAGTTATTTTAGATAAATCTTTATTTTTGTTTTGGATTTGTAGCCATTCTACCCCTTTAGCATTTAAATCTTTGCGGCGTTTAAAAAGTGATAAAAAATAAACCTTATTATTGGGGTCTTTTGCTAAAAGTTCAGACAATTTATGAAATTGAGCTGGAAAATTGTGGTGAACAAATAGAAAAATCATAATTAACTCATGTACTAAAAGATTTTGTAAAATTACCTGTAACCTCTAGACAATGCTAGTAAGATAACATATTTTAACAGATGTAAATTATAAAATATTTTTACTTATAATAAAAGGGTTATTATGGACTACACACGCGAATTTAAAAATCCTGAAACATGCCGACCACTTTTGGATAAACTCACCACCATCTTGGGTGATAAAGAATTACGCTTTATGGAAGTATGTGGCACTCACACCGTAGCAATTTTTCATAGTGGCTTGCGCGATTTATTGCCAAGTAATATTAAGCATTTGTCAGGTCCTGGCTGTCCTGTTTGTGTAACCCATGATGCTGAGGTTGCAACATTTTTGGATTTAGCTGGGCGAGATGGCTTAATTGTAGCTACATTTGGGGATTTATTGCGTATTCCTGGACCTAAGGGGACAAGCTTAAAGCATGCCAAGGCTCAAGGGGCTAGAGTGGAAGTTGTGTATTCACCACTTGATGCCATAACTTTGGCAAAAAATAATCCTAATGATACCGTAGTATTTTTAGGCGTTGGTTTTGAAACCACTGCACCAACTGTGGCCGGAACCATGCTTATGGCAAAACAACAAGGCATTAAAAATTTACTTATATTCTCATGTCATAAGCTTGTGCCGCCAGCCTTGCGTGTGCTTTTGGATGATAAGGAATGTGCTGTGGATGCATTTCTCTTGCCGGGGCATGTATCAACCATTCTTGGGCTTGAGCCATATAAATTTTTACAAGATTATAAAACACCTGGCATTGTTGCTGGATTTGATGCGGCAGATATTTTACTTGCCCTATGTATGATGGCTGAACAGTTGCAAGGCGGTGAAAATAAGGTGCAAAATGCCTATATTCGTGCTGTTGATAATGATGGCAATCCGCGTGCAAGGGCAGTGCTTGAGCAAGTTTTTGTGCCAGGAACAGCCTTATGGCGTGGTATTGGAGCTATTCCTGATAGTGGGCTAGCCATTGGTGAAGACTTTTCGGATATGGATGCTGTGGCTCGTCTTGGCTTAACCTTGCCCGATGTGAAGATTGTCAGTGGTTGTCGATGTGGTGATGTATTAAAGGGTAAGCTTGCACCGCCAGATTGTCCTTTATTTGCTAAAGCTTGTACTCCAGCAAACCCTGTTGGGCCGTGTATGGTGTCTACTGAGGGGTCGTGTGCGGCTTACTTTAAATATCAGATTAGTTAAAGTCATTTGAAAAATGGCAAACTACTGCGTCAGTGAGGTATTTTTCTCGGGTCATTGGGGGAAGACCCAACTCCCCTCCAAAAATATCTCACTTCCTTGTATTTTACCTTTTTTGAAATGACTTTAAGAGATGTTAATATGGAGTTTTATACAACGTAAAGTAAGAATAGGATGTAAACAATGGAAAAGACCATTTTACTAGACGCAGGTAGCGGTGGTAGGGCATCGCAAAGGCTTATTAGCGATTGCTTTTTTCGTCATTTTTCCAATGAAATTTTGGAAAAAATGGACGATGCGGCCCTTTTAGATGTCAAAGGCCCCATTGCCATGAGTACCGACTCATACACCGTAACCCCATTATTTTTCCCTGGTGGTAGCATTGGCACTTTAGCTGTGCATGGCACTGTGAATGATGTATCCATGCTAGGGGCAAAACCGTTATATCTTAGCTGTGCCTTTATTTTGGAAGAAGGCCTTGATATGGAAACACTTGAGCGTGTGGTTGCAGACATGGCAAAGGCAGCTAAAGAAGCTGGCGTGCTAATCGTTACTGGCGATACCAAGGTTGTTCCCAAGGGCGCTTGCGATAAAATTTTTATAAATACCACTGGCATAGGAGAAATCATAAGCAATGCTCCAACCTCTGGTTCAAGGGCGGAAGTTGGTGACGTGGTGTTGGTGAGTGGGCCCATGGGCAATCATGGTCTAACCATTATGGCACAGCGTGAGGGTTTGTCCTTTGTGAGTGATGTGCAGTCTGACTCTGCTTCGCTTAATTTTATGGTGGAAAATATATTAAAAGCAGTGCCAAACCATGCAGATGTGCATGTTTTACGAGATCCTACTCGTGGTGGGCTTGCCACAACTTTAAATGAAATTGCAAGCCAGTCTGAGGTTTGCATTCACCTTGAAGAAGGTCTTGTGCCCATTGATGAAAGTGTGCGTAATGGTTGTGCTTTTCTTGGGCTTGACCCATTATATCTTGCCAATGAAGGTAAATTGATTTGCATTGTTCCAGAAAAATATGTCAATGATGTGCTTACTGCCATGAAAAACAGTCCGCATGGAGCAGGCTCAACCTTGGTGGGCAAGATTCATGCACCGGAAAATGGTGTTACTCGTGCAGGACAAGTTCTTTTACAAACTGATATTGGCGGAAGGCGCTTACTCTCCATGCTGGAAGGAGACCAATTACCACGCATTTGCTAATGCTTGATCGTATCAGTATAATAGCCACTCACATGCGTCCCAGCGTATTTTGCAATATTTTGTGCATTATTTTCTGTGAATGCAAATATTGTAACGCCTTGAGCATGAAGGCTTTTTAACTCTTGCTCTGCTAATGGTATTAACTTTGTTGGAATGGTAATCATATTAATTTTTCCGCTTGTTAATTTATCCCAGTGTTTTTTTAAGCTTTCTTTAGTCCAAATGCAAAGCATGGGGTATTTAATGCCCTGCCTTAATGCAGATTTATAATTATCATATGAAAATGTTTCCACAAGTAAGTTATCTGTAGGTATATTTAATTGTTCCCTTATGGCAGCAAAATCTTTAATTTTGTCTGTAACAAGAAACATATTTTTATGCTCTGAAAAAAAGTGTGAAATTTCTTCTGCTGATATGGGTGTAAATTTATTAATCATTTTGCGTTTCAAGAAATCTTTTTTATCTATACACTCTGTGGATTTGCTTGTATCTCCAGTCATTTCGTGAAAGCTTTTCCAATCATGGACCGCCACAAGGTAGCCATCGCAAGATTCTAAAATATCCAACTCCACAAACATATAGCCATTTTGTGCGGCTTGTTCCAATGCTTCCAATGAATTTGTGTAATTATATCCATGTATAGTCCCACCAGCGTGAGCAATGAGAATTGGTTGTGGTTTGCCATTGATATGAAATTTTACAGGTGCTGGTGTGGGCAGTAAAAAATGTATACCCATGAAATATGCAAAAACAAACAATACTACTAATGATGTACAATATATGATTTTTTTATGTATATTTTTTTGCATCATAGTCTCATTTTTAATGTGCATTTAACAATGTGCGTAAGTAATGCGACATATCTATGCGAGTAAACACAGTTTCTTTATCCATAAACTCATGTGATTCACCCTTTATATTGAATATAAAGGGCGTATAAGGCGTGACATTGCCAAAATATGAGTGGTGGTCGCCATAAATTACAACAAAAGTTCCATCTTCAAGTGAGTTATAATAGTTGCTTATGGCTTTGTCTGTGTCATTGCAAGCTTTTAAATATGCGGAGTGGGTGCTACTTGTAAATGGTGCTGTGTCATTCTTAGTATAGCTTGGTATGTGCATGCTGAAAGTTATTATAAAATCAAGATGTTTACCGTTATTTTTTGGTTGCTTGGACATGATGAAATCAAATAAATCCCTGTCTGAAACCACATTTCCATTCCAAATATCTGGAAAAGCTTTATACCCATGATTTTGTAAAGTATCTGAAAAAAATAATTCATTAAATCCCATAAGTTTATAGGCATGCTCTAAATTCATATACGCACCTACATAGTTATGAAAAACACGAGTATTAAAGCCTTTTTGGGCCATTAATTCAATTATATTTCCTGTATAATCAGTAACATAATTATATGCTATGAAGTCGCTAGAAGATTTTCGTGTTGTAAAGATTTCATAATCACTATTGGATGAACCAAGCATTTTTACGCCATCTGTCTTTAATACAACAGAATTTTTTTGTAATGAACTTAAAAATGGCATAACCAATTGTTCTTGGTGTTTTTCGCTAAGTAGTTCATATCCAAGACATTCCACTTGGATAAAAACTATATTTTTATTAATGGGTAGTTGAGGGAGCTTGCTTAGATTTTGCCTTGGTGGTTGTGCCTTTGTTTCAAAATTAATTCCCATCTTATAAATGCCTGACGTATACTCAATAAAATACGATGCAAGAATACCTCTTACATTAATGCTATTGCGCACTTCAGTGCTTCTATGGTTGATTGTGTGTTTTTCAAAAGGTTTTTGGGTAAATGAGAAAGTGTGCAGTGCAATAATGACAATCAAACTTGTAGCTACCGTTAAAAATTTGAATTTATAAGTGGGGGAGAGTGTTATTAAGCAATGAATGGCAACAATGGCCGTGAGTGATGCTATAATGGTTGTATACGATATGTATGGGGTTATGGGTACATTATCAATTAATGGTATGCCGTTTAAAATAGATGAAATTGTGGGTGTATTTTTTAATACTGTGATATATGTATGTATAAAAGCAGAAAAAAGTATGTTTAGGGTGAATAAAATTCTTTGTATAAATTGGGGTAGTGCTAATATGAGTATTATGCAGAATGCATCAATTATTACTAAAGGTAAATATGTGTTATATAAAATTATTTCTCGCAACGAGCCATCGTATTTTGTATTTGAAATAATTTGAACATAAAATACAAAGCAAAAGTTTAGCACGAATAATAAAATTTGAGGCCATGGGCTATTATTTTTGTTTTTTGTGGTCCACATACGCATTGATTAACTTTAATTACATAAGCTGTAAATAATTTTTAGCTAAGATATTAGAGTTTTTTACAAGTCAAAAAGCTGACCGTATTTTTTTATTCACGTCTGTTTATGCAAAAAAAATCAAATTATTTATTTTTATTTTAAATAGTTATAACTTTGGAACGACCTTTGCTAAGACCAATGTACATAAATGTATAATCTGTGAAGTCAGACTTTGCAGGAGGTTATTATGAAAGGTTTATATTCATCACAAATTCATCTAGTCGGTAAGGTTTTGGACATGCAGTTGCAGCGCCAAAACGTTATTAACAGTAATCTTGCTAACGTGAATACTCCTAAGTATAAGCCACGCGAACTTGAGTTTGAGGGTGAGCTTCAAAAAGCTCTAGGCCTTGACTTAAAGGGTAACATGGCTCGCACAGAAGGGGGTCACATGCCCACTGCCTTTAGTGCAAATAATTTTAGCCCAGAGTGGTTTAAGAATTTTGTGCCAAGGGAAATTCACGGTGAGGACAGAGTAAACCTTGATAAAGAAATGACAAAACTTGCAAAAAATCAATTACATTATAATGCCTTAACTCAAGTTATCAAAAAGAATTTTGAGGGAATTAAAACAATTATACAGGAAGGGAAGCAATAATGGACTTCATGACAGCGCTCGATATTAGTGCTTCTGCCCTTAGTGCAGACCGCACACAGATGAATGTAATTTCCATGAACTTGGCTAATGCAAAAACCACTCGTACCCCCATGGGCGGTCCATATCAGCGCCGCACAGTGGTTAGAGCAGCCACAGATGTTGATGATCCTTTTTCACAGCATATGCGTTCAGCTCTTGATCGTGAACTTAAAGGTGTGCGTGTAATGGCAGTGGCCGTTGACAGTCGCCCTTTAAAGCAAGTTTATGAGCCTGGTCATCCTGATGCCAATGCTGACGGTTATGTATATTACCCTGACATTAACGTGGTGGAGGAAATGGCCAATTTAATGACAGCTCAGCGTAATTACGAAGCCAACGTTTCCACCATGGATGCTGTTAAGCAAATGTATCAAAAAGCCTTAGAGATAGGCCGTTAGAATAGGAGTTAGCCATGAGTATCAACGCAGTAGGAATTCAAGCATACAATAAAGCTTTGCAAAATTTTGGTCAGGTGGAGTCTAATTTCAAAGAGTCTACCGTAGGCGGGAGCAATAAAACAGTTTTTGCCAACGTCCTTGATCAAAGTCTTGTGCGTGACAGCGTTGATAAGGGTGAGAATTTTGGTGCACATGCTGACTTTATCAAAAGTCAAGTTGCCCAAACTCTACCCACTGCCAACCCTAATTCCTTTAGCGACTCTGTAGCCACTGGTTTTAACAGGCTCCAATCATTGCAACATGCCAAAGCTGCTGCCATTGATGAATTTGCATCTGGTCGTAGTCAAAATGTGCATGAGCTTATGATTACATTACAAAAGGCAAGTGTTGCCATGAGCTTAACATCTGCTGTTCGTGGTAAGGTTATTGAAGCTTATAAAGAATTAAGTCGTATACAATTCTAATTGAATGTAGCAAATATAAACTAAACGGAGAAAAACCATGCCAATGCCCGATTTCAACCAGTACCTTGAAAGATTAAAAGAATTTTGGAGTAAGTTTAGCCTGACTCAACGCATGATTATTTCTGGTGTTGCAGTGCTGACGATAGCAGGTTTCATTGCACTAACTGTTTGGATTAACAAACCCAATTATCAGTTGCTATATTCAAACCTAACTCCAGAAGATGCAAGCCGTGTAGTTACTATTTTACAAAAAGATAATGTTCCTTATGAGTTAACCAGTAATGGCACAACTATTATGGTTCCTCAAGAGCAAGTATATGATTTGCGCTTAAAGGTTGCTAGTGAAGGTAACTTGGTAGGTCAAGGCATTGGCTTTGAAATTTTTGACCAAACCAAGGTTGGCCAAACAGATTTTGTACAAAAAATAAATTATGTTCGTGCATTGCAAGGTGAGCTTGCACGCACAATTTCTGCCTTCCCCAATGTGGAAAGTGCTCGAGTGCATCTTGTTATTCCACAGCGCAGTCTTTTTGTGGAAGAACAACAACAACCATCTGCATCGGTGGTATTAAAGCTCACAAATCCAACGTATGAGCCAGATGCTAAAGAAATCAATGCCATGGTTAATATGATGCTTATGTCAGTTGAAGGTCTTGATAAAGCTCATCTTGCCATTACTGATAATAGCGGTAAGGTTTTGTATCATCCTGAGGAAGATTCCTTAACTGGCATGTCTTCCACACAAATGGAGCATAAATTGCGCGTGCAGCGTGACCTTGAGCGTCGTATTGAGGCCATGTTGATGCCTGTTTTTGGCCCTGGCAAAGTTGTTTCAAAGGTCAATGTTGACATGGACTTTAGTCAAAAAACCATCCGTCGTGAAATATTTGACCCAGAACAAACTGCTATACGCTCAGAGCAAAGCAGCGAAGAAACTCAACAAGGGCAAGCTAATTTAGAAGCTGGTTCACCTGATGTAAATTTCCGTGGTGATGGTATAACTGGTTCTGTTTCAACACAAAATGGTAGCCGAGAAACCCGTACCACTAACTATGAAATTAATAAAGAAGAACAAAATATTATATCTAATGTGGGTGATGTAAAGCGTTTAACAGTTGCAGTAATCCTTGATGGAACTTATGAAAAGGTTGACGGTGCATGGTCATTTGTGCCACGAAGTGCAGAGGAAATTGAGCGCGTTCAACTTTTAGTTGCCAATGCTGTTGGTCTTGATAAGACTCGTGGTGACTCGCTTGAAGTTAGCTCTGTGTCCTTTAACAGTTCTTCACCACCTGCTGACCCTAATATGGCTGATGTAATTGTTGATTATGCAGATCGCTTAGGCAAACCACTACTTAACGCCTTGCTTGCTTTCTTATTCCTCATGTTGGTTGTGCGTCCAGTGGTGCTAGCACTTATTCGTCCAAAAGTTGAAGCTGGCGAAGTTATTGAAGGTCTTGAAGGCTTGCCTTCTGCAGAAGAACAACTGGCCCTTTATGAAGCCTTGGAAGAAGCAGCTCGTGTTGATGATGGCATGACTGAAGTGGACGACGATGATGAACTAATGCTCTTTAAGGATATTGAAGCTCTTAGAGTGCATATATTTAACTTATCCGAACAACATATGGATCAAGTAATATCCATAATGAGAGGGTGGATAAAAGATGGCGAATCTGTCGGAGCGTAAATCACTTACAGCGGCTGCTAAGTTAGGCGATGAGCAAGCTATAGCAAGCCTTAAGGCTCAGCGCAAAGCCCAAAGAGAGGCTTCACTCAGAGCAGAAGAGCTCAGAATGCGCCTGCTACAGCTATCAGAAAAACATTGGGATCAAACCATATGTATTCTTAAAGGTTGGATGGATAAAGAATGACATTTGAAACAATGTTGTATATACTGTCCTGACATTGCCAAAAAAATGACTATGCTGTTCAACGTAGCGTAAAGGAGTGGGAAAATGGAGTTAAACGGTCAACAAAAAATAGCAGTTCTACTGCTTGCTATGGGCGACAAATTTACGTCTGATGTGTTTAAGCGCATGGATCGTCAAGAAATCGCCACCATATCAAAAACCATTGTTGACCTTGACCCTGTGCCCAAGGAAGTGGTTGAAGAAGTTATGCGCGAGTTTCATGATGCACTAGTTGAAGGTGTGGACATGATTTCTGGTGGCTCTGACATTCTAAAACGCCTGCTCGTTAAAAATGTTGACTCAGAAACTGCTAAATATATAATGGATTCTCTAAATCTAAACACTGGCCCTGCACCATTTCGTGAACTTGAGCAGGTTAGCCCGCGTTTACTTTCACAAATTTTACGCAATGAACATCCACAAACCTTGGCCCTTATTCTTGGCCATCTACACTCAGACCAAGCTGCAAACTTGCTTGTAAACTTGCCTGCTGGCGTGCGCCCAGAGGTGCTTATGCGTCTTGCAAGGCTTGAGGCAGTGCCAGAGGAAATGCTCATGGAAGTGGATAAGGTGTTACAAAGTCAGCTTATTGCCATGGGCGGTAAGGAAGGTAAGAAAGTTGGTGGCGTGCAAGCTGTTGCTGAAATTCTTAACGCCGTTGACCGTGCAACAGAAGAAGAAGTTCTTGCAGAAATTGAAGAAGATTCCGCCCAAATGGCTGAAGATATTCGTAACCTCATGTTCGTATTTGACGATTGCCGCTCACTCGATGATAAAAGTGTTCGTGAAATTCTTAAAGAAATTTCCAACGAAGACCTTACCATGGCCATGCGTGGCGCCAATGATGATCTTAAAGATAAATTCTTTAAGAATATGTCCGAGCGTGCCGCAACCATGATTAAGGAAGAACTTGAATTCATGGGACCAACCAAGTTGTCTGACGTTGAAGCAGCACAACAAAATATTGTTAAGGTTGTGCGCAGACTTGAAGGTGAGGGTAAGGTAACCGTGAACCGTGGTGGTGGCGACGTCTTCGTTTAACAGGACGCCCTAAAATAGCAATCTACTGCGTCAGAGGAAAATTTTAGTCAGGTCATGGGGGGAAGACCCCATTCCCCTCCTAAAATTTCCCTTTTACTTGCATCTCACTATTTTTTGAACGCCCTGTTGAAAAACTTTGTGTTTAATTATTTTGAACGCATTTTATAGGGGTGAATGTTATCCCTTAGAAGATACTGCTAAAAATAAAATAATAGGTATTGATTATGGCTTCTGACGAAAAAGACGAAAAATGGGGGACCATCTTCCTTGACTCTAAGCGTGAGTCAACCTTAAGCCAGCTTGATGCCATGCAAGCGGCTTCTCGTCAGGAACAGTGGAATCAGCGTACTCAACAAGATTATATGGAAAAGGTTAGGGCAAAGGCCGTTGACCGTGCGCGTGAAATCTTGGGCGAGGCTTATACTGAGCGTCAAAAGGTTCTTGAAGAAGCAGAGGCAGAAGCTGAAAGTATTCGTAATGAAGCCAATAAAATTAAAGCCAATGCCGAGAGTATTCGCAATGAAGCGCAAAACTTAAAGCATGATGTGCAGGCTGAGCTAGATAAAGCTTTGCATATGCAAAGCACTGCTCAAGAAGATGGTTTTCAAGCTGGATTAAAACAAGCCCAAGAGGAGCTTGATAGCTTTCGTTTAAATATGGGTGCATCCGTTGCTGGTGTGCTCAAAGCCATTGAAAAACAAACCCTAAATATATTTGCTGGTTGGCGCACTGAACTTGTGGATTTGGTAAAAGTTTGCGTTGAACGTGGTACTGGCCTTGCCTTGGATGAGCGCTACAATAAAATTTTAGAGCAGCTTGTCATTGAGGCTGTGCGCAATTTGGACGACAGACGACATGTCGTATTAAAGGTGCACCCTGATGATGAAGCTGTGATGGCTGATATATTTGCTGCGGCTAAAGAAAAATTACCAGACCTTGGACAATGGGGTATTGAAACAGATGAAAGTTTGGAGCTTGGTGGACTTGTGGCTGAAAGCTCCAGTGGTACTGTTGATAGTCGCTTAGAATTGTTCAAAGAAATGGTTGATAACATCTTAGAGCATCTTGCCTTACCTGAAAGTAACCTTGATGCTGCTGGTGCGGCCTTTGTTGAAAAAATTACTGAGCTTGAAAAGGAAAACCTTGAGCAATTTGTGCAGCTTGAAGAAGAATCTGTGAAAGAAGTGATAGAAGATGTGCTTGATGAAGTACCAGCTCAGGCTGAAGAAAACACTGGGCAAGATTCTGAAATTCAAGAAGATTTAGAGCAAGTTAATCAGCAGGAAGATATTACACCTGACCCAGAACAAAACATTGAGAATTTAGAAGCTAATCCTGTGGAAGCCAGTGCTGAAACCAATGTTGAATCCGCACAAAACAATGTAGAGGATGAGCTTGCCGATGCCAATGCCATTGTGGATGATTTGCTACCTCAAGATGAAATACTAGCAGAGCAAGGTGTACAGGCTAGTGATGAAACTTTCACTGAGTCAAGTGTGGTTCAAGAGCAAGATATTATTGATGAAGATACGCAAAATTCCCAGCCAAGTGATGAGGAGCGCAGCAGACTTGAGCTTGAAGAAGAGCTTTTGCCCTTGCCAGATGTGGAAGATGTTGCGGAAGTTGATGAGCAAAATTCCAAGGCAGATATATGAAGCTTGACCCAGCCGCCTGCAAGCAATTATTAGAAAATGCTAGTCCCTTGCGCACATTTGGCAAGGTAACTAAGGTTGTTGGCCTTGTGGCGGAAGGTAGCGGTCTGCGAGCTCCTCTCGGTGCTGTATGTCACATGATACCGGAAGGTGAAAATCAAGGCGTTGCTGCTGAGGTTGTGGGTTTTCGTGATGGTAATTTGCTTTTTATGCCATATGGCGACATGCGAGGCATTCGTCCTGGCAGCTTAATTCGCAATAGTAGCCTTCCTCCATATTTTCCTGTTGGTCCGCACATTTTGGGGCGTACTCTTGATGCTTTTGGCGCACCACTTGACGGTGGTCCACCCATAAGTACAGAAATTTTTTCAGCTGATAATCAATTTACCGAAGAAAATAAAGAAAGCTTTGACAAAAAAGTTACAGAACAACATGAATTTATTCCTCAATGGGTTAAAGATGCCAAAAAAACTTGGGGTCAAGGTATGGCACCCATTTATGCAGATCCCCCAAGCCCATTAAAAAGACCACGCATAACAGACATCTTGGACGTTGGTGTGCGCTCCATTAACACCTTGTTAACACTTGGAAAGGGGCAGCGTGTGGGTATTATGGCTGGCTCTGGAGTTGGTAAATCAACACTTATGGGCATGATGTCACGCTACACCAAGGCCGATGTTAACGTCATTGGACTCATTGGCGAGCGTGGACGAGAAGTTCTTGAGTTCATGGAGCGCGACCTTGGCCCAGAGGGCATGGCCCGCTCTGTTTTGATTATTGCAACCTCAGACCAATCACCGCTTGTGCGTATGCGTGCGGCCTATGCAGCCACTGCCGTTGCAGAATTTTTCCGCGATAAAGGCAAGGACGTACTCTTAATGATGGACTCTGTAACTCGCTTTGCCATGGCCGCAAGAGAAGTGGGCCTTGCCATTGGTGAGCCACCAACAACAAAGGGTTATACTCCAACCGTTTTTGCTCAATTACCAAAATTACTTGAGCGAGCAGGACGTTCAGATAAAGGAACCATTACAGGTGTTTATACAGTGCTTGTTGATGGTGATGATTTTAATGAACCCATAGCCGATGCTGTGCGCTCCATCTTAGATGGTCACATTGTACTAACTCGTGACCTTGCAGACCAAGGACATTTCCCTGCCATTGACGTGCTAAAGTCCATTAGCCGCTTGCGTTCTGATATTTGTAGCAAGGAAGATATAGAATCAGGGCAAACCATTACTCGACTAATGAGTACCTACCGCAAGGTGGAAGATATGATTAATATTGGAGCTTACGCCCAAGGTGCTAACCCAGAAATTGACGCAGCCATTATAAAAATGCCGCATATCAATACCTTTTTATGCCAAGAAGTTAGCGAACAACAAAGCCTTGAGCAATCCTTTCAAGCTTTACGCTTACTCGCCGCCCACGGCGAAGGTTAGCTTAGTTTTCGCCCCTTTTAATTTCATGGGTAAGCTTTAAAGAACTAGTATGGTTGTTCTGTAAGTTTCACCAAAACTCAATACTTTACCAAAAAAATGAGCAAATTTTTCTGCCATATCTGTTGTAACTGTAGCTTTTTCTTTAATAATATTGGTTACGCAATGGACAGGTATTATAATTTCATCAGCAAGAGTGCTTGCACTAATCCCAAGAGGAAGTAAAAACTCCTCTCTTAATACTTCGCCAGGGTGGGTTCGTAACCTATTGTTTTGCATATAATTCTCACATAAATTAGTTTATGTACTTTATATATTTTTCCAAAATTTTTTATACCATAATTCATTATTATATATATCAATAAAATTAATATATTATCTGTCATTCAAATAATACAATAAACTGTATGGCTTTGTAAAGATTGATGTTTTGTTTTTGGTCTTACTTAACACCAGACATAAATTCAGCGGCAATTTTTTTGGCTAGG
>CAYJOP010000055.1:0-14352 GCA_964371835.1 uncultured Desulfovibrionaceae bacterium
GCGGATTTTAGGATTTTAATGGCGGCTTTGAACATAGTTTTTCCTTTGGCTTTTGCGTTTATGGGTGTTTATATTAAATTTATGGTGCTATATTTACATTTTTTTGTAGGAATTGCAAGGGATGGCATTATAGACAAATAAGCAAGCCTACCCCATGTACGTACACGAAAATAAATTTTCTACTTCCGTGTGGGCTTGTTAGGGACTTTACCCCTAAGCCCCCAAAGATAAAGGCAGGAGGAAATGCTTGTTTTCTCCCCTGCCTTGACTTTTTTTCACAATTTTTTTGCCTTACTCATTCAAGCATTAAGTTTTATAAATGTTCATTTACATCTTATAAAAAACGTACAATTATTGTTGGCTTACATTAGAAAAGTTTTTGATTACTTCGTATGTTATTTTTTCGTTGCTACAATCAATAACTTTTATTTCTGCACCCTTATATGTTATTATAGAATTTTTTACTATATTATACGTAACATTGTGAGTATACATAGCCTGCCCTTTAGCTTGTTCGGTATACATGAGGATAATATCATTACCTTTCTGCCCAGAAAAATACAGCCTTTTTTGCCCAGAGTCTGAGGCTGGGATTTGTTTTGTTATAACTTTATAGGGAGCATCATAACAAACAAATCCACTGTTGGCATTAATAACACATATTTCATTAGGTTTATCTGCTGAAATAAACATACCCATAGATGGTACCACACCTGTTCCACTAGCAACATCTACCATTTCTCCACGAGCTGAGAAATATTCCTTGCCATCTTTGTATCCTCTTTTGGGATATAATCCTTCGGGAATGTCGAAAATTACACCATCAACTGGTGTAAGCACTTGTAAAAATTCAACTGACATCATTTTGCCTTGACTAAGCATTATATCACCAATTTTTACAGTTGTTGTCTTATTTAGCAATGGAAAGTCAGACTGCTGCACAGCAGGTCTATAATTACTTTCCATACTGGCACAACCTGTTACCAATAACATACATACAAAAAGAAGTACAAAATTTCTCATTATACTACCTCTATCATAGTTTTAATATGTTACAACAACATTTCAACGTCTTTTGAATTCATACAAGAGGGTATTTCGTATTCCTACTTTTTACCCAGCCCCTATCGTGGTGTAAAATGCGTTTCAACAGTCCTTAATACTTTAGCAAGAAGGCAGCCTTGGCTTGGGGTATGGGTCGCTTGTGAGCTTCATACTCACTAATGTGGCCTTGAGGTACGCCAATTGCTTTTGAAAGTTGCTTTTGGGTCATGTTTGCCCTGTGTCTTGCACCTTTTAGCATACGGCCTATGCGTTCACGTTCGGGAATTGGGGAATGGTGATAAGTGGCATAGCTTTATTCCCTGCTTAACTTGGAAAGTGTTTATTTAATAAAGGCTACCATACCCATCATGAGTGCAGACTGTGCTAAGGCTATACCTATAATCCATCGTAAAAGGTCGTGTTTTAATTCTGCAAGGCGTATATCTAGGTATGATTTTGTCAACAAAAAAGCCCCATAGTCATAAACTACGGGGCTTAAATTATAATTCTAAATCTTAGAAGTTAAAGCGAACGCCCAAGCTAAGTTCATGAGCTGAGCCAAAGGTTGGCACGCTTACGTCTTCAATATCTGAGCTGCTATTACCTAAGCTTAGATAACGATAGCCAAGGTCAGCAGAGATAAATTCATTAAAAGCATATGCTACACCAGCACCAACATGCCAAGCAAAGTTAGTGCTATATCTTTTTTCACTATTGGAAAAAGCACCATCACGAGCGTCAACAGTTTCTGTTGTAAAGGCCATGCCAAGGCCTGCGCCAAGGTATGGGGTAAAGTTTGTGCTATTATGGAAGTCATAATAGAAGTTTGCAAGTAATGTTTGAGCATTATACTTATATTCTAAGTCACCAACATCTACAATTTCATCAGTATGTTTAAGGTCAGAGCGTAGGGCATATTCAATTTCAACGCGAACAGGGGCGTCAAATTTAGGATAAAAGTCAAAACCTACAAATGCCGCACCACCAACGGTATTTTGTGTTTCTGAAAAATCTTCAATCCATACAGTTTGGATGGAATCGATGAATTTCAAACCCAAATAAAAGCCATTTTTCTGAGCTTGTGCTGGGGTAACCATAAGGCCTAGCACCAATAAGAATAAAGCAGGAACCAATTTAAACTTGTACATAGTAACCTCCAAAAAAGTTTGTACTTGATATTAATCTGTTTTTCACTATTAAGTCAATAACTTTTTGTTTTAATAATATAAAATATTTTACATAAAAATATTTATTACTTTAAATAATTACATTAATAAACTATTTTTTATATAAATTTTTTTTTATATCACTTTAAATTTATTATTTTTATACTCATCTATTCATCACCCCTTGACTTATGATTAATCAATACTAAATTAGTAGGCAATAAACCAAGTAAAAGGAGTATTATGAATAAGATTATAATTTTTTCATTGTGTTTCGCCCTGTTAAGTATTGTTACCACAAATACATATTCCCTTGCTGCATATGGAGCTAGAACCATGACATTAAATGAATTAACACTTGAAGAAAAAAGGATTATAATACAAAAAGGTACAGAAGCGCCATTTTCTGGCGAGTATAATGACAATAAGGCCAAGGGGCTTTATGTTTGCCGCCAATGCGATGCACCGCTTTATCATTCTGAGGACAAATTTTCATCCAATTGTGGTTGGCCAAGTTTTGATGATGCAGTAGCTGGTGCTGTGCTTCGTCTACCAGATGCTGATGGTAGTCGTGTTGAAATAGTTTGTGCAAACTGTGGCGGACACTTAGGGCATGTTTTTGAGGGTGAAGGTTTTACAGAAAAAAACGTGCGCCATTGTGTAAACTCCATTTCCATGAAATTTATTGCTGACGCTAAACCCCCAAGTGTAGCATTTTTTGGTGGGGGTTGTTTTTGGGGTGTGGAGGATGGATTTTCTAAGTTAACTGGAGTGTTAGATGTAATTTCTGGTTATATGGGAGGTGACACGCCCTTCCCTGCATATGAAGCTGTATGTACGGGAACAACGGGCCATGCCGAGGTTGTTAAGGTGGTGTTTGACCCAAATGAGACGAATTTTGAAACATTAGCCAAGTTCTTTTTTGAAATACATGATCCAACACAGCTAAATCGCCAAGGACCTGATGTGGGCTCACAATATCGAAGTGTAATTTATTATACTGATGAAGATCAACGCAAGACTTCTGAAAAATTGGTGCAAATCTTAACTAAAAAAGGTCTTGAGATTGCTACAGAAATATCGCCAGCGGTGCCATTTTTTGCAGCTGAGGACTATCATCAAGACTTTACAGAGCGCACTGGGCGTGGCGGTTGTCATTTACCAGTAAAGCGTTTTGATAATTAATCAAAAATACTAACCCCTTCCCACTTCAGAGGGGGCTAGCGTGTTGACAAAGTCAACATCCAATAAATCAAGAGTAGGTGCAATTAGCTTGCACCTACTCTTGATTTTCGTGCCTTACTGCCAAAACAGTAAGCTGTTTTAGGCGGCACAAACACACGAAGTGGGTTTGTCATCAAATTTAACCCCCAGAAGAGGGGGGTTAATTATCTATAACTCTTTTGTGAATGTTTTGCGAGCATCATTATGGCTCGTTGCTTTTATCTTAGCACATACAGGAGAGTTACTCCTTTGTTTCAGTAACGCAGCTATCGACCATGGGTAAAAAGTCATCAGTATCATCGTCATGGCGTAGCAATGTTCCATTATCTAGGTCAAAATACCAACCATGCAAATGTAAATCACCATTGTGAACTGCGTCACGAATCCAAGGAAATGTCATTAAATTTTCAAGCGATACACGAATTCCCCATTGCTCATAGGCGTGGGCTAATTCTTCTTCTGTGGCATTTGGATAAAGAGCTTCCACAACTTCCTTGGCTCTCTTGATAATTTGCATCCAAATGCTAATAAATTCATCATTTTCGTCTGGTTTTTCCATGAAGGCGTGAATGCCGCCACAATTAGAGTGTCCCATGACTATAATTTCTTTAATTTTTAAATGTTTAACTGCATATTCAAGGGCTGCACTAACACCGTGAAAATAACGGTCAGGAGAGTATGGCGGCACCAAGTTTGCGACGTTACGAATAACAAACATCTCTCCAGGATGACTGTCAGTTAGCATAACAGGGTCCACACGAGAGTCAGAGCATGCAATGACAAGGGCCAATGGATGCTGACCTTGCTTTAAGTCCGCATATATATTGTGTTCAGCACAAAACCAATGCTTTTGAAAACGCTGAAAACCAGCCGCAAAGCGTTTAGTTACGTCACTTGCATGTGGCTCATTGGGTGAAAGTTTTGAAGAATACATTTATTAAATTCCTTACGTTGTCTAAGCAAGTTATATACTATTGAGTTGTTAATGCACCAGTAACCTCTTTTTTCAAGCTTGACAAGAAGAGTTTGATTGCCAAAAAATATAAATATATATATAATAGCAATGTATCACTTTAAAATAGAGTAAAATATGCATATACCACCATTATTAACCGAACTTATAGTAATTTTTATTATATCCATTGTTGTGAACTTAGTGTGCACACGCATTCGCATTCCTGCAACTGTTGGCTTTTTAATTACTGGAATATTCTGCGGCCCATCACTACTTGGCATAGTAGATGACATGGAGGCCATTAACGTTTTATCCGAGCTTGGTGTAGCCCTACTTCTTTTCACCATAGGCATGGAGCTTTCAGGCGACGCTCTTTCTAGATTAAAAAAACCTGTATTTTTAGGTGGTAGCCTTCAAATTGGCCTAACCATAATTGTAACAGTCATTGTTTATAGCCTTGCTCGTAATGAAGATTTAGCCTTATCCATTTTTATAGGCTGCCTTATTTCACTCTCCTCATCTGCCATTGTGCTGCGTTTTTTACAGCAAAAAGGCACTACCAGCACCCCTTCTGGACGCTTGACCCTTGCTATACTTGTATTCCAAGACATTATGATTGCCCCAATGCTTATATTAATTCCATTACTTAGTGGGCAAGTTAACCCAAACCCCATGGATGCAATGTTTGCCATTGGCAAGGTAATTGTAGTGCTTGGGGCAGTTTTATTATTTGTTAAATTTGGCCTAAATCGCTTCATGGCAGCCATTGTGCGCACAAGAGTTAGTGAACTATTACTACTAACAACCTTAGTTTTATGTATGGGTCTTGCCTTTTTAACCTCATGGCTTGGGCTGTCACTGTCACTTGGTGCTTTTTTGGCTGGCTTATTTCTTGCTCGCTCAGAGTACAGCATGAGTGTAGTATCAGGAATTATGCCCTATCGTGATGTATTTATGAGTATTTTTTTCATATCCGTGGGCATGCTTTTGGATGTGGATTATTTGTTACAGCATATAGGAACCGTAATTACATTAACAATTTTATTCATCTTTATCAAAACCTTACTTATATTGCCTGCTGTACTTATTCAAAAATACCCATTGCACACTGCCATCATTGTTGCTTTAACATTGGCTCAAGTGGGTGAATTTTCATTTGTTTTGGCAAGTGCTGGTCTAGATGCTGGATTAATTAATGAAGATAGATACCAAAACTTTCTAGCCATAAGCATAATCACCATGCTCTTAACCCCTGTAATGATGCACTTTGCGCCTAAGATTGCTAATAGAGTTAACCTCTATCTTGGCAAAAAAGATTTCCACCTTGCCAATGAAGGTATGAGCGGAAATTTAAGTCAGCTTAAAAATCATCTTATCATTGTTGGTTTTGGTATAAGCGGACAACATCTTGCCCGCGCTGCAAAAAACTACTCCATTCCTTACGAAATTTTGGAGATGAATCCAGACACAGTAAGTCGCTTCCATGACCGAGAGCCAATTTTATATGGTGACGCCTCACGCCCTGCTGTGCTTGAACATATGGGCATTACCAAGGCTAAGGTGCTAGCAATTGTCATATCTGACCCTGCGGCAGTGCAAGCAACTGTGGCCGAGGCCATTAAGCTTAACCCCAATATACGCATTATTGCCCGCTCTCGCTTTTTAGCTGAAGTTGATATTTTGCACAAACTTGGAGCATCTGATGTGGTTGCTGAGGAGTTTGAATCCTCCATAGAGATATTTTCGCGTGTTTTGTACCAATATATGATACCCAAACAAGATATTGATACCATGGTGAACATTATTCGCCAAGAAAATTACTCAACCTTGCGTAAAACTTCACAACAAATGAGTGGAATGGATGACTTCTTAGAAGAATTTTCACAAGTTAACATACATGTTATTAGGCTGGAAGAGAATGCACCACTAAGTGGCAAAACACTTAGTGAGTCAGAGCTACCAAACAAATATGGTGTAACAGTGGTTGCCATTAAAAGTGGGGGTCAAATGATACCCACACCAAAGGCAGACACAATTTTGCAACACGGTGATATATTATACATTTTTGGCAAAGAAAGCGACTTAATTAAAGTAACCAAGCTTATTTGTCAAAAAGAAAATTGTGAGTGCTCTGTCCAAAAGCACTAATAAAACAAGACCCCTGCACAATCTATTGTGCTAAGTCTTTTGGAGCGTTGACTACAGTCAATGCGGCCAAAAATCAAGAATAGGCGGAGCTTTGCTTCGCCGTTAACTGATTGATTATTCCTGCCCTAGTGGTGCCACGAAGTGGCATAGCCGTTAGGCGAGGAACGAGCCTTACGGATACAGAGAGTAAAGATGTGTCTTTTGTCCTGCACAGCTAAATTTTCTAGCACATGCAAATTTACTGCAAAAGCACAAAAATAAAGTTGAAAAATAATTGTGCAGGACTCTTAAAATATAGCAAGCTACTCAATAAAAACCATGTCCTTTCTTTGCTCAAAATGAGGAAAGGCTACAACTTCACCCTGCTCACGCACTTCAAAACTATGCCTAATACCCACCATGCCAAGCTTAGGAATTGCAATCATGGGGCAGACATTAAAAACAACTCCAGCACTCAGCTCGCATTGTTCTTTTTTAGCAAAAACAGAACCTTCCTCCATATTAAGACCAATGCTACTGCCTAAAACATGGCTTTTATTGTCATTGATACCCATGAATTCATCCTTGAAGCCATACTTTTCTGCGATTTTTTTTGCCTGTCCCCATGTGAAATGGCATTCATAATTTTTATTCAGGTTTTCTTTGATACTTAGTAATATCTCAAAGCAGCAATTATGTGCCTGTTGCACAACTTTTGGCGTACTTTGTTCACTACCTGCAAAACAAGTTAATGTTAATGCACTATGATATCCTGCGTTAATAAATCCCGTATCCAATAATAAAAGCTGGCCTGTTTTCCAAACACTACCAGCATTACCCATAAAGGGTATGGCAGGATGCTCACCTAAAAGACCAGCTGGCCCTTTGAATGGTGTTGGATATAAAGCATTTTCGCCAACTGCAATTTTACCTAAAAAGACCTCTTGCCCAAGTCCGTGCATACGCAACATACCACCATGACCATGGGCATAAAAATTATGCCAAATGGCGTGAGAAATTTCACGCTCTGTCATATTTATGCATAGCTTTTTAGGTGAGCTTTCGTGCAAAATATTATATTTTTCAACAATGCTTTGCCCTGTAATAAGGTTATTCAAAGCTTTATTATGTAAGGCATCAACATTATATAGTTTTTCAATTTCATATGCAGTTTTTATATACCTTGCTTGCATAAAAATATTATCACCTTCAATAAATTCAACATTTTTCAAGCGTTCTTTAAGCATTTGAGCAAGCGACCAAGGCAAAGCATTCATTTCTGCGGCAATTAAAGCCCCCAAGGGTGAACCAAAATTAGCGCAAATTTCTGGAATACTAGAATAAGATTTAAATGTTGCAAAATTCGATAGGGCACTTTCCAAGCGACATCTTTGCTCAGCTTTACGCATTAAAAGTACAGGTTCACCATCAAGAGGTAGCCAAAGTATTCCATTGGCACGAGTACCACTTAAATAATAAATATTGGTGCGAGAAAATACTAACAAACCCTCTGCTTGAGGACTTTGCTCACGCAAAATAGCACGGCATTTTTCATGGCGTAAATTCAATTCATGAATAGGTATTTGTTCAGCTGTAAATGTCATAATTACTCCGCGCAAAGGATTGAAAATTCTTGCCCAGTGATGGATTTCCCGCCTTGTGGCGTTACTTCATAAGTATTTTCAACACCCACCATACCAAGGCCAGCAATACCAACTTTTGGCTCAATGGCAAGTGTCATACCTTCAATTAATGGCTCATCAAAACGATTGGCAAGCACAGGGTATTCATCAACCACAAGGCCAATACCATGACCTAAAAATGGCACTTTATTATTACCAAGACCCATAAATCCTTCATTTATACCTAGTTTATCTGCTCGTTTGATAGCATCTGCCCAGATTTGTGAAGGTATGGCCCCAACTTTTAGGGCTTCTGCGGCTTTATTTTGTATTTCAATGCAAGCATCATGTGCTCTTTTAGCATTATCTGGCATGGCACTGGCCTTACCAGCAAAATAAACTTGTGTTTTATCGGTATGATAACCTTCAAGTAAAAATCCAATGTCAAGCGCAAGCAGCTCACCCTTCTGCCAAAAACTACTAGCATTGCCCATATACGGTGTGGATGGATGATCACCTTTCAGGCCCAAAGGACCATTAAAGTGACTTGGATAATTGCCATTATCCCCTGCTGCAATGTGCCCTAAAAAACACTCCTCGCCAAAATTTCCCATGCGATTAATGCCACCATGCCCAAGACCAAAAAATATATCCCATGAAAGACGAGCCACGTCTCGCTCACTCATACCGATACTTAAGCGATTAGGCATAATATCAAAAAGTCCATGATGATGACGTTCACCCACAATACGCATTTTATTTAGTTCCCAGAGGCTTTTACGAGAACGTGCCTTGGCTAAAACCATGTCAGCATTTATAAAGCGATGCCCCACAAAAATACTTTGCAACTCATTGGCCACGCTCCAAGGAACAGCGCCCATCTCCACAGCTATTTTAGCATTGGATTGTAAGCCACGACTTGTGCAATGCTCCAACATAGTTGAAAAATCATTAAATAATTCTATTTGTTTCAGAGGACTTTCAACTTTTGCACGCTTAATCCCTTTACGCAAAAAGAGCACAGGTTCACCTGTAGTTGGCAACCACAAAACACCGTCACCCAAGGTTCCAGTTAAATAATATATATTTAAGCGAGAAAATACCAATAAGCCAGATATTTCAGAATTTAAATCCTGATAGAGATTTCGGCACATATTGTGCCTGCGTTCAACTTCCTCTACAGGAAGCATTTCAATACATTTTAATTTCTTAGTCATGTAAAAATCCTTTTCAAACATTAAGGTCACACACTATTATTCGTAGCATTGTTTTTGTGCTTTTGTAATAAATTTGCTTTTTTAAAATTTACTTATGCAGAACTCTTAATATAATAAGCAAGCTGTTTTCAAAGATTAGTATTTTCATTAAAATCTTGCAAGGATTATGGCATGGTAAAATTGGCACGATAAATGGAAAAAAGTTGCGTTTTTTTTTAACTTTATATAAGTTGTTACTTTGTTTGAGGAGATGGTACATGTTTTTGGATGAAACAATAAAATCATTACTCCAAGATACTAAAAATATTGCAATTATTGGTGCAAAGGATAGAGAAGGCCAACCGGTCAATATGGTCGGTAGGTTTCTTATTGCTATGGGTTATAGTGTTTATCCTGTGCATCCAATGCGTGAAAATGTGTGGGGATTGCAAACCTATAAAAGCATTTTAGAACTACCAGAACACGTTGATATAATAAATGTTTTTAGAGCGCCCATGCATTGCTTAGCTCATGCCCAAGAGGTTTTAGAGCTAAGTTTGAAGCCAAAATGTTTTTGGATGCAACTTGGCATAAGTTCACCTGAAGCTGGCAAGCTTATGTCCGCACAAGGCATTAAAGTGATAGAAAATTTGTGCATAAAGACTGAATTTGAAAGGCTTATGTAATTTAATGAATACATTGGATGTTTTTGATTGTCGTATGTGTGGGCATTGTTGTGAAGGCTCTGGTGGGATTATTGTTAGCCCCAAGGATCTTGTACGCATTTGTGATTTTTTAAACACAAGCCCAGAAGACTTTACTAATAAATTCGCAATTATGCATAATGGTAAATTAACAGTACGCACAGGTAAAGACGGGTATTGTATTTTTTTTGTGCAAAATAAGGGTTGCTCCGTTCATGAAGGAAAACCTGATATTTGTAGAGCTTGGCCTTATTTTCGTGGTAATATGGTTGATGCTCAAAGTCTTTTTTTAGCCAAAGACTTTTGCCCTGGTATTAATCCAGAAGTTGAACATAAAGATTTTGTGCAAGCTGGCGAAAAATATATTGAAGAAAATAATTTGCGTGCAAATAATTCCAAAACACAAGCCAGAGCTTTGCTAAAATAATTTATGAAAAAAAGCCGACATATAAGCCTGCAAGAATGTTACAGCATCTTACAATTACAAAGTGATGCAACTCTTGAGGATGTTAAAAAATCATATCGCAAGCGTGCTTTTGAATTGCATCCAGATCTAAACCCCGATGTTGCAGATGCAAGTTATAGATTTCAAAGGTTAAATGAAGCCTATGTTGCACTTTCTCAGATTTTGCAAACTGAAGAAAGCTCAAGAAAAGAATCTGCTAAAAAAGAAGAAGCCAAACAAAAAGCTGAAGATAAAAAGAAAAAAGAAGATAATAAAGAACAAAACAAGAAAAAAGAACAAGAAAAAAGTAAAAAACAAGATAAAAAGCAAGAAAAATCTAAAGAGCATCACGAAAACGAAACCAAGCAAAAAGCTCAAAACAGCCGCCAGCGTGCAGCCTCTGCGGCATATGCAAAGGAAGATGTGTTGCGTGACCTTTTGCATGACCCATTTGCAAGGCGCGTTTTTGAAGATATTTACAGCGAAGTAAACAAACAGGCTAAACCAGAAGACAATTCAGCTTCTGCTCCCCCTCCGCCACCGCCTCCTCCACCGCCGCCTCAAGCTCCACCAACAGTTGAAGTGGACCTTGGACATAGTAATAGTTTGTCACATTTTGCCAATAATTTTTCTGGTAAAATTATGGGTTGGTTTCGCCAACAAATTGATGAGGAGCAAAGCATTAAGCTACCAGCATCATCTTTATTTGCTGGTGCTAAGGTGCGTTTGCAAATTCGCCAAGGCCTTTCAGAAGAGGTTAATACCATTGAAATAGTATTACCCAAGGATTTTGTAGTTGGAAAGCCCATTCGTTTGCGTGGGCTTGGAAAGAAAGTAGGTAAATGGCAAGGTGATTTATACCTTACCATTGAATGTAAGCAAGAAGGCTAAAAATAAAATTTACATAGGTATTACAAGGAGTTTACCATGACTATTGACCAAAACAACAACCAAAACCCAGACAACCAAGAGGAGGACTTTGCAACACTTCTTGAGTCGCACAGTTTAGATAGTTCCATGGTAAGCGCTGGACAAAAAATTAGCTGTAAAATCATTGCCATTAGTGGTGAAAATGTCTTCCTAGATGTGGGCATTAAGGTTGACGGCATTATGGAACACAGTGACCTAATAGGCACAGACGGCAACATCATTGCTGGAGTTGGTGACAGCATTGAAGCTTGGGTTATTTCTGCCAATGCCCATGAAGTGCGCCTATCACGCTCCATGAGTGGTGGCGGTGTTGCAGCACTTGAAGACGCTCGGGATGCCCAAATACCTGTTGATGGAAAAATTACAGGCACTTGCAAAGGTGGCTATAATGTTGATGTGCTTGGCAAAAGAGCATTTTGTCCGGGTAGTCAAATTGGTTTTTTTGCAAGCAGTGAAGCTGAAGATCTTACTGGAAAAACAGCACAATTTCTTGTAACTCGCATTGAAAGTAATGGTCGCAATATTATTGTTTCACGCCGAGCTTTGCTTGACCGTGAGCGCGCAGAGTCCATTGAAAAACTACTCAACGAAATTAAAGAAGGCGACACAGTTGAGGGCAAAATCACTCGTCTTGCCGCCTTTGGTGCATTTATGGAAATTGCACCAAGCATTGAGGGTATGATTCATATTTCAGAGCTTTCATGGTCAAGAGTTAGCAATGCTGACGAAGCCGTTAGCCCAGGAGATTTAATACGAGCAAAAATTCTTTCCATTGGTAAAGACGCTAAGGGTCAAATTAGAATTTCACTTTCTCGCAAACAAGCAGAGGGTGACCCTTGGAATGATGTTGAAGGACGCTTAAATGTTGGAGATGTTATGCAAGCACGCGTTGTTCGCCTAACCCCATTTGGAGCTTTTGTTGAAGTATTACCAGGTATTGACGGTCTTGTGCATGTATCTGAAATGTCATGGACAAAACGCGTTAACAAACCAGAAGAATTGCTGGCTGTAGGTGATGATGTTTCCATTAAAATAAAGGAAATTTCCATTGAAAAACGCCGCATTTCGCTTTCCATGCGTGATGCAGAGGGCGACCCATGGGCAGAAGTTGCACAAAGGTTTGCAGTGGGTAGCATGGTCGAGGGTACAGTGGAAAGCATTGCAAAATTTGGCTTTTTCATAAACCTAGCCCCTGGAATTACAGGTTTGCTACCACATGCAGTTATTAAAAATGCTACAAATTCTAAAGAATTAAGCAACCTTGAAAAAGGTCAAAGCGTAACCTTAATGGTACAAAGTGTTGATAAAGGTGCTCGCCGCATTGGACTTGCTCCAGAAGGCACAGAAACCAAAGAGGATACAAATTGGAAAGAACACGCAAGCCCCACTTCATCTGATGGCGGTTTTGGAAGCCTTGGGCAAGCACTTGCTAGCGCCATGAATAAAAAGAAATAGGTTTTTATTTTAACAACAAACCCCTTTACTGGTGTTTGTGCCGCCTAAACCAGCCAATTAAAAGATACAATGGCTGGTTTGGCAGTAAAGCAAGAAAATAGAACTAAAAAATAATTGTGCAGGACCCTTTATTCTTGATTTTCGGGTCGTATTGACTTTGTCAACACTTAAAAAGGCGTTGCTCTTAGAGCAACGCCTTTTATTATCTACAATGACTTATTATCTACTAATGCCCGCTTTTATCCTTATCACACTCCCCTTTTTTACAGGGAAAAAGGATACAATACCAATAAAATGTAAAAGCAGGCAAAGTTACAAACATAAGCCCATAGGCCCAAGTTTTTGTGTATAAAAAGTATTCGTAAAAAGTGCTAAAACTACTTTCGGCAGCCATAGTAACCTCCTGTCGGCTTAATGATCGCCCCTAAAATTGGGGTGTTCGTACAGCACCGGCATGTGGTACACAATAAAGCGGTAGGCTGTCACAATAAGAGTTACCACAAAGACAGAAATACAAATTTCGCCAATGTGTGGGAAGTACTTTTCAGATGATGGCAGATTGTAGTTAAATGCAATTAAGCTAACGTTAAAGCGGTTAACTACTATACCTAGTACAGCATTAACTGAAGCCAATTGGCATAGGTTAATATTACCATCACGAGCACCCTTTGCATAAAGCAAAGCTGGCATAAGCACAAAGAATAGCATTTCAACCATCCACCAATAGCCAAAGCTTGTTAGCAGATACTTAAAGTTATTTTGAACTGCCATATCAATGAACTTCAACATGAAATAACCAAATAGTATGAGAGAAGCTGCGCGAGCAAAACCAAGAGTTACGTCGCGAGATTCTTTCAAATGTAGAGCATCCATGTAACGATGAACACCCTTATGAGCAAGCATTCCTTCAAAAATTACCATGGAGGCGCCAGCAACCATAGAAGATACAAAGAAAAACATGGGCATGAAGGGTGAGTACCACAATGGGTGCATCTTACCAGGCGCAATTAGGAACAAAGCTGCCAAGGATGACTGATGCAATGTGGATAAACATACGCCAAAGATGGTTAAAACAATGGTGGCACGCAGTACAAGCTTACGATATTTCAAAATCCAAGGGAATTTACCTGATAGCCACTCCATGGGGGCAATTGAAAATTCAATCATGAGCACAGTCACATATGTGGCCACACAAAGACCTACTTCAAATAATACAGATGTAGTACCTGGGAAGAAGAACATATATGGCAAACGTAAAGGATGACCAAGGTCATACAAAAGCGCCACAACTACAAAGCTATAGCCTAAAAAGGCCGTGGTAATGGCTGGGCGTACAGCAGAGTGAATATGCTTTAACCCCATGATATAACAAGCAACAGTGGTAAAATAACCACCAGCAGCCAAGGCTACACCACAAAGAAGGTCAAAACCAATCCAAATACCCCAAGGATAGTTGTCATCAAGATTGGTAACAGAACCAATAC
>CAYJOP010000056.1:0-14132 GCA_964371835.1 uncultured Desulfovibrionaceae bacterium
TTTTTCAGTGCCGACTATTTATTATTCTGCTCCATATTCATACTGCCAAGCACTATGCCCACAACAATTAAACAGCCAGAAATTATAAGCTGACTGTCTGGTTGTTCGCCCAAAAAATATTGTGACACAGCAATGCCAACAATGGGCGTTGCCAGTAGTCCAAGAGATGTAAAAATGGCAGGAAGACTACGGTTAACAACAGTCATGGCCCAAAAGGCAAAGGCAGTTGATAAAAGGCCATTATAAGCAAATTGCCAAATTAAAACACTATCTAGCTTAAAGCTAGGCAAGCCTTCAAAATAAAGCGCAACCAAGGCAGATAAAATGCTAGCCAACAAGGTTTGCCAAAAAACAAGCTGAAATGGTGTTGAATGCCATGCCACAATCTTGATGCCAATAATTGCCACAGCCCAAAAAACTGAAGCAATTAAAAGTAGAGCATTGCCCAAAAGAGTTGCGCTTGTCTGCATGGAGCTTATGGATGGGGCAAAAAGCGTAACTATGCCTATTATTCCAAGCAAAACGCCAAACATTTTACATTTATTAATGGGCTCGCGTAAAAATATAATGGCCATGGGTGTAACCCAAAGTGGGGTGGAGTAACCTAAAACTGAGGAATAACCAACCGAAGTATATTGCAAGCCAATGGCCATAAGGCTTGCAAAAAGGGTCATGTGAAATAAGCCAACAACCAAAATTGCTGGTAAATCACGTCTTTTAGGTATGATAAATTGGCGTGTTAACACTTGCAATATGAATAGCGCAGTGGCTGCAATAAGCGAGCGAAAAACATTGGACCAAATAGGCGGAACCGATTGTACAATGAGTTTAACTACTGTCCAATTGGCACCCCAAATAATGATTATCAAAAAAAAGAGAATTGCAGCCTGCATTCTACTCATGGCTATAGCGGTCATGGATTTAATGGGCCACGCATGGCTTCATTGTTAGTGGTGGATTTTTCATTTGCCATGGGTATGTCTGTATGTTGCGGATTGTGCGAGTATGGGTTACTTGCTCCTTGGCAAGACATAAGGGCAAAACAAAGCAAAAAACAAATAATTAAATTTAAAAGTATATAAAATTTGTGCATGCTCTCCCCCAAGTTTTCAAAAGAGCTAACAATAAAGTAAAACTCTGGCAAGATTTTAATTTAAAACTAAACACTTGTCACAAGATAAGTAATATCATACAATCTATATTAATTTGAATTGCAAAAATTAAATAAAAAATCTATGCAGCCGCCATGTTAAAAAGAATTGTTATAATTTTACTGCTAAGCATTAGCATAAGCACACAAAGTAGTTTTGCTGAGACTTTGGTTTCTTATGTTGATGATATAAATGTTTATTTTTCGCCAAGGGGTGGTGCGGAAGAGGCTATAATTCAAGCCATAGATAACGCAAAAACTGAAATTAGGGTTATGGCTTATAGTTTTACTGCAATACCCATTGCAAATTCGCTTATTAATGCGCATAGGCGAGGGGTTAATGTGGTTGTAATTTTGGATAAGTCTCAGCCACGCGCAAGGTCAGGAAAAATGCAATTTTTAAATGAAAATGGAGTCGCGGTCTATATTGATAAAGCTCACGCCATTGCCCATAATAAAGTAATTATTATTGATAAGTATTGCACTATTACTGGAAGTTATAATTTTAGCAAAGCCGCAGAGGAGCGCAATGCAGAAAATGTACTTATCGTGAATGGAAAAGAGCTTGCTAGTAAGTATTTAAAAAATTTCCAAAAGCATCTGGCCCACGCTCACAAAGTAAAATAAATTTTATTGCTGGTGATAAAGGGTAAACATTTGCGTTGCCAAAGCATCTAAAACTCTGGCTGGGTGTACATTGTAAAGCAATGACTCTTGGGCTTCATCAAACATTCTTGTAAGTGTGATGCGCTGTGCATCGTTTAATTTTGCAAGGCAACTGACAAGAGGACTTGAGTTGTTTTCTTTTGCAAGTGCTGACAATAAGCATTTTTGGCATAGTAAAACCACTTGTGTTGCCATGTTTGCATCCACAGCACCCTTGGCTGAGGTTAGGTTAAACCATTTTGTACCTTCTTGCAAAAATGTTGCAAGGCCTTGCTCAAAATGGGCAAGTTCTTTCGGGGTGTTATGCGTGTTGGGCCAAGGCAATGTAAGCACCCAAGACCGTGATACTAATGTTGCTAAAAGTTGTTCCCTTTGGGGGGCTAATAGCACAAAAACGCTGGTGGGGGATGGTTCTTCAAGCACTTTAAGCAGGCTATTGGCAGCGGAACTGCGTTTCATATCAATGCCATTTAATATAATGATGCGTTTTTTACCGCTGCTTGTGGTATTGGCAACTTTAGATTTTATGTTTACCGCATTGTCTTTGGATAAAGCTCGAATGGGCTTTGGATTTTCTTCATCTTCAGTATTGCTAATGCGCCCATCATAGACCAACACATCAACATGTATATCCGCCCCAATTTGTAAACAAGAGCTGCACTTGCCGCATGGCTCAGATTGTGTACTAAATTCATCACAGTGGTGAAGTGTTGCCCAATAGCGCGCAAGGCTTAGACGTTCAAGCTCATCACCGCCTTCTAGTAAAAGAACTTGTGGTGGATTTGCTTGTAATTTGCATAAAATAGAACGAATTAAGCCCAAATGTTCCTGCAATGCTGGCGCAAGTGCTACACTGGCTGATTGCGTAGAAAATTCAGGCTCAATATTTTTTTTTGCTGGCTTTGCCATATTGCGTAAAAAATTTACAATTTAATAGTTTGATTACGCTCTGGACCAACAGATACATAATTTACAGGAACTTTGCAAAGCTCTTCAATGCGCTTGATGTATTTTTGTACAGAAGCTGGCAAGCTCTCCCATGTGGTGCAAGCGCTAATGTCTTGGTCAAAGCCTTGAATTTCTTCATAAATTGGTTCTACACTTGCAAGTGCGTTTTCTTCTTGTGGCGGATAGTCCACTTGCTGGCCATTATACATGTAACTTGTGCAAATTTTCAAAGTTTCAAATCCCTTCAAAACATCAAGCTTGGTCAGAGCCATGCCTGTTAGGCCATTTAAGCGTATGCTCTCACGCAAAATAACCATGTCCAACCAACCACAACGACGGGGGCGACCTGTGGTTGCGCCAAATTCAGCTCCATTGCTTCTTAGTGTTTCTCCAGTTTCGTCAAATAATTCAGTGGGAAATGGGCCAGCTCCCACACGAGTGGTGTAAGCTTTAACAATTCCAATAATATGATCAAGGGCTTTTGGTGAATAACCACTACCCACTGAAGCATTGGCAGCAACAGTGTTTGATGAAGTAACAAAAGGATATGTGCCGTGGTCAATGTCAAGGTGCGTACCTTGCGCACCTTCAAATAAAATTCCCTTGCCCTTGGCACAAGCTGCTTCAATTTCAGATGAAACATCAGCAAGATATGGTAAAATGCGTGGGGCAATAGCTAGAACTTCACTTAACACGTCATCCACATTTAAAGTGTCTGCTTGGTAAAGATTTTTTAAGAGTACGTTTTTTTCTTCCAAAGCCGTGGTAATTTTTGTGCGTAATAGTTCAACATTTCCAAGATCGCTTGCGCGCACGCCTATACGAGACATTTTGTCTTCATAGCATGGGCCAATGCCGCGACCAGTTGTACCAATTTTGCTGTCAGCTTTATGTTTTTCACGGGCCATATCAAGTGCTTTGTGGTAGGGTAAGATGAGATGTGTTTTATGGCTAATCTTGAATCTTTCTGGGCTTACATTTATACCCTTGGCAATGAGCTTATCTATTTCATTTAGTAAAACAAAGGGATCACAAACAACCCCATTGCCAATGCAGCACAATTTATCTTCATGCAAAATGCCAGATGGGATTAAGTGCAAAATGGTTTGCTCACCACCAACTTTAATGGTGTGCCCTGCATTATTGCCGCCTTGAAAGCGCACAATTACGTCCAAGTCACAACTTAGTAAGTCAACAATCTTACCCTTGCCTTCGTCGCCCCATTGGGCTCCGATAATGACAACATTTGACATATGAATTCCACCTATCAGATATATTTCTTTTATGAACACGCACAAAAAACCACTGTAACTTTACTATGCATACTTTCATAAGTCAATGTGTAGGCTGTATGCAAGCTGTGTTTTATTGTGGTGTTTTATTTACTTTTTTCTAATAATGTTTTTATTGCGCTGTTTAAATTCATGCTGTGTTGCACGTTGTGTCACAGGCTTTTCTGGCTTAGCCAATGGTTTTTCCAAGGTAAAGCCTGACTCTCTTGGTCCTTCCATATTATTTGGTCTTAGCTGTGTTGCCCACTGGTAGTTAAAAAGTTGATTTTTCCAGCGTTTAGCCTGTATTAGTGAAAAAACAAGAGCTGCTTCTTCCCAGCGTTTTGTTGGTTCAAATCGGCTTACCTTATTGGCATATACATCCCAAAGGGACATGAGAGACGCTTCATCTAACGCATCTAGTTGATTAGCCATTTTTATTAATAGATGTTCCATTTTTACCCCATAGAGTTTCTTGTCTAAAACTAACTCTACGCCAAAAATGTTTTGTCTTCAAATGAAAATTGCCCCCATTAAAGCATTGTGCTATTAAGAGATTGCATGCATTATTGCGCATCTGAAATTTAAGTAGAGGATTGTATGAGCGATTTAAAAGATATGTATAAAAAGGTAGTTAAGGATGCATTTCCAGATACAATGACTATAACTCTTGGCGAAGAAACCTTAGTTTATAAAAAGCGTGCTTGGACATTGGATAATGAAGAAAGGGGCTTACGTTACGGAGAAAATCCAGATCAACCAGCCGCACTTTATCAAATGGTTGAGGGGTCCATTAGCTGTGGTGGCCTTGCTTGGCGTGGCAAGGAGCATGGCATTGTGTCTGCCATGACAGAACAGCACATGTTACAAGCTGGCAAGCACCCAGGCAAAACTAATATAACTGATGTTGATAACGGTGCAAATATATTACAATATCTTGCTGAATATCCTGCTGCCATTATCTTAAAACATAATAATCCCTGCGGTGCTGCTTGGCATAAAGAAAGTATCGCCATAGCACTTGAAAAGGCTTTTTGGTGCGATCGCATTGCCGCCTTTGGTGGTGCTGTTGTGCTTAATCGACAATTAGATATGGATTGTGCAAAACTCATTGCCGACAATTATTTTGAAGTTGTGGCCGCACCTGCCTATGCTGATGGCACATTGGAAGTGCTAAAGGGGCGTAAAAATTTACGAATTTTGCATTTGCCTGGCCTTGCTAAGCTTGATGAGCTTACCCAATCTGCTTTTCTTGATATAAAAAGCCTAGCTGATGGTGGCCTTATATTGCAAAAATCTTTTGTAAACCGCATATTAAGCACATGTGATTTTGAACCAGCCACTGCCACAAGCAAGGATGGATTAACCGTCACAGCTAGGAAACCAAACCCACAAGAGCTTATGGATTTATATTTTGCATGGGCAATTGAAGCTGGCGTTACTTCAAATTCTGTAATATTTGTGCGCGATGGTGCAACACTTGCCATTGGCACAGGTGAGCAAGACAGAGTTGGCTGTGTGGAGCTTGCAATACATAAAGCTTATACTAAATATGCAGATACACTGTGTTTTAAGCAGTTAAGCATGTCCCTCTATGAGTTAAAAGAAAAGGCCAAAACAGATGCAGAGTCTGCAAAAACACTTGCTGAAATTGAAAATAAAACCAAACAAGACAAAGGCGGCCTTAAAGGCAGTGCTTTAGTTTCCGATGGTTTTTTTCCTTTTAGGGATGGTGTGGATGTGGCCCTTGCAGAAGGTGTTTCAGCCATTGCTCAGCCAGGCGGGTCCATGCGTGATCATGAAGTTATTATGGCTTGTAATGAAAGTAGCCCCCAAGTGGCTATGGTATTTACTGCTCAACGCTCATTTAAACATTAATTTGTCATTTCAGGAGTTTGCATGGCTACTATTATTGACGGAAAATCCACAGCAGCTACCATTAGAGCTGAAATTAAAGAGCAAGTGGCAAATATTGTTGCCAAGGGCAAGCGCGCCCCTGGCCTTGCTGTAATATTGGTGGGTGATGATGCTGCCTCGCAAGTTTATGTGCGCAACAAGCAAAAGGCTTGTGCTGAGGTGGGCATTATTTCAATTCCTTACACCTTGCCAAGCACTACTAGTCAGCAAGAATTATTAGATTTAATTGCAAAACTTAATGCTCAAGAAGATGTGGATGGCATTTTATTACAACTACCTTTGCCAGCCCCACTGGACTCGCAGGCTTGTTTGCTTGCCATTGATCCCAAAAAGGATGTGGATGGCTTTCACCCTGAAAATGTTGGTAAACTTTCATTAGGCTTGCCGTGTTTTGTGTCTTGCACTCCAGCAGGAGTAATGGAATTGCTTGAGCGTTATAACTTATCTCCATCAGGAAAGAAGGCTGTAATTGTAGGACGCTCAAATATTGTGGGTCGCCCCTTATCTTTATTGCTTTCTCACTCTGGACCCTTTGCCAATGCCACAGTAACAATTTGCCACTCTCGCACCGAAAATCTCACCAAGGAGTGCCAAGAGGCCGATTTTATTTTTCTAGCCTTGGGCAAGGCAAAATTTTTAAAGGAAGGTATGGTTAAGCAAGGCGCTGTTATTATTGATGTTGGCATTAACAGAACCGATGACGGCCTGTGCGGTGATGCAGATTATGCAACCGTTGTCCCAAAGGCAAAGGCCATAACTCCTGTGCCTGGCGGCGTTGGGCCCATGACCATAGCCATGCTTCTCAAAAATACTGTGCAGGCTTGGCAACAAAGCACATAGTGAAAAATTTGTGCAAAATGAAGGAAATTATGAATAAAGTTAAATTGTTATTTGTGTCATTGTGCTTTGTTTTTGGTAGCATTAGCGTGGCTAACGCCATTGATTTTAAGGCCAAAGGGCAATTTGTTATGGGCTTTGAGCTGGGTGCTGGTGGTGAAGGTGCATCAGAAATTGGTGGAAATAATGTTCAAGGTTGGGGTAATAATGGTATTATTTTCAGAAGGCCAGATAGCTTCAACGCCAACCAACGCATACGTTTGCAGTTGGAGGCTATAGCTTCTGAGAGTCTTTCTGGCACTGTGTTTTTTGAAATGGGTGAAAGCAAGTGGGGCAATTCTCTTTTTGGTGCTGGACTTGGTGCAGATAGAGCCATGGTTGAGTTAAAAAATGCCTATATTGATTGGATTATTCCCAATACAGAAGTGAAAGTGCGCATGGGCATTCAGCTTTTTAGCTTGCCCAGTAAGAGTACGCACGGGTCCATGATTTTAACTGATGATGCAGCAGGTATTGCCATTTCCAATAGGTTTAATGAAAATGTTGCCTTAACACTTTTTTGGGCGCGACCTTATAATGATAATTATCAAAATGAGGGTGCAACAAACCCAATACACAATGCATCAACCAGTAATTTTCTTGATAATGCAGATCTGTTTGGTGTAGCGCTACCTTTAGATTTTGAAAATTATAGTCTAACACCTTGGGTTAGTTATATGATGGTTGGGCAAAATTTTATGCGCAATAATTGGAGCAATACTTCACAAAACAAGGGTAATGCTATACATGCTGTAAGTTATGGACTTTTGCCCATGCCCTTTGCAGCCACAAGCCTTGGCCTTACTTCACCTTTAAAAACTTATTCAAGTAACTTAAATTCTTATGCAAATATTTGGCATGTAGGCCTTGCAGGCAAGGTAGATATAACTGCACCGCTAAGCCTAGCATGGGATTTCAATTATGGCGCAGTGGATTTTGGTAGTGTGGATAATGTAGCCTTAAATATGCGTGATAGAGCTACCGAAACCAAGGACTTAAAACTTGAGCGCAAAGGCTTTTATGCAAGCTTGCTTTTAGAATACAAAATGGATTGGGGCACACCAAGTCTATTTACTTGGTATAGTAGCGGTGATGATGCAAACCCATGGAATGGCTCAGAGCGCATACCTACGCTAAATAATATTAGTGCAGGGGTTGAATTTTCAAACTTTGCCAGCAATGGCGACCCATTTCTCACTCGTAAGGCTGTTTTTGGCACAAATGTCATCGGCCTATGGGGTGTGGGATTACAGGTTAAAAATGTTAGTTTTTTAGAAGATTTAAAGCAAAGCTTTCGCCTAAATTACATAGGTGGCACCAACCATACGGATATGGCAAGCTATATTGGTGGAGATGCAGGTTTTGTGCAAAGTACCAATGGCAACGGTTTTTACCTAACTACAGCAGATAAGGCCGTTGAATTTGGCATAACCACTGAATATCAATTGTATGAGAACTTAAAATTATACTTTGATGTGGAATACCTTGCTTTGTTTCTTGACAAAGACCAAGATGTTTGGGGTGATAATTTCACCGCCAGTGATGCTTGGAATATTGGCTTCAACGCCATTTATAGTTTTTAAAAATTAGAGGGAAAGAACACGACTCACTTGTGTGCTTAGGCAGCACAAACACCCGAAAGGGGGTTTGTCATTAAAATTAAAGGGAAAGAACACAATGTTCTTTCCCTTTAATTTGTGATTGTTAATTAATTAGTCGATGCTGAACAACACGCTTTAGCGTGCTGTTCAGAGAGGCACGTTGCCTTCAAATACCCCTTTGGGGACGCCAGAAGTGAATTCTGGCTTATTTTACGGCACGCGAAATTTTTCTTACAGAAAAATTTCGGTAGTCGGCACTAAGAAACAGTATTTTGGCAGCATAAAATGCCAGAAAGTTGTATTTTATACGCTTGTTTCTGGCATTTTTATTTGCTCATTTTTAGTTAAAAATGTTTTGTTTTCGTTGTGTTATGTGCTTTTTCAGTGCCGACTAATTAATCTTACTCTGTATCTTCACCAATGGCAAAATATTCAGCCATCATAGGGCCAAAGTAAGTGGCGCTTTCTTCGAGTTCTTCCTCAATGCGAAGTAGTTGATTGTACTTTGCAATACGGTCTGAGCGGCAAAGTGAACCAGTTTTAATTTGGCCAGCATTTACAGCAACTGCAAGGTCTGCAATAAATGAATCTTCTGTTTCACCAGAACGATGTGAAATTACCGTGGTGTAGGCTGCTTCTTTAGCCATTTCAATGGTATCCATAGTTTCAGTAACCGTACCAATTTGATTGAGTTTAATCAAAATAGAGTTGCCAATTCCTTCTGCTATGCCTTCTGCTAAAATGTCTGGGTTGGTTACAAAAATATCATCACCAACAATTTGCACTGTTTCACCAATGTGTGAGCTTAAAATTCTCCAGCCATCCCAATCAGATTCAGCAAGGCCGTCCTCAATGGATATTAGTGGATATTTTTGGGTAAATTCTGCTAGCCAGTTAACCATTTCGGCATTAGCAAAGGTTTTGCCTTCACCTGCGAGCACATATTTTCCATCTTTATAAAATTCAGATGCTGCGGCATCAATGGCAAGGGCGATTTCTGTGCCTGGATTGTATCCAGCTTCTTCAATGGCGCGGATAATATAATTAAAAGCTTGGTCGTGGTTTTTTAAATTTGGTGCAAAGCCACCTTCATCGCCAACACTGGTAACGTGACCATCTGCGTCTAAAAGAGCTTTTAAGGTGTGAAAAACTTCTGTGCCCATGCGCAAGGCATCGCGGAAACTGTAAGCACCAACGGGGACAATCATAAACTCTTGAATATCAAGGTTATTTGGTGCATGTGCACCACCGTTGATGATGTTCATCATGGGTACTGGCAATACCTTTGCATTAATGCCACCAATGTATTGATATAGAGGCAAGCCAAGAAAATTGGCTGCTGCACGAGCAGTGGCCATGGAAACACCAAGCATGGCGTTTGCGCCAAGGCGAGATTTATTGTCAGTGCCGTCAAGGTCAAGCAAGGTTGTGTCAAGTTGCACTTGGCGTAAAGCGTCAAGACCAATCACATTTTCAGCGATTTCGCCATTTACATTGTCAACAGCCTTGGTAACGCCCTTACCAGCATAACGAGCCTTATCTCCATCACGCATTTCAAGGGCTTCACGAGTGCCAGTGGATGCACCTGAAGGTACTGCGGCACGACCAATGTGGCCTGACTCAAGGCTAACTTCAACCTCAACGGTGGGGTTGCCACGCGAGTCTAAGATTTCACGGGAAAGTACAGACACTATAGTGCTCATGGTTTCTCCTTGTGCGCAAGCATAAGCGCAAATTATATTTGTTTTGTATAATACAGTTGCCTTAGTCCATCTAAGATTAAATCGGGTATGACCTTATAAAAGCAATTTGTTCTTTTGGCAATATCTTTAGCAAAGCCGCCTGTGGCAATAATTTTAACGTCGCTTGGTAATTGCTTGCTAAGGCGAGTGGTAATGCCCTCAACCAAGGCACAAAAACCAAATACAATTCCATGCTGTATACTTGAAACAGTATCTCGCCCAACAATGGGTTCAACATCTTCAAATTCTAGGTTAACTCTGGGGAGTTTTGCAGCATTGCTTGTTAGTGCAGTGGCTGCTGTGTGCACTCCAGGAAAAATCAAACCCCCAAGGTATGATTGCTCATGTATGCAGTCAAAAGTTGTGGCTGTGCCAAAATCCACCACTATTAATGATGGTGATTCTGGTACTAAGCGGCGAGCTGCAAATGCGCATACTAAACGATCTGCTCCAACTTCCAGTGGTTTGCTGTAGCAATTTTTTAATGGAACATCAATGTCTTGTGGGGTTTGGTAAAAATTTGCAGCCACAAAGCGAGCGCAAGCTTCGCGCACAAGCGGAGTCATTGACGGCACAACTGAAGAACAAAGGCAAGCTTCAATTGATTGTGGGTCGCATTTGGCATGAGTTAGCAAGGTGAAAATAGTAATGCCAAGGCTGTCTGCCGTTTGGCCTGCGTCTGTGCGTAGCGTATATGAACATTCAACGCCGTGTTCGTGGGCTATACCCACTTTTATGGAGGTGTTGCCAATGTCGAAAAGAAGTATTTTGCGCATGGTTTTTCCTTGTGTGCTTTGGAAGAAAAATACTAAGAAATATTGCATTAAATTGCCAGTAAAATATTCATGTCAAAATAAAGCCTCTAAAGGAAGATTCCTGCACAATTATTTTTCAACTTTATTTTTGTGCTTTTGCAGTAAATTTGCATGTGCTATAAAATCTAGCTGTGCAGGACAAAAGACTTAAAAATCATTCACTTAACGGTGAAGTAAAGCTCAGCCTATTCTTGATTTTTGGTCGCATTAACTGTCGTCAACACTCCAAAAGACTCAGCACAATAGATTGTGCAAGAGTCTTAAGGGCATTAAATGAGTACTATTTTTGATTTTGCTTCATGAGTTAATGCATCATTAATAATATGCAAAAATGAAAGCATGACAATTGAATAAGAAACAAAAAATTAAATGCTTACAAAAAAATAGACTATTATTAAATAGTATGTTAGGAGGAATTACTACTAAGTAAATTTAGCACAAGAATCTTAAATTTATTACAGCATTAACTGCACAAAGGAGACTGTATGAACAGACGTAGTTTCTTAAAAATGCAAATGCAAACTCTAGCCTACCTCTCTGCAAGCTCAACCACACTTGCCTCTGGTTTATTTTTACCAAGCAAAGGCTTTGCCAAGGCAAATCCAGATATAAGCGTGGTTAAGGGCAGCCCTGCCGCTGCTACAAGGGCCGCAATCGAAGCATTGGGCGGTATGTCCCGCTTTGTAAAGGCTGGGCAAAGTGTTGTTATTAAACCAAATATGAGTTTTGCGCAAGGCGTGGACAGTGCCACCACCACTCACCCTGAAGTGGTTCGAGAGGTGCTTGTTCTTTGTAAGGAAGCTGGCGCAAAAAGTGTTCGTGTGCTTGACCATTGCTTACAAGATGTGCGGCTTTCTTTAGAAAATTCAGGCATTTTAGCAGCCTGTGAAAGTGTTGAGTCTGGCATTTGTCAGCAGCTTATGGATGAAGAATTTTACACACTCTCCAATATTAACAATGCCAAAGAAATGCAAGAAAATTCCTTCATGAAGGATGTATTAAAGGCCGATGTAATAATTGCTGTACCAGTGGCAAAAAGTCACAGCTCGGCTGGTGTGTCCTTATCATTAAAAGGGCAGATGGGTCTCATATATAACCGTGGAATTATGCACTATCGTTATGATTTGGCAACCTCCATTGTGGATTTAAATTGTTTGGTGAAACCACACCTTGCTGTCATTGATGCCACTCGTGTTTTGACAACTGGTGGTCCAAGTGGCCCGGGTAAGGTTATTAAACCTGGTCAGGTGATTGCATCTGCAGATCCTGTGGCGGCAGATGCCATGGCTATTTCAAAATATATTTGGTACGGACAAAAAATTAAACCTCGCCAAGTGGCTCATATTCGTCAAGCGCATGAGCGTGGGCTTGGGCGTATGGATATTGAAAATTTAAGTGTGGCTGAACTTAGCTTATAATGAAAAATAAACAGGTTAGAGTAATAGTACAAGCCATAAGTCTTGGGCTTTTCATCTTGCTTTTGGGGCAAAGTTTTTTTCCTTTGGTGGAATGGCTATTGCCTGTGGATATTTTTCTGCGGCTTGACCCTGTGGTTTCTGTTCTTGTGCCCTTGGCTGTGAAGGATTTTATTCCAACGCTTAGTATTGGGCTTTTGGGTCTTGGACTGGCATTAATGGTGGGTCGAATTTTTTGCGGCTACATTTGCCCCATGGGCATAAGTCTTGACTTGTCACGCAAAATTGCTGCTGATAAAGTATATAAAAACAAATTGTTGCCTCGTTGGTTTCCACAGTTAAAATATTTAATTTTTACCATATTTGCTTTTTCTGCTTTACTTGGAGTCAGTCATGTTTTTTGGGGCTCGCCCATAGCCTTAATTACACGCTTTTATGCCTTACTTTTACATCCCATACTTATACTTTTTGCAAAGTTTGGCTTAGATACGGTGCGTCCGCTCATTGATACCTTGGACATGCCATTTTTAAGTTATTTGCAAATTAAACCACGCATTTTTTATAGTGTGTATTTTGTGGCAACTTTCTTTACATTGCTCTTTATACTTGAACGGTTACGCCCTCGTTTTTGGTGTCGTTACCTTTGTCCTGCTGGAGCCATACTAGGGATTTTATCATGGCGTCCTTTCTGGCGAAGACAGGTGCATACCTGTATTCAATGTGGAAAGTGCACCAAGCACTGCCCAACTGGGGCCATTTGCACAGAGCCAACTCAAACTAAGCATACGGAATGTATTACATGTCGCAATTGTGTTGATGTGTGCCCTGTGCAGGGTGTACATTTTTTTCCA
Source organism: uncultured Desulfovibrionaceae bacterium (assembly GCA_964371835.1). Lineage (GTDB taxonomy): Bacteria > Desulfobacterota > Desulfovibrionia > Desulfovibrionales > Desulfovibrionaceae > CAYJAD01. Next base: position 13,253 of record CAYJOP010000056.1, read on the forward strand.
AGCAAAAAACAAGTTCAATTAACAGCTGAACAGTTACAAAATCAGAATGTAAATGATAAATATTTGCCCATACCCACAAGGCGTGCATTTTTGTTTGCCGCAGGTGCAGGAGTTGGGCTTGCAAGTCTTGGGCATATAAATACTGCCTCACGCTTGGTGAGCAGTGCTAAGGGTACAAATTTACAAGCATCTTGTGTTCGTCCGCCAGGGGCTAGGCCAGAAGTTGACTTTTTGGCACGCTGTATTCGCTGTGGACAATGTATGAAGGTTTGCCCCACCAATGGTTTACAACCAACTTGGCTAGCAGCAGGTTTTGAAGGTGTGTTTAGCCCAGTGCTTGTGTCACGCCGTGGACCATGTGAACCAGAGTGCACTGCATGTGGGCAAGTGTGCCCAACGGGGGCCATTTTGGATTTACCTTTGAAGGTAAAACAACAAGCCAAAATTGGCACTGCCGTAGTTAAGCCTGACTTGTGTCTAGCTTGGGCTGAGGGGCGTAGTTGTGTAGTGTGTCAAGAAGTTTGCGCCTATGGAGCCATTAACTTGCAAGCAAATGCCAATACCAAGGCGCCAATACCCGTTGTTAATGCTAAGCGTTGTTTTGGATGCGGTTTTTGTGAGTTGCATTGCCCTGTTTATATACCTGCCATTGAAGTATTGCCATTAAATGCTCTACGATTAAATGATGCTAACCACATTAAAGCTGCAAAGGCTTCAGGGCTTGACTTAATACCGGTGGCATTGCGCCCCAAGGGGCATGGACTTTCCGACGACATACCAGAAGGTCAATTGCCACCAGGTTTTACTGAGTAAATTTGTTAGATTAAGAGTCCTGCACAATTATTTTTCAACTTTATTTTTGTGCTTTTGTAGTAAATTT
>CAYJOP010000057.1:0-13954 GCA_964371835.1 uncultured Desulfovibrionaceae bacterium
ACATGAAGTGAATTCATGTTTGACTTTGGCTTGCTCCCCTGCGGGGCTTGCCACAGGAAAGTAAGATTTTTGGGAGGGAAGTGGGGTCTCCTCTTGTCCTGACCAAAAATTTTATTTGGTAAAGTAGATGGTATTTTTTTTAACTGAATTTACATTAATAAGTTCATATGCGCATAAGCTTTCGTTGTCGCCATACGCCCACGCGAAGTACGCTTCAAAAAACCACATTGTATAAGATATGGCTCATAAATATCTTCAATGGTGCGCACTTCTTCTGAACAAGCCACCGCTAGAGTTTTAATGCCCACGGGTCCGCCATCATATGTTTTTATCAGCACTTCAAGCAATTTCCTATCCATTTGGTCAAGACCATGCTCATCAACATCCATACGTTCCATGGCGTGTGCGGCTTGAGTTTCTGTAATATTTTCTTCACCATGCATAAGTGCAAAGTCACGAACTCTACGCAAAAGCCTATTGGCAATACGCGGTGTTCCACGGGCTCTTCGGCCGATTTCCGCTGCACCATCTGTAGTTATACCAACACCCAAGATGTGAGCAGTACGAGTTACAATGCGTGCAAGTTCCTCTGGTGAATAAAACTCAAGCCTAGCCACAATACCAAAACGGTCACGCAAGGGAGAGGACAACATGCCCATTCTTGTGGTTGCACCAACCAAGGTAAATGGTTCCAAATCTATTTTTACCGTGCGTGCGGCTGGGCCTTGGCCAATGACTAAGTCCAATTTAAAATCTTCCAAAGCTGGATAAAGCACTTCTTCAACGGCAATGGGCATGCGGTGAATTTCATCCACAAACAATATATCATGCCGCGCTAAATTGGTTAAAATTGCCGCAAGATCGCCACTTCGCTCAAGCACAGGACCTGATGTACAAACAATATTTACGCCAAGCTCTGAGGCCATAATTTGCGCAAGTGTTGTCTTGCCAAGGCCAGGATTACCGCAAAATAGTGTATGGTCAAGAGCCTTTCCACGCTCTTTTGCCGCACCAAGGTAAATACGCAAATTGGCCCTAAGCTCCTCTTGCCCTATAAAATCATCAAGGCTGCGTGGACGTACTGACTCTTCCGCACCTGTAAATTCTTGTGTCATTTCAGGCATATTTGAGCTAAATTGTGACATACATTACCCTATAAACTACGAACGTGCTAAAGCTAAGGCTTTTAAAGCAGCACGCAACGCGCCAGACACGTCAAGGTCAGGCTCTTGTTGTAAAATATTTTTCACCACAGGCACGCTTTCTTCTTCAACATAACCAAGGTTATGCAAGCCATCAAGCACATCCCTAAACACATTACCAGCGGCATTAACTCCAGCTAAAGCAGGTGGCAAATCCTCCACCTTAAGTTTGTACTTTAATTCTAAAAATATATGTTGAGCACTCTTTTTACCAATACCAGAAACCCTAGTAAGTCCTATTAAATCATCTTCAAGCACTAAGCGGCGCAAATCATCAGGTCGGTATAATGACAATATGGCAAGGGCGGTTCGTGCACCTACCTTGGATATACTAATTAGAATTTCAAATGTTTGTCGCTCATCCCATGTTTCAAATCCATAAAGCTCTTGTGCGTCTTCCCTAACCTGCATGCTGGTATGAAAGGCAAGTGCGCCCCCGCGTTCTGGCAAATGTCCCAAGGTGTGGTTGGGTACAGCTATGGCATAACCAACACCGCCCTCAGTCATAATTACGCAAGAGTTGCCCCATTGCTGGGCTAATCGACCTTCAACATAGGCTATCATGATCATCCTCCAATGGAAACCATATTCTTTTTTGCAACCCAAGCTGCATTCCTTGCCTTTAAAAAAGCTTCGCCCATCGGCTTCAACCTCATGGACCGCAACATAACCTTGCAAATATATTTTTCTTTTTTCTTGTCACATAGTTTTGTATTACGCAAAATACCAAGTAGTGAATATTCTGCATCTGCAAAAAGACAAGTGCGAATATTGCCCTCTGACGTAACCCTTAATCTATTGCAAGTATTACAAAAATGATTGGACACAGCAGTAATAAAACCTAGCCGCCCAAGGCCTAAGTTCAACTTATACATGCGTGCAGGACCTTTATGCTCTAGCTGATCTAAGTCATTACTCAACAGGTCATTGTCTTGCGTAAGCTGCGAATATTTTATTGCTTTTTGATAAATTTCCTCAGCAGAAATAAAACTCATTTCATCCCACACAGTATTACTGCCCATGGGCATAAATTCAATAAATCGCACGTCCACTGGGTTTTTCATGGCATAATCCATAAAAACCTCTAATTCTTTATCAATCACTGCACGCATGGCTACTGCATTAATTTTAACCTGCATACCCATACTAAGCAAAGCATCAATATTTTCTAAAACATCTAACAATGCATCACATTGGGTTGTGCGCTCAAATGTTTTTCTATCAAATGTGTCCAAAGAAATATTTATGCCGCGAACCCCAAGCTCATGCAAAGACTTGATATGCGGCTTAAGTAAAGTGCCGTTGCTTGTAATGTGCAAATCAACTTCTGGAAATTGTTCATGCAACATCTGCAAAAAAGACATAAAACCCTTACGCACAAAAGGCTCACCACCAGTTAGCCGTATTTTCTTTATGCCCATAGTGATCGCAGCACTAACAATTTGCAACAGCTCTTCATAACGCAAAATTTTTTTGTGCGGTATGAATTTATGAATAACCTCACTTTGGCAATAAGTGCAACGCAAATTGCATCTGTCTGTCACCGACAAGCGTAAATAATTGGCAACACGCCCAAAATCATCTATTAATAGCTTTGAATCTTTATTCACGCTCAAATCCGGGAAGGACCACCGCAGCATCACCTGCTTGGCCTTGCCCTTTGGGACAGTTATCTTGTAAGTGACATATTTCGCACCCACCCTTGAAAGGAAAATGCGTAACTACGGCAAAACGCCTTGAAAGCACAGGGCCATCATCTTTGTAAGGAATACCAGCTTCATTTAAAGCAGCACGCAAGGTATCTGTTGGCCTTGGAGCTGGTGCACAGCCTGCATCTTCAACTTCAGGAAGAACCTCATGCACAGCCCCCATACACAAAGTCTGTGCAAGTGAATTATCCAAATAAGCCTGCGTTGGCGATTCAGCCCAAGCAGTGTCAATGGCCTCCTCCACTTCTTCTGGCAACCAAACCACAAGGTATTTTATCTTGCCAGTATCAACCTTGCGCACGCAAATTTTTTTGCTCCATTCTTCCCAAAGCGTAGCAAAACGCTCCAAAGTATTACCGCCAATGCGGGTTTCTTGGCTGTTGCGCATCACAAGTTCTAGGTCAAAGTACGGATTTGATTCAACAATTTCAATAGTATAGTCATTCATAATCAACTCTCTTTCTAGTTTTTTTAAAAATCGTTTTTGTCTTTTCTTATTTTGCCCTTAGAGTGCTCACTCGTCAAGCCTGTAAAGCGATTTTACAAATAATAAAGCTTCACTAACCATGCATAGTTTCATTACTTTTAAGGCTAAGCATGTGTAAAAATTATTTTATAAAATACATCTTGCCAAATTGTTTTTTTCAACTTAAATTATGCATAGTTATGAAGACATACGATGATTTATACAGCATAGAATATCGTGCTGCCCCTCGGCGCCAGATGATATATATAACACCACCGTTTACTTCAATGGTTGATGATATTGGTCTTATGACTGCTGAAATGGCTATCTCAACCCAAAAACGCTTGCTTAAGCAAGAAATGATTTTTGAACATGGCATCTTGCGCATGTTCTTGGACAATAGAGGTCATAAGCACACACCAGAAATTAATAATGGAGCAATTGTAGCTCACCTTGCTTAGCAAATTTTTTATGAGGAATTAACATGACACAAGATAGCAAATTTCCCAATCGTATCCGATATGAATACGAACAATCAAAAGACCTTAGAATAAACTTTGCTCATGGGGTTTGGGGTGGCATTAACCCTCAAGGTGAAATTGAGCTAAATTTTTATACTGAAAGTGATAAAATACCCGCTTTTTCTGAACAAATAATTGCACCAGACGGTAGCCTTGGCCATGAAATGGCCCCTTTTAATGATGATGTGCGCACCATTACTCGCAATATACATTCACGAATTGTGTTAAATTATCAATGCGCGCGTGCTGTGCTTGAATGGCTTGAAGACAAAATTGATACACTTGAAATTGACGATGAAACTGCCTCCCTACTCCTTGATGGCAATGGCAGCATTGAACAATAATTTTTTATAAGTATTAAAAAAATAATGCAAAAAACTTTTCACATAATGACCTTTGGTTGCCAGATGAACTTTAATGATTCTGACTGGCTAAGTAATGCCTTAGCTGGACTTGGGTTTTGCTCTGCACCATTGGAGAAAGCAACTGTCATTATATTAAATACTTGCTCTGTGCGTGAAAAGCCTGAACAAAAAGTTTATGCTGCGCTAAATAGAATACGTCACGAAACTCGTAATAATACTCTATCATTTGTAGTAGTTGCAGGTTGCGTAGCTCAGCAGCTTGGTACAAGTTTTTTTGAGCGATTTCCTCAAGTGCGTATTGTTAGCGGAACCGATGGCATTAAGGATGTGCCAAGCGCCATTGAGCAAGCCTTTATGGAACCTGACTCTAAAATTTCACTCATTGATTTTTCAAAAACCTATCCAGAACGTGGATTTGAGCTTGGCAACAACTCAGCTCCGCCAGTTGCATACGTTAATATTATGCAAGGCTGCGACAATTTTTGCGCTTACTGCATTGTGCCATTTACTCGTGGCAGACAAAAGTCACGCAGCACCATTGCCATACTTAATGAATGCAAGGCCCTTCTTGAGCATGGCACTAAGGAAATATGTTTACTTGGGCAAAATGTGAATGCATTTGGTCAGGACAAAAGTGGTGATGGGACAAGTTTTGCTCAACTATTATATAAAGTTGCAAATCTTGAAGGCCTTGAGCGTTTGCGTATAATGACACCACACCCCAAGGACTTTGCCACAGACACTATTAATGCATTTGGCGAGCTAAAGACCTTATGTCCCCATATTCATCTGCCCATGCAAGCAGGTTCAGATAATATTTTGTCCTTAATGAAAAGAAAATATAATCGTGAAAATTTTTTAGACTTAGTAGGCAAGTTAAGATCTGCAAGGCCAGATATTAGCTTTTCAACAGACATTATTGTGGGTTTTCCTCATGAAAACGAAGAAGATTTTTTGCTAACATGCTCACTAGTTGAAGAAGTTGGTTTTAGGGCTAGCTTTTCATTTTGCTATTCTGACCGCCCAGGCACTGCGGCATCACTTATGCCACAGAAAATCTCTCAAGAGGTGCAATTAGAGCGCCTTTCAAGACTTCAATCAATTCAAGCATATATAGAACAAAAATGGCTTAAAAAACGCGTTGGAGTGAGCTCTAGTTTGCTCTTAGAAAATATAAGCAAAAAAAATACAGAAGCTAAACCAGACAATTTTACTTGGTGGCAAGGGCGAGACCCACATGGAGTCACAGTTAACGTGGCTTTACCACAAGACCTTGGTAAGTCTGGGCTCTTAATAAAATCTAACATTACTACCGCCAAAAAGCATACTTTAATGGGCGAATATATGGGTAATATATGACTATTTTGCACGTTATGGGTTTAAGTCTTGATGCCAATACAAAAACTCCTATTGTTTTACTACAAGCTGTGGAAGACAATAGAATGCTGCCAATTTGGATTGGGGCAACAGAAGCCATGAGTATTTCCCTTGCCCTTAGCAATCAAAAAATTCCAAGGCCACTTACTCATGATTTATTGCTGTCCATGCTTGATTCCCTCGGGGCACAAATCAAAGCCATAGAAATTAACAAGTTTGATAAAGGAACATTTTATGCTGACGTGCTTGTGCACATGGGTGACACCATGCATAGGATTGATTGCCGCCCTTCCGATGGTATAGCACTTGCTATTCGCACTGGAGCACCCATTGGAATTGACCCAGAAGTGTTTGAAAAGTCTCAAAATGCTGCTCAAAAGCAAGATGGAACATCTTTTCAGCTAATTACAGATAACAATGCAAAAACTCAACAACCTGCAAAACTTATGACCAAGGTTGTTCAAAGCATGCAGCAAACTAATCAGCAAAATGTGCATACAGCCAAGGTCAACACAGATAATGATGAGGAACTTGCCAAATTGCTTAATGCCCTTGAGCCGCAATCAACACGGCGCATGTAATAATTTATTTGCTAATGACGTGTATAATAAGAAATGTTAGAATTAAAAATTCATTTATATTTTACAAATAAAATATAATACCCATGTGGCATATAAGAACATTTGCGCACTAAATTGAGCAGCACTGCCCATATCTTTTGCCTTTTTGGAAAGTTCGTGGTTTTCTAAAGAAATACGATCCACTGTATTTTCTATGGCACTATTTAAAAGCTCCACCAAGATACACAGTATGCATGGCACAATTAAGAGCATTTTTTCCGCAAAACCTTGACCAAAATACAAGGCACAAGGTATTGCCACCACACAAATCATAACAATTTGTCTAAAGGCTTCTTCATCATTCCATGCCGATTTATACCCACTAATAGAATATTTTACTGCATTTGTAATACGTTTTAGGCCAGACTTGCCTTTGAATGAATTTCTATTTTCCATATCAATTAAAATAATTTTGTTTTAACAATTCATTTAAGCGAGCATGGGCAATTTGTGGCTCCATGCCCTGCTTTTGTGCAATGCTATCTAAATTTTCAATGGCATCACAAGGACGAATATACAAAGGCTCAATGTCATTGGTGTGATAATTGGCAACAAAAGACATTTGCCACAAGGCATTAGGCGTAGGATTTACATGTTCAATAATTTTAAAATTACCTTGCAAGGCTGGGAGAATCTCATTTTTATTTCGCTCAAAACCACTTCCAAGTATGATTGAGCCTGAAGAACCTTTTTGTATTTGATTATTTACGTCTTGAATTAAACTTAGTTTTGCAGGTCCAAGCGGTTTTGGAATACCATATACATTAGGTCTAAAGCATTGCACATGAACCATGCTGCGCCTAGCATGGGTTAAAACCCAAATTTCACCCTGATCAGGCGAACATTTACACATATTTTGTGCATCAAATGCAAGAGCTTGTAAAAAATCAATGGCAGCATTTTGGGCTTTGGTAATACGCCTAATCGCTGCAACAGTTCCAAGCACTAAGCGTATACCCGTAAAACTACCAGGACCATAAACACAAGCCCATCGCTCAATAGACGAAGCATTTAATCCACTTAAAGTAAGCACATTATCAAGGGCAGGTGTTAATATTTCTGCACCCTTAATAGGTCCTTTTGCTGATGTAGCCCAATTTTGTGAACATAAAATACCTTCTGAGGTACCAATAATGATATTAAGCTGGCCTTCAGCAGCATTAAGCACGCAAGTAAGCATTATCCACCCTTGAAAATTCGCAAAACATCATTAAACGTTGCAAGAACCATTAAACTTATAAGTAAGAAAAATCCCACTTGACTGCTAATAGTGCGAACCTTGGCTGGTAATGGGCGACGGAAAATCATTTCTAAAAGAAAGAATACAATATGCCCACCGTCTAACACTGGAATTGGCAAAAGGTTTAATATGCCAAGGTTGATGCTAATGAGAGCGGCTATGGCTAAAACATTGCCAAGACCCTGCTCTGCTTGTTGGCCAACCATCTGAGCAATCATAATGGGACCACCCACTTGATCCATCGGCACAACACGCTGAAATAGCTTTACAAATCCTGTCCAAGTTAATACAAGCATATCCCAAGTGCGCTCAGCACCAACACCAAAGGACTCTAAAAATCCAATGTCTTTATGTGCTGCTTCACCAGAAGCTCGCACACCAATAATCCAGGCTTTTTTATCTTCACCAAAAATTGTTTTTTGCACACTGGCCTTAGCATTGACAACAAAGCTTTTTATTTGACCAGCTCGTTGTACCTCAATACTCATGGGCTTGCCTTGACTTGCGTCAATGGTCTTTGCCATGACTGTCCAATCTTCTATTAACACTCCGTCAATATTAAGAATTATATCTCCAGACTGTATACCAGCCGTAGCCGCTGGGCTATCTTCTTGAACGGCACCAATGGACGGAATAAGATGCGCTTGCCCATAACCGTAGGCAAGAGCGATGCATAAAACCCAAGCCAATAAAATGTTAGCCACAGGTCCTGCCAAAACCACTAATAAGCGTTGCCATGGTGGACGATGTGAAAAATACTCATCCTTAGTAAAACCTTCTGGAGCTTCGCTTTCCTCATCCTCACCCACAAGTGCGCAGTAACCGCCAAGTGGAATAGCTGAAAGACAATACTCTGTTTTTCCAATAGTTTTGCTCCACAATTTCGGGCCAAAACCTAGTGAAAATGTGGTCACTCCCATACCAAATGAACGAGCCATTAAATAGTGACCAAGTTCATGAAAGAAAATAAGTCCACCAAGGACAAGAAGAACAGATACTATACTTATAATCACAATATTTCCTCTACGCCAGCTAAAGCATATAGTTTGCTGCGTGCTGCGGCATCCAGAGCTAAAATTGCATTTACTGCCGTAATTGCTTGAGTCTGGATGCTACTATTTGTTAAGGTATGGTCAATGCTAAAAGGCTTAGCTTCGCAAGACTCATAACCGTTCATCACCACTTCTACCAAGGCCGCAATATCAACAAAAGATATACGCCCATCTAAAAACAAGCTAACCGCAGCTTCATTGGCTGCATTTAATACAATACATTTGCCACCCCTTTCTTGCATAGCGCGCATGGCAAGGGACAAGCATGAAAAAGAATGTATATCCGGTTCTAAAAAGGTCAAGCTCCCAAGGGCTACAAGGTCAAGCTCTTTAGCTCCGACATCACATATTTTAGGCCACATAATACAATGATTTATGGGCATGCGCATGTCTGCACAGCCAAGATGGGCCGTAAAAGAATTATCCACAAACTCCACTAATGAATGAATGATAGATTGTGGATGCACAACAACATGTAATTTATCTGAACTAATACCATAAAGATGCATGGCTTCAATAAGTTCAAGCCCTTTATTCATTAGTGTCGCAGAATCTATGCTAATTTTTGACCCCATACTCCAGTTGGGGTGTTTCAGAGCTTGCTTAGCCGTAACACCTTGTAATTCCGCTTGTTTATAGCCCAAAAACGGACCACCTGATGCTGTTAAAGTGATGCGCTTTACATGGGCTTCATCACGCCCTGCAAGCAACTGAAAAATAGCATTATGCTCAGAGTCCACTGGCAAAATGCTAGCCTTTGTTTGCTCACAAATTTTACGAATTAAATCTCCAGCAAGCACCAATGCCTCTTTATTTGCAAGACAAATAACCTTGCCAGCAAGAGCTGCGGCTATGGTTCCACGCAATCCTGAAGACCCCATTTGAGCTGAAAGCACTGTATTTGCATCTTCTAGCGAAGCTAAAAAAGTGTAACCATCATCACCATAAAGAATTTTTGGCCTATCTTGCTTTGGCAACAGTTTACGCAAAAGATCGTGGGATGCAAGGTCATATACGGCAAGATAGCGAGGCTTATAGCGCATGGCCTGCTCAGCTAGCAAAGCCACATTACGAGCACCAGCAAGGGCCACCACTTCAAACTGGTCTGGATAAAAGTCAATAATCTTCAAGGCATTAGTTCCAATGGAACCAGTGCTGCCTAGTATAACTATTTTACGTTTGCTTGATACCCATTCTTCAGAAGGAGGCGGAGAAATATAGTTAATATTTCCCGCTGAAGGTGGCCAGACACAGGTCATAAAAACACCAACTAAAAGAATTTATACCATTGGTCAACAACTGCAAATACTGGCAGCGTAAACAAGATACTGTCTAACCTGTCAAGGCAACCACCATGCCCTGGAAGCATGTTACTTGAATCTTTTACATCAACAGCACGCTTCAGAGCTGATTCAAACAAATCGCCAAGTTGAGCAAACGCATTTAATAACACGCCAAGCAGTGCAAAGGCCCACCAAGGAGCAACTCCTATCCAAGTCCCCAAGGCAACACAAATAAATACGCAGCCTACCAAAGAACCAAGCGAACCTTCGGAACTTTTATTGGGGCTTACTCTTGGCCAAAGTTTATGCCTGCCATAGCGTATACCCACAAAATATGCACAGACATCTGAGGCAATTACGGCACTTAGAACAAAAATTAACTTAGTGGAGGTTAGATATACTGCTGGCAATAATAACAACGGAATATACGCAAGTCCTACAATAAAAATACTGCCAGGGGCAAAGTCGTCCTCTGCGTCTATAACATCTATGCGGAACAAGAAGCTCAAGGCAGTTAAAATGAAGCCTGCTCCCAAAAAAACAAGTGCGTCGTGGGTACGCCCAAGCCAAGTAAGACTAAGCATACCACAGCCAAGCAATATGCCACATGCACGAGTGCGAAGTCGCCCATTTTTGCCCCAAAAAAGCGAATAAAATTCCCATAAAGAAATACTGGCAATTGCTAACACAACCATTAGCAAAAAAATGCCACGAAACCACAGAGCAGATCCAATAATAGCTGCAAAAACAAGACTTGTTAAAGTGCGTGTTCCGAAATCCTGGAATTTAGCTGTCACTTAGTTTGCTCCTGTGTTTTACCGAAACGACGGTTACGAGTTGAATAGTTTTCTAAGGCTAAATGCAAATCTTCCTCATTGAAATCTGGCCACAAAGTGTCGCAAAAATAAAATTCACTGTACGCAGATTGAAAAAGCAAATAATTACTTATGCGAATTTCGCCACTTGTGCGTATGACAAGGTCTGGGTCTGGCATATGCTTAGTGTATAAATAGCTGCGAAACTCATCTTCAGTCACATCTTGCGGATTAATTCCAGCAGCCATAATATTCTTCACAGCTCGCAAAATTTCAGTACGACCACCATAGTTTAGGGCCAAATTAAGCTGCATTTGCGTGGGCTTGTCAGCACTACTAGCAGTACGCTTTATACCATGCATTAAGGCTGTACGAGCGGCCAAAGGCAGTGCGTCTAAGTCTCCTAAAATATTAAGGCTAATGCCCTTTTCTACCATTAGCGGAACTTCCTTACTCAAAAATTCCACCAATAATGAAAAAAGTGTGCTTACCTCATCTTTTGGGCGATTCCAGTTTTCATGCGAAAACGTGTATAGTGTTAAATATTCTATACCAAGCTTGCGACACTCAGTCACAATTTTGCGCACAGCTTCCGCTCCAGCCCTATGCCCATCGGTACGCAAAAGACCTCGCTTTTGTGCCCAGCGCCCATTACCATCCATAATAATGGCAATATGTTTTGGTAAGTTTTCCATCATATATTATAAATATAATTCATTACTCCCCCTGCTCGCTTCCTCCTCACAAGGTGGACTTTAGGTAGAAGTATTTCAAAAATATTGATTACTATAAAATCTATTAAAAGTGTTTAACCAGCAAAGAGCACTTTTCATAATTCGTTCAAAAAATATTGACTGCAAAGAATATATTTTTTTGAGATGAGAGTGGGTCTTCCCCTCATGGCCTGACCAAAAAATTTTCTGACGCAGCAAACTATGCTTTTTCAACTAATTATTAAATGTCCATAATCTCCTTTTCCTTAGCCTGACATTTCTTATCAGCTTCGGCAACGTATTTGTCAGTAAGTTTTTGCACTTCTTCTGTGGATTTTTTCAAATCATCTTCTGAAATGGCTTTATCTTTTTCTAACTTTTTAAAGCTCTCATTGGCATCTCTGCGCACGTTGCGCACAGCAACTTTAGCATCTTCATTATATTTTCTAGAAACTTTAACTAATTCCTTACGGCGTTCTTCTGTAAGGGCTGGGATGGAAATGCGAATAATTTTACCATCATTTACAGGTGTTAGCCCAAGGTCTGATTTCAAAATAGCCTTTTCTATGAGGGCAAATGCACCCTTATCCCAAGGTTGAATGGCTATACTGCGGCTATCAGGAATGGACACTGAGGCCACTTGGTTAACTGGTGTTGGTGTACCATAATAATCCACTTTAATGTCATCGACCAAGGATGTTGTGGCTCGGCCTGTACGCAATTTGGCAAAATCTTTGTCCATATTGCTAACAGCTTTCATCATACGGTCCTCTGTGTCTAGTAAAATATCATCCTTATCCATAATTCCTCCAACTTTTTGAGAAAATATTTTATATATTATTTCTTAAGCTCAAATTTTTTTCTGACTCAAACTGCCCTGCGTTCTAACCCAAACTGCCCTGCGTTCTAACTCAAACTGCCTTGCAATTTGTTCAAAATATGCAAGATGCAAGGAAGGCGAAGTTTTTTATGGAGCAAAGTGTACTCTTATGGTCCTCGACCGTAATAAAAAACGAGCCTGACGATGCAGATTGCGTATTTTCAACAAATACCTGCGTTCTAACTCAAACTGCCTTGCAATTTGTTCAAAATATGCAAGATGCAAGGAAGGCGAAGTTTTTTATGGAGCAAAGTGTACTCTTATGGTCCTCGACCGTAATAAAAAACGAGCCTGACGATGCAGATTGCGTATTTTCAACAAATTGCCAAGTGGTTAAAGGTTACAAACGATAGTCCCTACCTCCTCCCCACGGACAATACGCCCAATATCACCATTAAACATCTTGCACACTAGGATGGGGACATTGTTTTCTTGAGCGAGGGCTATGGCTGTTGCATCCATTACGCCAAGGTGTTTGGCTAGGGCTTCGTCAAAACTTACTTTATCGTATTTTACTGCATCGCTGTATTTTACGGGGTCTTTGTCGTATACGCCGTCTACTTTTGTGGCTTTAATGATGGCGTTACATTGCAGTTCCATTCCGCGTAAAGCTGCGGCAGTATCTGTTGTAAAGTATGGGTTGCCTGTGCCTGCGGCGCAGATTACTACGCGTCCATGTTCTAGGTGTCTGAGGGCGCGACGTCTAATAAAGGGTTCGCATACTTCTCGCATGTTGATGGCGGAGAGCACTCTTGTGGGAAAGCCTTGTTTTTCTAACACATCTTGTACAGCAAGAGCATTTAACACGGTGGCAAGCATGCCCATGTAGTCTGCGGAGGAGCGTTCCATTCCTTTGGCTGAGGCTGAAAGTCCACGAAAAATATTACCTCCGCCGATTACCAAGGCAACTTCTAAGCCCATACTTACAATTGAGCCAATTTCTTGGCAAATTTTGGTTACGGTTTCTGGCTCAATGCCGTTTTTTTGTTCTCCGGCCAAGGCTTCGCCGCTTAATTTAAGCAAGACGCGCTTGTAGTGCAGTTTGGACATAGCTCACTTCCTGTGGGTTTAAAGGTACAACACAAAAAATATAACAGAAAAACTTAAGTCTGTCACTAAGCATATTTGCTTGTTATTTGAAAAAGTAGTAGCGCTTAAATTTTCTCTACTTGGCAGCACTAATCATGCTTATTTTTTGGATTATTTATTGATGTAGTCTATGCTTTTCCGATGTTTTTTGTGCAATTATTTTATGCAGAAGGTTTCAAGCAAATTGCTTTTTTATTCATACGGATTTTAGCAGCGCAGGGGTGATTTTCAAAACATCCCCTAGATGGTGCAGTAAGGTTTCATTGAGGTTTTATTTTCAGTGGTATTGAGCTACTAACGTTTAGAAAAACTTTGTACAAATGCTTCATGGGGGTATGATTATAGAATAAATTGAAGACGATTTATATTTGGTAAATTTAAAATAATTTTCTAGTGAGTTTCAATAGATTATAAAAATTTATTGACTGCTAAGCCAGCTTGCCTGCCTTGGCAACACAAACGCCCGAAAAGATGCTTGTCTTAGTCTAAATACTAACAAAGTCAGTATACAAAAACTCACAAAATAGGCTTTGCAATCTACCTTTATAGCCCTTCAGAAATGGCTTAGGGCAACAGCCTAAATCTTTTACATACGTTTGAAATTTTGAATATTTTTTTATAA